>JANNDT010000004.1:0-9963 GCA_031387905.1 Deltaproteobacteria bacterium
GTACGCCACGAACTGCGCCAGACCCTTCTTCGCCTGACGCTGCGTGATCGCCGCCGTCAGCGTCGTCTTGCCGTGGTCCACGTGCCCAATCGTCCCCACGTTCACGTGGGGCTTGTTGCGCTCGAACTTCTCCTTGGCCATTTCACGCTCCTCGAAAGCCCGCGGACGGCGGGGCTAGACGCCTAATAGGTGGGAACGATGCTCCGGGCGACTGCCTCGGGAACTTCCGCATAGTGCGAGAACTGCATCGTGTAACTCGCGCGGCCCTGGGTCATCGAGCGCAGCGAGTTCACGTAGCCGAACATTTGCGCGAGCGGGACATCGGCGCGTACGAGCTGCGCGGCGGGGCGCGCCTCGAGGCCCGTGATCGCGCCGCGTCGGCTGTTGATGTCGCCCTGCACAGGCCCGACGAAATCGTCTGGCGTAACGACTTCAACGGCCATTACCGGCTCGAGCAACGCGGGCTTGCCCTCGCGAAGGCCGTCGCGCATCGCAAGCGATGCCGCAATCTTGAAGGAACGCTCGGACGAATCGACGTCGTGCGCTTGCCCATCGAGCAGCCGCACTTTGATGTCGACGACCGGGTAGCCCGCGAGTTCGCCGCTCTGCGCAGATTCTTCGCAGCCCTGGCGAATCGCTGGCACGAACTCGCGCGGGATCGCCTCGCCCTTGAGCGCGTTCTCGAACACGAAGCCGCTGCCGTGCGCGCCGGGCGAGACTTCGATCTTCACCACGCCGTAGTCACCCGTGCCGCCAGTCTGCTTGATGTAGCGGCCTTCGACGACTGCGGTCTGGCGGATTGTCTCTTTGTACGAGACCTGCGGACGGCCAATGTTCGCGCTGACTCCGAACTCGCGCAGAAGGCGATCCACCTTGATCTCGAGATGGAGCTCGCCCATGCCGGCGAGAATCGTCTGGCCGGTCTCGCTGTCCACGGACACGTGGAAAGTCGGATCTTCGGCGGCGAGCTTCTGCAGCGCGGCGCTCAGCTTCTCCATGTCCGCCTGTGTCTTCGCTTCGACGGCGATCTTGATCACGGGCTCCGGGAACTCGATGCTCTCGAGCAGCACCGGGTGTTTCGGGTCGCACAGCGTGTGACCCGTCGCGACGTTCTTGAGGCCGACGAGCGCGACGATGTCGCCCGCGTACGCCGCATCGAGTTCTTGCCGCTTGTTCGCGTGCATCTGCAGCAAGCGACCCACGCGCTCCTTCTTGCCTGTCGCAGCGTTGAGCACCTGCTCACCGCTCGCGATCTGGCCGGAGTACACGCGGATGTAGGTGAGCTGCCCGACGTGCTTGTCCGTGGCGATCTTGAAAGCGAGCGCTGCGAAGGGCTCCTTGTCGTCCGCTCTCCGCTTCACGACGACCGCAGCGTCCTTCTCGGGCTTGCGGCCTTCGACCGGCAGGAGGTCGAGAGGCGACGGCAAGTAGTTGACGACGGCGTCGAGCAGCGGCTGCACACCCTTGTTACGGAACGACGAGCCGCACAGCACCGGAACGATGCGCAGCTCGAGCGTCGCTTGGCGGAGCGCCTTGCGCAGTGCGTCCGGCGCGATCGGCGCGCCCTCGAGGTAGCGAGCCATCAGCGCGTCATCGACATCGGCAGCGGCTTCGATCGCACGTTCGCGGCACGCGGCCACCGTCGCGCGCAGGGCCTCCGGCACCGCCTCGTCGTGGAAGGTCGCGCCGAGCTCGGTGCCGTCCCAGATCAGCGCCTTGTCTTCGAGTACGTCGACGACGCCGCGAAAGCCGTCCTCCTGGCCGATCGGCACATGCAGCGCGATCGGATTCGCCGCGAGCCGCTCGCGCATCATGTCGAGCACGCGCGGGAAGTCGGCGCCGATGCGGTCCATCTTGTTCACGAACGCGAGCCGCGGCACGCGGTACTTATCCGCCTGGCGCCAGACCGTCTCGGACTGCGGCTCGACGCCACCGACGCCACAGAACACAGCGATCGCGCCGTCGAGGACGCGGAGCGAGCGCTCCACCTCGACGGTGAAATCGACGTGCCCCGGTGTGTCGATGATGTTAATGCGGTGATCCTTCCAGAAACAGGTGGTTGCGGCCGAGGTGATCGTGATGCCGCGTTCCTGCTCCTGCTCCATCCAGTCCATGGTGGCGGTGCCCTCGTGCACCTCGCCCATCTTGTACGTCACGCCCGTGTAGTAGAGGATTCGCTCGGTAGTCGTCGTCTTGCCGGCATCGATGTGGGCCATGATGCCGATGTTGCGCGTTCTCTCGAGCGGAGCCTGCCGGGCCATTTTCATTTCGACTCGCGCCGTAGCGCTTACGCCGCCTCCGCTGCGTTACCAGCGGTAGTGCGAGAAGGCCTTGTTCGCGTCCGCCATGCGGTGCGTGTCTTCGCGCTTCTTTACCGCTTCGCCGCGTTCGTTCGCAGCGTCGATCAACTCGTTCGCGAGCTTCTCGCGCATGCTGCGTCCATCGCGCGCTCGCGAAGACTCGACGATCCAGCGCATCGCCAGCGACGTCGCTCGCTCCGGCCGAACCTCGATCGGCACCTGATAGGTCGCACCGCCTACGCGCCGGGACTTCACCTCGATCCGCGGCCGCACGTTCTCGACGGCGCGCCGGAACATCGCGATCGGATCATTGCGCGTCTTGCTCTCGATCTCGTGGAAGGCGCCGTAGAGGATGTGCTCTGCGGTGCTCTTCTTGCCGTCGCGCATGATCACGTTCATGAAGCGCGTGACCATTCGGTCATTGAACTTCGGGTCCGCAATCGTCTCGCGTTTCGCAACGACTCGGCGTCGGGGCATCAGGCTCTCTCGAAGAAGTGAGGCGGCTCGAACTGCGAGCCACCGAGGTTTGAAGAACTACTTGGGGCGCTTGGCGCCGTATTTCGATCGACTCTTGTGCCGATCTGCGACACCGGTCGAATCGAGCGTGCCGCGCACGATGTGGTACCGGACGCCCGGCAGGTCCTTCACGCGGCCGCCGCGAACGAGCACCACTGAGTGCTCCTGCAGCGTATGGCCCACGCCCGGGATGTAGGCGTTCACTTCGTTGCCGTTGGTCAGGCGCACACGGGCGACCTTGCGCAGCGCTGAGTTCGGCTTCTTCGGCGTCTGCGTGAAGACGCGAATGCACACACCGCGCCGCTGCGGCGAGGACGCAAGATCGGGCGATTTCGACTTCTTCCGGTTCGCGACGCGACCCCGGCGAAGCAATTGCTGAACGGTAGGCATTCAATCTCCGGCGAAGGAATCCATGTTCTTCGCGCGACTAACCGAGACCCTCAACTTGAGAGTGCGCAAAGTTGAAAATGCGCAAAGCCCCTCTCAGCGACAACCGCGGATGCGAGGAGGCCGGAACTGGGCATCTCGGGGCTTTCAGGCGGCCGGGATGATTCGGTTCGGGCTGGCTTCTCGTCGACCCGGGTTGCCGTGGGCGGCGACCCAAAAACCTCGAAGGCGCGGCAAGATACTGTGATGAACTGCGGTGTCAACGAGCTTTCACGCGTCGCTCGACGAAACCAGCGTCGGAAGCTCCTCTTCGGCTCCTAAATGCCGGGGCCGTCGAGCGGAATCGCTCGACGGCCCCCGCGCCAACAGCGGCCCAAAGCGCGGCCGGTAGCTCTTCGCTCAAGTCGTCTGCCGCGTCGGCGTCATCCGCCACCCGCGGCAACTCCAAGGGCGGTAGCTCCGGGAGGCTCGAGCTGCTCGCCTCCTCCAGCGTTGCGCCACCCGCCGGCGCGTCGATCTGGATCCCGATGTTCGTGTAGCGCGCCAAGCCCGTCCCGGCGGGGATCAGGCGGCCCATGATCACGTTCTCCTTGAGGCCGTGGAGCAGATCCGTCTTCCCCCAGATCGAGCCTTCGGTGAGAACCTTGGTCGTCTCTTGGAAGGACGCGGCCGAAATCCACGACTCGGTCGACAGCGACGCCTTGGTGATGCCCAAGAGCAGAGGCTCGCCTACGGCGAGACGCTTGCCCTCTTCCTTCATCTGCTGATTCACGGTCGCAAACTCGACCTTGTCGACCGACTCGCCAACCAGCAGGTCGGTATCGCCGGCTTCCTTGACGCGCAGCTTCCGCAGCATTTGCCGGATGATGATCTCGATGTGCTTGTCGTTGATCTTCACGCCCTGAAGGCGGTAGACCTCCTGCACCTCGTCGACCATCCACTTCGCCAGTTCTTGCTCGCCCTCGATGCGAAGAATGTCGTGCGGGTTCGGGGAACCGTCCATCAGCGGCTCGCCCTTGCGGACGCGGTCGCCTTCGTGAACGGAAACGTGCTTGCCCTTCGGGATGAGGTACTCACGCTGCTCGCCGTCCTCGGTCGTGACGAGCACCCGTCGCTTGCCGCGTGAATCGGGTCCGAAGCTGACGATGCCGTCGACCTCGGTGACGATGGCCGTCTCCTTCGGCTTGCGCGCCTCGAACAACTCGGCCACGCGCGGGAGGCCGCCCGTGATGTCTTTCGTCTTCGTCATCTGGCGCGGGATCTTCGCGATGGCATCGCCGGCGGCGACTTCATGGCCCTCGGAAACGGCCAGGTAGGAGCCCACGGGCAGCTGCGCCTGATAACCGACATCGCCTGCAGCGTTCATCACCGACACGCGCGGCCGCAGTTCTGGATCCTTCGACTCGACGATCACGCGCGACGAGAGGCCGGTGAACTCGTCCACCTGCTCCTGCATCGTCGAGCCTTCGATGATGTCGTCGAACTTCACCGTGCCGCTCTGCTCGGTGAGAATGGGATTCGCGAAAGGATCCCATTCGCAGAGGATCGCGCCGAGCTTCACACTCTGGCCGTCCTCCACCTTGATGTAGGCGCCGTACGTGACCGGGTAGCGCTCGCGCTCGCGGCCACTTGCGTCGAAGATCCCGAGCTCCGCGTTGCGGTTCATCGCGATTGGTCGGTTGTCGCGATCCTTCACCGTGCGCAGATTCGAGTAACGCACCGTGCCGTCGCTCGCGGTCTGGTGATGCGACGCCTCGACGCGCCGCGTCGCCGCGCCGCCGATGTGGAACGTGCGCATCGTCAGCTGCGTGCCGGGCTCGCCGATCGATTGCGCTGCAATCACGCCGACCGCTTCGCCGAGATTCACCAGCGTGCCGCGGGCGAGATCGCGCCCGTAACACTTCACGCACACGCCGCGGGGAACGCGGCAGGTGAGCACCGAGCGAATCCAAACTTCGTCGACGCCAGCTTCCTCGATGATCTTGACCGTGTCCTCGGTGATCTCATCACCGTGCTTGATCAAGACTTTGCGCGTAACCGGGTCGAGTACGTCGATCAGCGAACTGCGACCGAGGATGCGCTCCCCGATTCCCTCGATGATGTCGCCACCCTCGACGAGCGCAGTCATCTTGATGCCGTACCGCGTCGGATCCTTCTCGCGCGTCGACTGCTTCACGTCGGCGAGGCAGTCGCCGAGCCGAATGATCACGTCCTGCGCGACATCGACGAGGCGGCGCGTCAGATAGCCGGAGTTGGCCGTCTTGAGCGCCGTATCGGCGAGCCCCTTGCGCGCGCCATGGGTCGAGATGAAATACTGCTGCGCCGAGAGACCCTCGCGGAAGTTCGAGGTGATCGGCGTCTCGATGATCTCGCCCGAGGGCTTCGCCATCAGGCCGCGCATGCCGGCGAGCTGGCGGATCTGCTGCGCAGAACCGCGCGCGCCCGAGTCGGCCATCATGTAGATGGGGTTGAAGCTCGGGACGCGGACACCCTTGATGACATCGCGGCTCTTGTCGACGCCGAGATTCTCGAGCAGCTGGGCCGCGATCTTCTCGGTCGCGTTCGCCCAGATGTCGATCACCTTGTTGTAACGCTCGCCATCGCTGATTAGGCCGTCGAGGTATTGATTCTCGACCTCGGCTACCAGGCCTTGCGCTTCGAGGATGAAGCGCTCCTTGTCCGGTGGCACCATCATGTCGTCGAGACAAATTGAAACGCCGGCGCTGGTCGCGTGCTGGTAGCCCAGCGTCCGCAGGCGGTCGGCGAGCAGCACGGTCGCCTTGTTGCCAAGGCGGCGGTAGGCCTGGTCGATCAACTCGCCGAGCGCCTTCTTGTCCATCACCTGGTTGATGAACGGGAAGGGGATCTCGGCCGGCACGATCTCGGACAACAGGATGCGGCCGGTGGTCGACTCGACCATGCCCGCCGCCATCCGCACTTTGATGCCCGCGTGCAGTTCGAGCTCGCCGGAATCGTACGCGACGCGCACTTCGTCGGCGCCCGCGTAGCTGCGTCCTTCGCCCTTGGCGCCCGGACGCTCGCGAGTCATGTAGTAACAACCGAGCACGATGTCCTGGCTCGGGTCGATGATCGGCCGGCCAGTCGCGGGACTCAGGATGTTGTTGGTCGACATCATCAGCACGCGGGCTTCGATCTGCGCTTCCACCGAGAGCGGAACGTGCACGGCCATCTGGTCGCCGTCGAAGTCGGCGTTGAACGCCTTGCACACGAGCGGGTGGAGCTGGATCGCCTTGCCGTCGATCAGCACGGGCTCGAACGCCTGCATACCGAGACGGTGCAGCGTGGGCGCGCGATTCAGGATGACCGGGTGTTCCTTGATGACTTCCGCGAGGATGTCCCAGACCTCGGGCCGCTCGCGTTCGACCATCTTCTTGGCAGCCTTGATGGTCGTCACGAAGCCGCGCTGTTCCAGCTTGCTGTAGATGAACGGCTTGAAGAGTTCGAGCGCCATGCGCGACGGCAAGCCGCACTGGTGGAGCCGAAGCTCGGGGCCGGCCACGATCACCGAGCGTCCCGAGTAGTCGACGCGCTTGCCGAGCAGGTTCTGACGGAAACGACCCTGCTTGCCCTTCAGCATGTCGGAGAGCGACTTCAGCGGGCGCTTGCTCGGCCCCGTAATGATTCGGCCGCGCCGGCCGTTGTCGAACAGCGCGTCGACCGCTTCCTGCAGCATCCGCTTTTCATTGCGGATGATCACTTCGGGCGCGTTGAGCTCTTGAAGGCGCTTGAGCCGGTTATTGCGGTTGATCACGCGGCGGTAGAGGTCGTTCAGGTCGCTGGTGGCGAAGCGGCCGCCATCCAGCGGCACGAGCGGGCGCAGATCCGGCGGAATCACCGGCACCACTTCCATGATCATGTGCTCGGGCTTGTTGCCCGATTCGCGGAACGCCTCGAGCACCTTCAGACGCTTCGCGCACTTCTTGCGCTTCGCCTCGCTCGTGGCCTCGCGCATTTCCTCGCGCAACCGCAGCGACTCTCCCTCGACATCGAGGTTCGCGAGCATCTGGCGCACGGCCTCGGCGCCGATGCCGTACTCGAAGGCGTCGCGGCCGTATTTCTCGCGCGCCTGCGTGAGATCATCCTCGGTGAGAAGCTGGCAGACGCGCAGCTCCGTCTCACCCGGATCGACGACGACGTAGGCCTCGAAGTAGAGAACCTTCTCGAGATCGCGCAGCGTGATCTCGAGGATGTTCCCGATGCGCGACGGCAGCGACTTCAGGAACCAAATGGGCGCGACAGGCGTCGCGAGCGTGATGTGGCCCATGCGCTCGCGGCGCACCTTGGCCTGGATCACTTCGACGCCGCACTTCTCGCAGATCACGCCGCGGTGCTTCATGCGCTTGTACTTGCCGCAGTTGCACTCGTAGTCCTTGACCGGCCCGAAGATCTTCGCGCAGAAGAGGCCGTCACGTTCCGGCTTGAACGTCCGGTAGTTGATGGTCTCCGGCTTCTTGACTTCGCCGTAGGACCATTCGCGGATCTTCTCGGGGGAAGCGAGCGAGATTTTGATCGCCTTGAAAGCGAGCGGGTCTCGGGGCTTCTCGAAGAGGCTGTAGAGGTCGCGCAATGTTCTCTCCTGAGCCTGTGATTAAGGTCTGCGCAGGCGGATCAGCTGCGGCGCGAATGCGCCGTCAGCTGCATTCCGCCCGTGCATGCTGCCCGTCACTGGTGATTTTTGTCTTCGATGAGTTCGACGTTGAGTCCGAGCGCCATCATTTCCTTCACGATCACGTTGAAGGCTTCAGGCAAACCCGGCTCGAGCTGGCAGTCGCCCTTCACGATCGATTCGTACATACGCGTGCGTCCGAGCACGTCATCCGACTTGACCGTGAGGAACTCCTGCAGGCTGAACGCGGCGCCGTAGGCCTCCATCGCCCAGACTTCCATTTCGCCGAGGCGCTGGCCGCCGAACTGCGCCTTGCCGCCCAGCGGTTGCTGGGTGACGAGGCTGTACGGCCCGATCGAACGTGCGTGAATTTTGTCGTCGGCGAGGTGATGCAGCTTCAGGATGTAGAGCACGCCCACAGTCACGTCGCTGTTGAACGCTTCGCCCGAGCGGCCGTCGAACAGAATGGTCTGCCCGCTGGTCGGCTGTCCGGCGCGCGTGAGCTCTCGCTTGATCTCGTCTTCCCTGGCGCCGTCGAAGACCGCCGAGGCGACGTGGATCCCGCGCTTCACGTTCTCTGCGATCGAGCGCACCGCCTCGTCGGAGGCAGTGTCGAGCAGCTTCGCGAGATTGGGGTCGTCGTAGATCTCCTTGAGCTTCGTGCGCAGCGCGTCGGGGCCTGCGTGAACCTGAATCATCTCGTTGATCTTCTGACCCAGACTCCGCGCAGCCCAACCCAAGTGCGTCTCGAGGATCTGCCCGATGTTCATGCGCGAAGGCACGCCCAGCGGGTTCAGCACGATGTCGACCGGCGTGCCGTCCATCATGTAGGGCATGTCCTCGTCTGGAAGAATCCGCGAGATCACGCCCTTGTTGCCATGACGGCCGGCCATCTTGTCGCCTACCGACAGCTTGCGTTTGATGGCGACGTAAACCTTCACCATCTTGAAGACGCCCGGCGGCAGCTCATCGCCCTTCTTCAGGCGCGCGATGCGCTCGTCGAATACGGCGCGAATCACATTCGCCTGCTCTTCGAAGCGCCCAAACGCGCGGTCCACGCGCTCTTGGGTCGCCGTGTCGGTCACCTGCACTTCGCGCCAGCGCCGGATCGGCACACCGTTGAGGCGCTCGGCCACGATCGTCTCGCCGGCTTCGAGCCACACTTCGCCGCGCCGATCGTCGGCGACGCGATTCGCGGCCTTCTTCCCGACTACGAGCTCCGCGATCTTTCCGTGCGCGTTGTCGCGGATGATCTTGATCTCGTCTTCCTGGTCCTTGCGCAGGCGCTCCGATTCGGCCTCTTCGATCGCGCGCGCGCGCTCGTCCTTCTCGACGCCGCGGCGTGAGAAGACCTGAGCGCCGATCACGATGCCGGCTACGCCCGGCGGCACGCGCAGCGAGGTGTCGCGCACATCGCCAGCCTTCTCGCCGAAGATCGCGCGCAACAGGCGCTCTTCCGGCGAGAGCTGCGTCTCGCCCTTCGGCGTGATCTTGCCAACGAGAATGTCGTCGGACTTCACTTCCGCGCCGATCCGCACGATGCCGGATTCGTCGAGGTCCCTGAGCGCTTCCTCGCCGACGTTCGGGATGTCGCGCGTGATCTCTTCGCGACCCAGTTTGGTGTCGCGCGCGACGCACTCGAACTCCTCGATGTGCACCGAGGTGAACTGGTCTTCGCGTACGACACGCTCGCTAATCAGGATCGAGTCTTCGAAGTTGTATCCGCCCCAGGGCATGAACGCGACGACCACGTTGCGGCCGAGCGCGAGCTCGCCGCGATCTGTCGCCGGACCGTCCGCGATCACCTGACCCTTACGAACCGTGTCGCCGACCTGCACGATCGGCTTCTGGTTGATGGCCGTGCTCTGGTTCGAGCGCTGGTACTTGACCAGGTTGATGATGTCGACGTTCGGGCCTTCCGATTCTTCTTCGATCGGCTTGATCACGATGCGGCTCGCATCGACGCCGACCACGGTGCCATCGCGCTTCGCGACCACGGTGACGCCCGAGTCGCGCGCCACGACGGACTCCATGCCCGTGCCGACGAACGGCGCATCCGTTCGCAGCAGCGGCACCGCCTGACGCTGCATGTTCGATCCCATGAGGGCGCGGTTCGCGTCGTCGTTCTCGAGG
>JANNDT010000236.1:0-25625 GCA_031387905.1 Deltaproteobacteria bacterium
AAAGCGCAGGCGCGGCCCAACGCAATGCAGCGCTTTCTCACCGAAAGACGCGCCGCCAACGAACCCACTTCCCACCAACGGCCGCGCCGATCCACGAGGAGCCGCGGCCCCCGGCCCCGCCGCGGCTGCGGAGCTCCGCACCACTCAATCCTTCAACTCGATCAAAATCTCGTGGTATTCGCGCCGCCCCACGTTCTTCGCAGTTTCAATGCCGCCGCGCTGCACAAAAAACACTTGCCCCGGAGCCACGTCGGCTTCGAGGTACTCCCTGTACTCACCGTGCGTGTCCGGCTCCGGCACGACCGCCATCCGATCGCCCGCAACCTGCACGAGGATGTGATCGAGCACGTGCTCGTGCACCGGACCGGATTCGCCCGCCGGCATGCGCATCTCCCAGATGCGCACGCGCTCGTTCTCGAACAACACGCGGTTCGCGATCGCTCCAAGCTTGCGGTCCACGGTTCCTCCTAATAGCCACGCGTGAGGTCGACGAGGTCGCGCGCGAGCAGCGGCTTTCCGCTCCGCCAGCGCGCGAGGTTCTCGAGGAACGGATCGAGCAGCAGCTCGAGCGCGCCCGGCATCGACCACGAGATATGTGGGCTGAGCCGCACGCGTGGGTGCGTATACAGCCAATGCCCGGCGGGCGGCGGCTCTGGGTCGGCGACGTCGAGCGTTGCGTGCGCGACGCGTCCGTCGTCCAGCGCCTCACGCAGCGCGTCTTGATCGATCAGTGCGCCGCGCGACACGTTCACCAAGTGCGCGCCGCGCTTCACGGTTGCGAGCGAGGCGCGGTTGAGAAGGTGTCGCGTCTCCGGCGTCGCGGGCGCCGCGATCACCACGTGGTCCGCATCGCCCAACAACTCGGGCAACGTGTGCACCAGCTCGACGCCCGCGAGCGGGCTGCGCCCCTCGCGGCGCCGCAGCGCCCGCACGCGCATCCCGAACGGCAGCGCGCGCTTGGCCACTTCCTGTGCGATGCCACCGAAACCTACGAGTGCGAGCGTGCGCTCCCACAGTCCACCGAGCGGGAGGGGTCTCCACTCGCCCTGTGCGTGGATGAACGACTCGTCGAAGCGCTTCTCGAACGAGAGCATCGCTGCGAGCACCCACTCGGCGACCGGGATGCCGCTGCCACCGCGCGAGCAGGTGAGCGGAACGCCGCCGAGTGCAGCGAGCGGGAACGCGTTCACGCCGGTGCCGTAGGCGTGCACCCAGCGCACGCCGCGCTCCATAATGCCTGCGAGGTTGGGGCTGCCCCACGCCTGCGTGAGCAACACCTCGCCGCGGATGCCCTCCGCGAGCGGCGCCTGCTCCGAAACCTGCGTCACCGACACGTCCGGGAATCGCTTGAGCAGCGCGCCGAGCAGCGTGATCGGCACGTGCGTCAGCACCGTAACGCTCGCGCTCACGGTTTCATTCCGGTGATGATGCGCTCGAGGAGCAGCGTGCGCTGTACCTGACGCGTAGCCTCGGTGCGCGGCAACTCGGCGACGAGTTCGAGCCGCCGCGGATGCTTGAAGCCCGCGAGCTTGCCCTCGCAGTGTTTGCGCAACTCAGCGAGCGTGAGCGTTGCGCCAGGCACGGCCACCGCGACGGCGCACACTTGTTCGCCCCACTCTGGGTCGGGCACGCCCACCACCGCAACCTCTTGCACCCCAGGCGCCGTCCCTAACACGGCTTCCACTTCGGCGGGGGCGACGCTCTCGCCCCCGCTGCGAATCACCTCTTTCTTGCGGCCGACGATCGAGAGGTAGCCCTCGCTGTCGAGCGCACCGGCGTCACCGGTGTGGAACCAGCCGTCGCGGAGCGCCTCATTCGTCGCCCCCGAATCCTCGAAGTAGCCCTTCAACAAATACGGGCTGCGCACGAGCAGCTCGCCGTCCGCGGCGATGCGCAGCTCGCCGCCCGGCGGTGGCAGGCCCACGCTGCCAGGCTTGCGCAGCACGTCGGCATGCGAGAGCACCGAAGCGGTTCCGCTTTCGGTCGCGCCGTAATAGATGCGCAGCGTGCAGGCCGGGAAGCGATCGCGCAGCGCGCGCACCAGTTCGACTGGGACGGCGGAGGTGCCCGTGTCGAGTTCGCGCAGCGAGGACAAGTCGTAACGCCCGAGTTCGGCCGCGAGCAGGCGCGTCCAGATCAGCGGGATGCCGTAGAAGTGATTTGCGCGCCGATGCTCGATCGCGGAGAGCAGCGCGTCGGGCGTCGCGTGCTGCACGAAGGCGATCTCGCCGCGCGTCTGCCAGGCGGCGAGCGCGAGCGTCCAGGGCGCCATGTGGAACATCGGGAACATGCACACCGTCCGGCGCGGCTCGTCGCGAAACACGCCCTGGAACGCGCGCAGCCAACTCACGCGATGGGAGAGCACGACGCCCTTCGAGCGGCCGGTGCTTCCGCTCGTGAAGAAGATCACGTGCGCGTCGGTCTCGCGCAGTGCGGGCTCCGTAACATCCGAATCGTCCGCGGGCAGCAGAGGCGGCGACAGATCTGGGCGCGCGGTGCCGGTAGCGCCGAGGTGCGCGAGATACGCGCCACAGCCGGCGGCGAGCGGCGCAGCCTCCTTCGCGCGCTCGAGATCCGTAATCACGATGCGCGGGCGCACGACTCCCGCCATGCGTTCCGCCTCGTGCGCTCCGAGCCGCGCGTTCACGGGTGCGAACACCGCGCCGAGCTTCGCAGCCGCGGCGAACACGGGGACGAGTTCGAGCGAGGTGTCCGCCCAGGTGACGATGCGGTCGCCGCGCTCGACGCCGAGTTCGCGCAGCGCGCGCGCCGTGCGGTTCGCGAGGCGGTCGAGTTCGCCGTGCGTGAGCGTGCGCGCGCCGATCGAGGCCGCGACGCGGTTCGGCACCGCGGCGGCGTTGTTGCGGAAGATGTCGCCGATCAGCAGCGGGCGCGGTGCAGGCGGGCTCGGCGTCGAGAAAGTTGCGGCCATCGCGAGCGCAGAATACCATTCTGCCCATGCGGAACGCCATTCTCAAAACACGGAAGGCGGTTCCGCGCCGAGCCGGCGCGGCGGCGGCCGCGAGCGCTCTGAACGCGCCGCGCTCTCGCGGCGTCACTCCCGCCGTCGAGCGCGCGCTCGAACGCCAGCGCGCCGCTTATGAAGCAGAGGCCGAGAGACTCGTGCAGGCCGCGCTCGCGCTGATCCGCGAACGCAGCGATCTCGAGCCGCCGGTCGCCGCCATCGTCCGGCGCGCGCGACTCTCGAACCAGGCCTTCTATCGCCACTTCCAGAGCAAGCACGAACTGCTCGTGGCGGTGCTCGATCACGGAATCGCGCTGCTCGCGGAGTATCTCGCCATGCGCATGGCGGCGGCGCCGAGTGCGAGCGAGCGGGTGCGCGCGTGGCTGCGCGGCATGCTCGAACAAGCGCTCAACTCGCGCGGCGCCGAGGCGTCGCGGCCGTTCGCGCTCGCGCGCAGCCAACTCGCGCGGCACTACCCGGAGGAAGTCGCGGCCTCCGAACAGCGGCTCACCGCGCTCGTACGCGCCGCAATCGCGGATGCGAAAGCAGCCGGCGAACTGCCGAGCGCCGATCCCAAAGCCGACGCCGAGGCGCTCTACCACCTCGCGATGGGTTGGCTCGCCTCGCGCCTCGTCGACGACGACCCGGCAGAGCGCGCACAAGCCGCGCGACTCGAAGCGTTTGCGATGGCGGGCCTACGGGCCGGGAGTCGTTAGGCCCCGTGGAAAGAGAAATCCTGCTCACCGGGATCGGCGGCCAAGGCGTGCAGCTGGCTGCGCAGGTGATCGCGCGCGCGGCGATTCGCGAACAGCGCCACGTCATGTCGCTCGGCACTTACGGTGGCTCGATGCGCGGCGGCAACACGGACTCGACGCTAATTATTGGCGCGGAGCCGATCTCGTCGCCGCCGATCGTCGCAAGGAGCTGGGCGGGCCTCGGCGCGCACCCGCGCTATTGGGACGGCGTGCGCGCGAAGCTGCGCAGCGGCGGCATCGCAGTCTGGAACGCAGACTTGTTCGGCGAGAGCGTCGACGCCGGCGCCGCTCGCGGGCTCCCCGTGAGAGCGACCACACTCGCGGCACAGCTCGGCGCCGCGCAGAGCGCAGCTCTCGTGCTCGTCGGCGCGCTCGCAGGCGCGACCGGCCTCGTGAGCCTCGCCGCGCTGATCGCCGCGATGGAGGAGGCGTTGCCGCCGTATCGCCGCGAGCACGCCGCCAAGAATGCGGACGCGCTGCGTGCGGGCTTCGATGCGGCGCCGCGCGGCTTCGCGCCCGCGTGGAGCGCTGCGTGAGCGCAGTCATTACGCGCGGCAGCGTCGTGCTCGAAGCCGAGCGCTGCAAAGGCTGCGAGCTGTGCGTGCCCGCGTGCCCGCCCAAGGTGTTACGCATGAGCGGGCAGCGAAACGCGATCGGCGCGCGGGTTCCGGAGTTGCTCGCGGGCTGCACCGGCTGCGGCGCGTGCCTGCTCGTGTGCCCGGATTTTTGCTTCGAGATCTACAAGTACGACGAGCCGCTCGTGCTCGAGCCGACCGCGGGGAGTTCGCGATGACGCGACGCTTGATGGAGGGCAGCGAGGCGATCGCCGAAGCCGCAATCGCTGCAGGCTGCAAGTTCTTCGCGGGCTACCCGATGACCCCGTTCACCGAGTTATTGGAACATTTCGCCTCGAAGTTGCCTGCCGCCGGCGGTGTCTGCGTCAACGCCGAGAGCGAACTCGAGGCCGTTGGCATGGCGTGGGGCGCGGTCGCGACCGGCGCGCGCGCAGCGACCGGCTCCACCGGCCAAGGGCTCGCGCTGATGCAGGAATCGTTCTCCGAGCTCGTGCGCGCAGAATTGCCGCTGGTCGCCTTCAACTTGGCGCGCGGGCAGTTCGACTACTTCCAAGCCACGCGTGGCGGCGGCCACGGCGACTACCACTTCATCGTATTCGCGCCGATCGACGTCACCGAGGCGATCGACCTGACACAGCGCGCCTTCGAGATCGCCGAGAAGTGGCGCAATCCCGTTTTGATTTATGGCGACTATCTGCTCGCGCACACCGCGGAAGCGGTCGAGGTGCGTGCGCTCGAGCTCGCGGCGCACCCCAAAGACTGGGCCGCCGACGGCACCGGCCGCGCGCGCGGCGGCCCGCGCCACATTTCGCCGATAGGAATGCAGGCGGGCATGAAAGGCATCAACGCCGAGGCGTTTTGGCAGCGCCTGCAAGCGAAGCACGAGCGCATCGCCGCAGAGGAAGCGCGCTTCGAGGCCGAGCACTGCGAAGGCGCGGACGTGCTCGTCGTCGCGTTCGGCTCGCTCGCGCGCTTTGCTCGGCACGCCGTGCGCGAGCTTCGCCGCGAGGGCGCGCGCGTCGGGTATTTCCGCCCGATCACGCTGTGGCCGTATCCGAGCGAAGCACTCGTGCGGGCCGCGGCGGGCGTGAAGCGCGTCGCAGTGCTCGAGCAGAACGCAGGCCAGATGATCGACGACGTGCGGCTCGCCGTGTTAGGCCGCGCGCCGGTCGTCGCGATCGGCGGCATCTCCACCGACCCGCACGGCTTCGGCATCGGCAGCTTCTTCGATCCTCTGCAAGTGCGCGCGCGCATCGAGGGCGCGCTCACGGCGACGAGGAGCGCGGCGTGACTGACGACACGATCGCGATCGATCGCCCGCCCGCGCGCGCCGCAACGCGGACTGGCGAGTTCGCACCAGAGCTTCAGCTGAGCGTCGACCACGATCTCTGCCCCGGCTGCGGCGAACCGCTCGCGCTGCGGCTCGTGCTCGAGCTGATCGAGGAACTCGGCTACGCGCATAACGCCGTCGGCATAGTCGGCATCGGCTGTTACACCGCGCTCGGCAGCTCGATCGGCGTCGACATGATCCAGGCGCTGCATGGCCGCGCCCCGAGCCTCGCGACCGGCGCGAAGCGCATGCGCCCGGCCACGTTGATGTTCACGCTGCAAGGCGACGGCGACATGGTGAACGAGGGCCTCCAGGAAGTGATCCACACCGCAGCGCGCGGCGAGAACGTCACCTGCGTGCTCCTCAACAACGGCGTGTTCGGCGAGACCGGCGGCCACATGACCGCGACCACCGTGCTCGGCCAGCGCACCAAGAACACCCTCGACGGCCGCGACGCCGCGCGCCACGGCCACCCGATCTCGCTCGCCGAAATGCTCGCGCCCCTCGGCGGCGCCGCCTACATCGCGCGCGGCTCCGTGCACGACGCGCCGAACATTGTGCGCACCAAGAACATGCTGCGCCGCGCGTTCGAGGCGCAGATTGCCGGCGAAGGCTTCTCGCTCGTCGAGATCCTCACGATGTGCCCGACCGGGTGGTTCGTGCCGACGGCGAGAGGCCCGGGGTATCTCGACGAAGTGATTGGGGCCGTCCACAAGATTGGCGAGATCAAGGCCAGCGGGGCGCAACGCCGCTAGCTCCGAAGTGTCGGCGGGCGAGCTTCCCCGCGCACAGCCGCCGTCTCGCACCGCGCGCGCTCGCGCCGGGCACAACCCTTGCTCGTGGGACGTGTCAGCCCGAGGAGGAAGACACATGCGACGCCTAATCGCGATTCTTGCGGTCGTCTTGATTGGCCTTTCCGCTGCGGCAGGCGCTTCCCCGACGAACGGGAAGCAGGGGAAGCTCGACTCACGACTTCGGCTCGCACTCCAGCGCGCGGGCTTCACGGGCCGGGTCGAGCAGAGCCTCGAACAACGCCTCGGTCGCCCGATCAACCGCAACCTCGCGGATCTCGGTCGGCTGGTGTTCTTCGACAAGCTCGTGGGGCTGCACGAAGACAACGCCTGCGCGGGCTGCCACGCGCCGGCGAACGGCTTTGGCGACTCGCAGTCGATCGCCGTCGGCGTCGACAACAACGGCGTAGTCGGCCCGAGCCGCGACGGTCCCTTCAACCAGCGGCGCGCGCCCATGATCGTGAACTCGGGTTTCCTGCCGAAGCTGATGCTCAACGGGCGCTTCGTCGCGCTCTCAGGCGATCCCTTCGACAACTCGGCGGGCTTCCAGTTTCCGCAGCCGGAAGGGACGACGCGCTTCCCGGCGAACGACCCTGAGATCCGCACGCTGCTAGTTGCGCAGGCGCACATCCCGTCTACCGAACTCGTCGAGATGGCGGGCTTCACCGGCACTGCGGGCAGCATCGCCCCGCACTTCGACGCGTTCGTCGATGGGCACGGCACGCCGCTGCCGGCGCCTGACGCGAGCGGATTCCGCAACGAGCCGATCCGTTCGCGGGTGCTCGAGCGTTTCAACGACACCGCGGGGTACCGCGACCGCTTCGGCGCCATCTTCAACGGCGGCGTTCCGCTACCGCGCGGCGGCATCAGCTTCACGATGATCGGCCGCGCACTCGCGGAGTTCGAGTTGTCGCTGAGCTTCGCGAACGCGCCCATCGATCGTTTCGCGCGCGGCGAGCGTGCGGCGATGACCTCCCAGGAGAAGCGCGGCGCCCTGCTCTTCTTCGGCTCGGCACGCTGCGTCTCCTGCCATGCGGTGGCCGGGGAATCCAACGAGATGTTCAGCGACTTCCAGAACCACGTGCTCGGTATCCCGCAGATCGCGCCGCGCTTCGGCGTCGGACTCGGCGACGTCGTGTTCGACGGCCCCGGGCAGGACGAAGACTTCGGCGCGGAGCAGGTCAGCGGGAATCCGGCGGATCGCTACGCGTTCCGCACCTCGCCGCTCCGCAATGTCGCAGCGCAGGCCGCGTTCTTCCATAATGGGTCGTTCATGCGCCTCGAAGATGCGATCCAGCACCACCTGAACGTGGTCGCCTCTGCGCGCTCGTACAATGCAGTGCGAGCGGGCGTCGATGCCGACCTGACGCTGCGCGAGGGGCCGATCGAGCCGGTGCTACGCCGCCTCGACTCGCGCGTTGCGCGGCCCGCGCCGCTTTCGCGCCCCGACTTCGAAGCGCTGGTCGCCTTCGTGCGCAACGGGCTGCTCGACCCGCGCGCTCGGCCGGAGAACTTGTGTCGCGCCGTGCCGGCCGACGTCCCGAGCGGGATCCCCGTCGCGGACTTCGAGGGGTGTCGCTGAACCGTGGCGCTCGCGTCACCTCAGGTTGACGCGAGCGCTCCTCCGTGCGAACCCGCTCCTTCCAGATGGGAGGGACGGATGACGGACGTGAAGGAGTTCGCAGCCCCCGGCCGCTGCGCCGTGCTCGTGATGGAACTCCAGCGCGGCGTGGTGGGCGACCTCGCCTCGATGCCCGCGCTCGCGAAAGCCGTGCAGGAGGCGGGCCTCATCACTGCCACCGCGCGTCTGCTCGCAGCCGCGCGCGTTGCCGGCGTGCGCGTGATCCACTGCCACGCCGCGTTTCGCCGCGACCGCGCCGGCACGCCGCGCAACGTGCCGCTCGTGAACAGCTTGTTGCGGAACCCCGAGCACATGCTCGTGGGCGAACCCACGGTCGAGAGCGTTCCCGAACTCGGCCCCGATTCCCGCGACATCGTCGTGCAGCGCTTCCACGGCATGTCGCCGTTCGCAGCAACCGAGCTCGATGCGTTCCTGCGCGCGGAGGGCGCGACCAGCGTAATTGCTACGGGCGTCTCGCTGAACGTCGGCATCATCGGGCTCACGATCGAGGCGCTGAACCACGGCTACCACGTCGTGATCCCGCGCGATTGCGTGGCGGGCTACCCGGCGGAGTACGGCGAGGCCGTGCTCGCGAACTCGCTCTCGCGGATTGCGCACGTCACGACGAGCGAGGAGTTGGTTGCGCTTTGGGCAAACAGCTGAGCCCACAGCCGCTCACCCCACCTCCACCACCACGCTCTTGAACCCGCGCACGTTGCTCGAGTGCATGCGCTCCGTGCTGACGACTTCGTAGCGCGGGTAGCGGCGCAGAAACTCCGTGAGCCCGATGCGCGATTCCATGCGCGCGAGGTGCGCGCCCAAGCACACGTGGCGGCCGTAGCCGAAGCCGAGGTGCAGATCGATCTTGCGGCGCACGTCGTAATCACTCGCGTTCGGGAACTTGCGTTCGTCGCGGCCGCTCGCGCCGTTCACGAGCGCGACCTTCGCGCCCTTCGGAATCGCAACGCCGTGAAGCGAGACCTCTCGCGTGGTGACGCGGCCCTGATACTGCGAGGGCGGATCGAAACGCAGCGTCTCCTCGACGGCGTTCGCAGTCCAGTGCGGCTCGCTCGCGAGCACGCGCCGTTGCTCGGGGTGTCTCCAGAGTTCGTGGAAAGCGGTGGCGAGCAGCTTCATCACGGTCTCGTTGCCCGCGGTCGCGAGCAGCACGAAGAACATGCGGACATCGCCGTCGTCGAGCCGCGCGAGTTCGCCGCGCTCATCGGCGACTTCGACTTGCGTGAGGCGCGTGAGCAAATCGTCGGTAGGACGCGCGCGACGCTCGGCGATCAGGCCTGTGATGTAGCCGAGCAGTTCGCCCGAGGCGGCGATCGCCTGCGGCGTCGGCAGCGGATTGCCCGGCTCGCGGTGAAGCATGAGATTTGACTTGCGCTGCACTTCGCGGCGGTCGCTCTCGGGAATGCCGAGCAGCGCGCTGATCACGTCCATCGGCAGACGCGCGGTGAACTCCTCCACCAGGTCGAAACGCTTGCGATCCGCGAGCGCATCGAGGTGCGCTCGCGCGATGCGCGTCACCTCGGGCTCGATCTCCGCCATGCTGCGCGGTGTGAAGGCCTTGCTGACGAGGTTGCGATAACGCGTGTGCCGCGGCGGATCCATGAAGATGATCAGGCCCGAGTCCGGCTTCGGCGTGTCCATGAACTCGAGGCTGGTGCCGTTCACGGAGCTGTAGGCGTCGCTGTCCAGCATCGCGGCGAGGTTGTCTTCGAAGCGCGTCAGCGCCCAGAAATCGAGGCGCGGGTTGTAATAAGCCGGCGCCTCGTCGCGCATGCGCGCGTAGACCGGATACGGATCCTCGTCTTGTTCGTACGAGAACGGGTCGTACTCGAAGTCGAGAGCGGGCGGCTTCATCGCGCTCTCACGCGCGGCAGCACTTCGCTCGCGAGCAGCTCGAGGCTCGGCCACGCGAGCTCGGGCGGGAGCCCGCCGCACAGCGGTTGCAGCATGATCGCGCCGTGCTTGCGAATGCGGTCCAGCGCTTCGTCGGGCGTGAAGATGCGGTAGTTGCCGTTCTCGGCGCGCAGCGCGTCCACGCTGAGCGCCGTGGATTTGGTGATCGTGCCCATGCTTTGAAACCAGCGCGCGTACATCTCGGCGTCGTGCAGCATGTACGGGCCGATCTCGCGCCAGGCTTTGTCGATGTCGCGGGCGACGAAACAGCTTGCCGGTGCATCGCCCACAGGGTTCACGAACAGTTGTGGTCGCGTGCCGAACTCAGCGCAGGCTTGCTGATAGATCGCGTCGAGCTCGGGGTTCCCACCCATCGTGAGCATGCCCATGCCGAAGCGCGCGGCGCGGCGCACGGCTCCGGGCGCGTTGCCGCCCATGAACAGTGCCGGCCCACCGGGTGTCATTGGCTTAGGCGTCACGCGCACGGCGCGTCCTTCGTACTCGAAAGCCTCGCCGCTCCAGCTCTGTCGCATCGCAGCGAGGCACGCCTCCATGCGCTTGCCGCGCTGCTTGATGTCTCGCCCGAACATCGCGTACTCCTCGGGCCGGTAGCCGAGCGCGCACACGTAGGAGACGCGGCCGCCGGAGACGATGTCGAGCACGGCCATCTGCTCGGCGAGTTCGATCGGGTCGTGCAGCGGCACGAGCAGTGCCGCCACCTGAATCGGAAGCTTGTTAGTGCGCGCGGCGATCGCGCTCGCGAGCACGAACGGCGCGGGCAAGTAGCCGTCGCTCGAAGCGTGGTGCTCGGAGACCATCGCGAGCGCGGCGCCGTGCTGTTCGCCCCAGGCGCTCATCTCGATCGCTGCGCGGTAGAGCGCAGGCGCGCTGGCGTCGCCGTCGCGCGACCGCATGTCGAAACGCAGCGTGAACATCAGCGCATCTCCTCCGCAGCGTCGGGCTCACCGCGCCAGGTTGAATAGAACTGCTGGAACCAGCGGCGGTACTCCGCGACGGGCCCGTCGCCGTCGGCGAGCGCCGGCCGCGCGCGATAACACTTGTGCTCCCAAATCGGAATGTCCTGCTCGAACTGCTCGCGCGTGATGCGCTCGTTCAGTTCAGCGATGCGCTCGGTCGCGGCGGCGTCGGCCAAGCGGCGCATCGAGAAGTGCAAACGCACATCGCAGAGTTCGTCGTCGATCGGCGTTTGCGTGATGTAGGTGAGCATGTCGAGCGGGCCTTGCTTCACTTCGACGGCGACCAGCCCCGGCCCGCAAGTGGTGGTGAGCGAGCGCACGTCGATGCCGGCGGTGCTCACTGCGGTCACTCGCATGACTTGGTCGACGATTAGACTCGCGCCCGCGAAGCGCACGTCGAAGCGCGCGCGATCGGGCAGCGCCATGTCGTGCACGCTCGCGAAGTGCGCGCGATCGAGAATGTTCTCGGTCATGTCCTGCACGTGGACGCGCACGCGGTAGGCGCTCGCGCGCCAGCTCGTCCACGCCTCTGCATCCTCGCGGTAGCGCGCGACGGGGTAACTCGGCGGCGCGCCCGCGCTGTGGCGCCACACATGGACGAAGCCGTTCGCTTCGCAGCTCGGGAGTGCGGCGCGGGCGCCGTTCGCGAGCGCGATTGCGAGGCGGCCTCGCGCGTCGCGCGCGAGAGCTAGCTCGCAGCCGAAGAACCGCCGTGCCGCTTCCCCGCCGCTTGTGAGTTCCTCGCTGCGCGCGACGGCGAACCAGCCGTCGGGCGTCGCGGGAAACGGGTAGCGGCTCGACACGCGCTCCAAGCTCCTCGTCCCCCGCAAGAAAGTAACCAGAACGGGGACGTTCATACTTGCCGGTAACTTCCGGGGACGGTCTTCGTACTGCCTCTGCGTTCTCTCCACTCAACAGTGTCCCCGCAAGTGACCAAGAAGTATGAACGTCCCCGCTTTGGTTACTTCGCGAACTCGATCGGTAGCGCGGAGAAGCCGCGCACGTTGGTGGAATGCACGCGCGCGAGGCCGCTCGCGTCGATGCGATAGCCAGGCAAGCGGCGCATCACCTCTTCGAGCGAGACGCGCGCTTCGAGGCGCGCGAGCGCGGCGCCCAAGCAGAAGTGAATGCCTTTGCCGAACGCGAGGCTCTCGCTCGTGTCGCGATGAATGTCGAATGCGTCGGGCTGCGAGAACACGCGCTCATCGCGGTTCGCAGAGCCAATCAGCAGCAGCACCTTTTCACCGCGCTGGATCTTCTCGCCGTGCAGCTCGAAATCGCAAGTCGCGGTGCGCGCCATCAGCTGCGTCGAGTTGTCGTAGCGCAGCGTCTCCTCGGTCCATTGCGGAATCAGCCCGGGGTTCGCGGTCACCTCCGCGCGCGCTGCCGGATTCTTCTCGAGCCAATAGAGCGCGTTCGCAAGCAGCTTCGTCGTGGTCTCGTTGCCAGCGATGATCATCAGGTAACAGAAGCCGATGATGTCCTTGTCCTCGAGCCGGTCGCCGTCCACTTCGACTTGTAGGAGTGCGCTCGCGAGGTCCGCACCCGGTTGTTTGCGGCGCGCCGCGACCAGTCGAATGAAGTACTGGAGCAGCTTCATCGAGGCCTGAATGCCCTCGGGCGGGACGCCGCGCACGCCTTCATCGCGGTGCAGCACGAGGTCGGCCCAGGCGCGCAGTTCGTCGCGGTCGCTCTCGGGCACGCCGAACATCTCACTCACCACATCCATTGGCAGGCGGCCCGCGAACTCCGCGACGAAATCGCAGCGCCCGTTCGCAATGAAGCGGTCGATGTACGCCGTCGCGATTGCGCGCACGCGCGGCTCGAGTTCGGCGACGCGCCGCGGCGTGAAGCCGCGCGAGACGAGGCCGCGCATGCGCGTGTGTCTCGGCGGATCCATGCCGAGGAACGAGAGCACGAGTGTTAGGTCGGTGTTCAGCTCGCCGATCTCGATCGAGATGCCGCCGCTGTTGCAGAGCCGCTCCGCGTCCTTGAAACCGGCCACCACATCCGCATGGCGCGAGAGCGCCCAGAAGCCCATCTCGGGGCTCTTATAGACGGGCGCGTGCTCGCGCAGCGCGCGGTAGATCGGATACGGGTTCTCATGGAACTCGTATGCGAACGGGTCGAAGTGAACGTCGTGCGCCACGCGGCTGCACTCCTCGCGCTACGTGCGCCGCAAGTGGGGGTGAACCTCGCGCTCGTAGAGCGCGAGCATCTCGGAGGCGAAGCGCGGCGCGATGCCCGCGAGCAGCGGGTTCAGGTAGAAGACGCCGTCAGCGCCGAGGCCCTCCGCCATCGCGAGCGTCTGCTCAGGCGTGAGCACCTGATAAGCGCCGCTCTTGCGCAGCGTCTCCTCGGTGATGTCGCCAGCATACGGGCCGGTCGGGCGCCCGTGAGCCTCGATCGTCCAGTCGCTGTAGGAGCGCAGTTGGTGGAGCACGTGTGGGAGGACGCGCTCCCAGTCTTTGGCGGGGTCTCTCGACACCCACAAAAAGATCGGGCCTTGCTTCGGGTACGCGCCCGGGTCGGGCTTACCGAGCTTCAGGCATTCGTCGCGGTACGGTTTCCAGAGACGCGCGTCGAGCGGCGGGAACCAACCGTCGGCGATGTGCGCGGCGCGGCGCGCGGCGGCAGGCGAGCCGCCGCCCAACAAGATGGGCGGCGGCGGATCGGGGCACGGCGTGATGTGCATGCGCCGGCCTCGCCAGGTGAAGGGCTCGCCCCGCCACGCGAGCCGCGCCAGTTCGACGAACTCGCCGATCGCGCGCCAGCGGTCTTCGAGTTTGCGCCCGAACATCTCGAACTCGGGCAGGCGGTAGCCGCCGCCTATTCCCAGTAACAAGCGGCCGCCCGTTGCGAGTTGCGTGACCGCGGCGTCTTCGACGAGTCTCACGGGGTCGTAGAGCGGAACCAGCGCAACCGAGGTGCGCAGCTTGATGCGCTTCGAGCGCGCGCCCATTGCGGCGGCGAGCACGAGCGGCGACGGGTTGTAACCGTCGGGAGAAGCGTGGTGCTCGCCGAGGCCGACGATGTCGAAGCCGAGCGCGTCGGCCCACGCCACCTGATCGAGCGCAGCCGCATACAACTCGCGCGCAGGCGCGCCGAAGCTCGGTGCGCGCATGTCGTAGGAGATCACGAGTTCCACGCCTAATCCTCGCGGTCCTCGATCGTGGCGTACCAGTCGAACGTGTCGCGGCGCACCCAGCCCGGCATGTTCGTGCGCTTCTGCATGCGCTCGATCATCTTGGGCGTGAGCTGCTGGTTCTTCGCCATTTGCCCGAAGACTTTTCCGGCGTTCGTGTGGTCGAAGAAATCGCGCTGCCAGCTCCATTGATAATTGCCCGCGTAGCGGAACCACGAGCCACCCGTGCCGCCGATCTCGTAGGGATTGCCGTCATCGCCCTTCACCGGCGCGAGCTGGCGCCAGATGCCGATCACTTCGCCCTTTTGGTCGTCGATCAGCGTGCGGACGTAGGGGTACGTCCACTTCTCGAGGCCTTCCATCTCGGTGCCGAATACCCAGTCGAGGATTTGCTGGCGGCCGCGCGCAGCAAACTCCCAGTTCGAGCCCTGGTTCCAGGTGTAGAGGGCGTCCTCGGCGTAGAACTGCGCGAGCGGCGCCCAGTCGCCGGTGCGGCCGGCCTCGTCGTTCGCGGCGACGAAACGGCGCACCATCTCTTCGAGCTCGGCTCGCAGGAACGCAGCCATTAGGTCTTCCTTCCCGGCAAGCCGATCACTTTGGTTTCGAGGTACTCCTCGAAGCCGAGCTCGCCGTTCTCGCGGCCGAGACCGCTCTGGCGATAGCCGCCGAACGGCGAATCGGCGTGGAACCACATGCCGCCGTTCACCGAGATCGTGCCAGTGCGGATCCCCCGCGCGACTTCGAGCGCGCGCTCCTCGGAGGCGCTGTGCACGGCGCCCGAGAGCCCGTAGATCGAGTCGTTCGCGATGCGCACGGCGTCGGCGTCGTCCTCGTACGGAATCACCGCGAGCACGGGGCCGAAGATTTCTTCCTGGGCGATCGTCATCTTCGGGTCGACGTCCACGAACAACGTCGGCTCGACGTAATAACCCTTGGGCAGGTGCTTCGGCACGCCGCCGCCCACAATGCAGCGCGCGCCTTCGCGCTTACCGCGCTCGATGTATGCGAGCACGCGCTCCTGCTGCTTCCTGCTGATTTGCGGGCCTTGCAGGTGCGCGGGGTGGGTCGGGTCGCCGTACTTCCAGTTCTCGAATGCCGCTTTCGCGAGCGCGACGCCTTCCGCGTAGCGCGCGCGCGGCAGCAATAACCGCGTCGTGATCGCGCAGCCCTGGCCGCCGTGCACGCAGGTCATCGCCGCGCCCGGCACGATCGCCGCGAAGTTTGCATCCGCGAGCAGCACGTTGGCGGATTTCCCGCCGAGCTCAAGGAAGACTCTCTTGACGGTCGCCGAGGCGCGCTCCATCACGCGCCGGCCCGTGGCCGTCGAGCCTGTGAACGTCACGACATCGACGCGCGGATCGGTGGAGAGCATTTCTCCCAACAAGTGGTCCGAGGAAGCAACGATGCTCAGCACGCCCGGTGGGAGATCGGTGCGCTCGGCGGCGAGTTTTGCGATGTGCGTCGCCGACCACGGCGTATCGGGCGCTGGCTTCAGCACCAGCGTGCAGCCCGCGGCGAGCGCCGGCCCGATCTTCGCGATGTTCAAATAGAGCGGCACGTTCCAGGGCGTGATCGCGCCGACGACGCCCGCGGCTTCGCGCCGCAGCAGGCGGCGCTGCGGCTGGCCCATGAACGGCACATCCGTCATGCGCCGTTCGAACTCGTAGCTGGCCGGCTTCGCAGCCCAATAGGCCATCATCTCGATCGGTTCGTCGACGTGCATGAAGCCCGTCAGCGAAACGCACGCGCCGGCCTCGGCGACCACGATCGCGCGCAGTTGCTCCTTGTCCGCTCTCAGCGCTTCGTAGAGCTGGCGAACGCACTTCGCGCGAAACGCGGGGTCGCGCGACCAGCTCGTTTGATCGAACGCGCGCCGCGCCGCCGCGATCGCGCGCTCCATGTCTTCCTTCGTGCCATCCGCGGCGACGCCAATCACATCTTCCGTCGCCGGGTTCACGTTCTCGAAGGTCGCGCCATTGCTGGCGCCAACCAGTTGGCCGTCGATCAGGTTCTGCGTTCCAGGCGCGAGCGTTGCGAGAGCCATCGTCGGTTCACTCCGGGTATTGTTATGGACGCATGATCTGGCCGCCGTCCACATTGACGACTTGGCCAGTCACCCACGCGGCGGCGTCCGAGAGCAGGAACAGCAGCGCGGGCACATGATCGTTCGGCGTGCCGACCCGCGCGATCGGCAGGCCTGCGACCATCGGCTTGATGTACGCGTCGGGCACGATCGAATGCAGCGCGCCCGTATCGGTTGGCCCTGGCGCAATCGCGTTCACGCGAATCTTCTGCGGCCCGAGTTCGCGCGCGAGGCCCTGCGTGAGGCCGTTCAGCGAGAGCTTCGCGAGGCTGTAGAAACCCGCCGCCATCCAGGCCGCGGTCGATGACTGATTCACGATCGCGCCGCCGCCACGTTTGCGCATGTGGGGCACGCAAGCGCGCGCGCAGAGCAACGCGCCGTTCACGTTCACGTTCATGAAGCGCGTGTAGTAGTCCCAATCGACGTCGATGTAGGGCGCCAACTTCATGCCTCCGAAGATCGCCGCGTTGTTGACCAGGAAGTCGATCCCACCAAACGCGGCGACGACGCTCTCCGCCATCGCGCGCGTGCTCTCCGGCGAGCCGACATCGACCTCGACGTAGAGCGCCTCAGCGCCGCTCGCCGAAAGCTCACGCGCCACGCGCTCGCCGGCTTCCTTCTGAATCTCGGCGACCACCACGCGTGCGCCGGCTGCGGCGAGCCCGCGCGCGTAGGCCTCGCCAATGCCGCCGCCCGCGCCGGTGACGATTGCGACCTTGCCTCGAATACCGGGAAGTTCCATGGGTTCTCCACGAGTGCGAGTGAGAGTTCTCAGGCCGCCGCTGCGAGCGAACGCCTGCGGTAGCGCACCAAGAACGGTTGTTGGGGGCGCACCACCATCGCCGAGTAGTTGTCGATGTAGCTCGCCGGCTCGCCCACCAACTCGAACTCGAAGCGGCGCAGCAGCACCGAGAACACCGCCTTCTGCTGCATCATCGCGAAGCTCGCGCCGAGACAGCGGTGACGGCCGCCGCCGAAGGGCACGTAGGCGAACGGGTGCGCGGCATCCTCGGCGCGCGGCGGCGCGAAGCGATCTGGGTCGAAGCGCAGAGGCTCGGCGAAGCATTTCGGATCGAGGTTCGAGAGCGCGATCGAAACCGCGACGATCGAGCCCTTCGGCACCAGCCAGTCTTTGTAAGCAAAATCGACGAGCGCCGTGCGCGGCAACCAGATCAGCGGCGGATGCAGCCGCAAAGCCTCTTTCACCGCGTTCTCCAGCTGAGGCATTTCGCGCAGCGCCTGATAAGAGACATCGCGGCCGTCGGCGTAGAGCCGCTCGAGCTCGCCCTGCACGCGCGCGAGGTAAGCCGGCGCGCGCAGCATCTCGACCAGCGTCCACGCGGCGGTGCCGGCGCTCGTGTGATGCCCGGCGAACAGCGTCGAGATCAGGATGCCGCTGATGATGCGCGGTGGATACTTCAGCGCGCCGTCGGGCTTGCGAAGCGAGAGCAGCACCCCGAGCAGATCCTTCGGCGGATCCACGAGCGCGAGCCGATGCTCGATGATCCCACCGATCAGCTCGTCGAGCCGCTGCTTCGCGCGGTCGCGCGCGCGGAAGTTCTCGATGTCCACGCCCGAGTTCAGATAACCGATGCCGTCGGTCCCTAATTCCAACTCGAAGTAGCGGCGGCCAAACTCGGGGGTCAGTTCTTCGCGGAACGGCTTGCCGATCAGGCACGAGCTCGACGTGTAGATCGTCAGCTCCGCGGTGAAATCGAGCAGATCGATCTCGCCCGCTTCGCCGAGCGTGTCGCACATGCGCTCGGTTTCCGCGGCGATGATCTCCGCGGATTGCCGCAGGTTCGCATCGCGCAGCGCGGGCGAGCGGATCATCTCGCGGCGCTTGTCCGGCGGCGCGTCGTAGACGACGCCCTCGCCGAAGATCGGCCGCATCAACTCATTCGAAGTCGGCTGCGGATCGAACACGTCGTCGCTTTGGCGAAAGAAAACCTCCTGCGCCTCGGCGCCGCTGAAGAACACGACGTCGCGGTCGAGCAGACGGAACTGGCCGAGCTCGCCGCACTCATCGCGCAGGCGGTGGAAGAGCCGCAGCGGGTCGTGACGCAGCGCTTGCATGTGACCGAAGCGCTGGCCGCCGCCGGCCAGCTCGGGAATCGCGCGCGGCATGTGGGCTCCTCGGATCGCGGCACCGTATCACGGGAAACATTTCGTCCGCAATGTTTCTTTCGCGCCGTGGTAGGGTGGCGGCTTCACAGGGGGCGCGCATGCAAGCCGGATACGTCGGTCTCGGAAACATGGGGTCGCCGATGGTGGAGCGGATGCTCGCGCAAGGCGTCGCGACGCGCGTGTACGACATCGCACCGGATCCGGTGAAGGCGCTCGTCGCGAAAGGCGCCACGAGCGCGGACTCGCCGCGCGCGCTCGCCGAGGGCTGCGACGTGATCGGCGTGTGCGTGCCCGAGGACGAACACGTGCTCTCGGTGTTGCGCGGGCCAGAGGGCCTGCTCGCCGGCGCGAAGCCCGGCAGCGTGATCGCGGTGCACAGCACGATCCTGCCCGCGACGGCGGAGCGCGCTGCGGCGGAGGCAGCCGAGCGCGGCGTGGGCCTGCTCGACGCATGTGTTACGGGCGGCGCCGATCGCGCGCTGAAGGGCCAGCTCACGTACCTCGTCGGCGGGGACCCGGCGCACGTCGAGCGCGCCCGCGCCTACATGCTCGTGTGCGCGGAGAAGATCGTGCACGCCGGGCCGATCGGCAGCGGCGCAAAGCTGAAGCTGTGCATCAACCTGATTACCTATCTCCAGTGGACCGCGGCGTACGAATCGATGCTGCTGGCGAAAGCGGTCGGACTCCCGCAGGCCGTGCTCGAAGAAGCCGGCCTCTCGAACGGGCAGATGACCGAGCTGATGGTCGCGTACCTCCGAACCCACAAGCTGCCCGACGCCGCGCGCAAGAGCGCACCCGCGCAGAAGCTCTTGCGCGGGCACATGCACACCGCGGAGAAGGATCTCGCCTGGGCGCTCAAGCTCGCGCGCGAAGCCGGTGTCGCGCTGCCGGGCGCGGCGCTCGCGTCACAACAGATGGCGCGGCTTTACGGGGTAGAGGACGAAGGGCGGAGGTAACGCGCGTGGCGACGGCAGCTTCTGCTTCGGTCCGCGGCCGCAAGCGCGCTGCAAGCGCGCGCGCAGCGAGGCGTAGCCGAGCGAGGCCCAACAAGACTCGTTCTCAGGCCGAGCGCACCGCCGAGACGCGCGCGCGCATCGTTCAGGCCGTGCACGACTGCATCTCCGAGCAAGGCTTCGCGCGCACCACCGCCGCCGAGATCGCGAAGCGCGCAGGTGTTACGTGGGGCGCGGCCCAGCACCACTTCGGCGGCAAGGACGGCATCCTGCTCGCGGTGCTCGAAGATTCCTTCGCGCGCTTCGCCGCGCTACTCGCCGATGTTCCCGACGACGCGCCGCTCGCCTCTCGCGTCGCGCAGTTCGTCGCGCGCGGTTGGGAGCACTTCTCGAGCCCGCATTATCGCTCGACGTTCGAGATCCTGATTCACGCGAGCGATGTGCTCCCGCGCGACTCGATGTGGCGGGAGCGCATGGCAGCGGCCTGGGCGCGCATTTGGGCCGAGGTGTTCGCGGGCGAGAAGTTGCCGCGGCGGCGCGCGATCGCGCTGCAGCAGTTCACTGTCGCGTCGCTCGCGGGCCTCGCGTCGATTCGCATGCTCGAGGGCGACAGTTCCGCGCCGCGCGAAGCGGAACTCGCACTGTTGCGCGACACGTTGCTGCGGGAGTTGACGGCGGCGTAGGCTGCGGAACTGCGCGAGGCAACCTAGCCCGGGAGAAAAGCATGGCCCGCTACGACGTCGTGATCTCTGGCGGCACCGTCATCGACGGCCTGCGCACGCCGCGCTTCACCGCCGACGTCGCGATCAAGGATGGCCGCATCGCGGCGATCGGCGCCGTCTCGCCCGGCGACGCCAAGCGCGTGATCGACGCGCGCGGCCTGATCGTCTGCCCCGGCTTCGTCGATCTGCATACTCATTATGACTCGCAGATCTTCTGGGACCCCTACTGCACGATCTCCGGCTGGCACGGCGTGACCTCGGTGGTGATCGGCAACTGCGGCTTCGGCTTCGCGCCCGTGAAGCCCGCCGATCGCGAGCGCTCGATGCTCACCATGGAGCGCAACGAGGCGGTGCGCGCCACGACGATGGCCGCCGGCATGCCCTGGGATTGGGAGAGCTACCCCGAGTTCCTCGACAGCCTCGAGCGCACGCCGAAGGGCGTGAACTTGCTCAGTTACGTCGGGCTGAATCCCCTAATGAGCTACGTGATGGGCCTCGATGCGGCCAAGAGCCGGCCCGCGAACGCGACGGAACGCGCGGAGATGGCGCGCCTGCTCCGCGAGGCCCTCGACGCCGGCGGCTGCGGTTTCTCGGCGCAACTGCTCGGGCCGAATACCGTGCAGCGCGACTACGACGGCACACCGATGATCACGGACACGATGTCGCACGACGACCTCGTCTTCTTCGCGAGCGTGCTGCGGGAGAAGGGGCGCGGCTTCATGCAGGTGATCGGCGCGGATCCCAAACTGACTGAGAGACTGTGCGAGGCGAGCGGCCGGCCCGTCGTCTGGAACGCGCTCGTGCTCTCTGCCGACCAGCACGGGCACACTCACGGCCAATACCGCGACGTGATCCGCTGGATCGACGCGGCCAACGCGCGCGGCAACCGCGTGTTCGCGCAGGCGCTCACTTGCCAGAACAATTATGAGTTCTCGCTGGACGAGTGGAACCTGTTCGACTCGATTCCTGCGTGGCGCGAGGTGACGGTGGGCACCCCCGCGGATCGCGCGGCGAAGATGCGCGACCCGGTTCGGCGCCAGGCGCTGCGCGACTCCTTCGATCCGAACCAGACCCACGTCGGCGCCACGGTCACGGCAATCCCGCAGCTGGTCGTCGCCGAGGTGGGGAAGCGCGAGCTGGCGGAGAACGTCGGCTTCTCGATTGGAGAAATCGCGGCGCGGCTCGGTGCGCACCCTGTCGACGCGATGCTCGACCTCGCGCTCGCCGACGATCTGCGCACGCGCTTCGTCACGCCGCCACAGAAGATCGACATGGAGGCGATGCGCGAGGTGGTGAACTCGAACTTCGCGCTGCCCGGCGTCTCCGATGGCGGCGCGCACATGAAGTTCGTAACGCTCGGCCGTTACCCGACCGAGTTCCTGAGCCTGCTCGTGCGCGACAACGCCCTAATGGATCTGGAGCAGGCGCACTGGCGGCTCTCCGCCTACCCCGCGCTGGCCGCAGGCATTCGCGACCGCGGCTTCCTGCGCGAGGGCGCACCGGCGGACGTGCTCGTCTACGACCTCGAGCGACTGCGCGTGCTGCCCTCGGAGCGCGTACAGGACTTCCCGGCCGGCGATTGGCGGCTCTCCTGCAAGGCCGAGGGCTATCGCGCCGTGCTCGTGAACGGCGAGATCACCTTCGAGGACGGCGTGTGCACGGGCGCGACGCCTGGGCGACTTCTCAGGCACGGCCAGTCGGCGTAGCCACGCTAGGCGCCAGCGCGGCGCTGCGTGGTGCTTCCGAACGAGGAGGACGAGGGTGAGCAAGCTCGCTGGCCAAGTCGCACTGATTACGGGCGCGGGCCAAGGCGTCGGCCAGGGCATCGCGCTCGCGCTCGCCGCGGAGGGCGCCGCCATCGCGGTCGCGGGCCGCACGCTCGCGAAGCTCGAAGACACGGTGAAGTTGATCGCGCAGCGCGGCGGGCGCGCGATCTCGGTGCTGTGCGACGTGTGCAGCGCCGACGACATCGCGCGCGCCATCGACACCACCGTGCGCGAGCTCGGCGGCCTGCAGATCCTCGTGAACAACGCCCAGATCGTGCCGCTCGGAAAGCTGCTCGACGTGAGCGACGCCAGCTTTCACGACGGCTGGGCCTCGGGCCCGCAGGCGACGCACCGCTTCATGCGCGCCGCGCATCCGCATCTCGCGAAACGCGGCGGCGTGATCATCAACCTCGGCACCGCCGCCTCGCTGCGCCACGACCCGATCGGCTACGGCTGTTATGGCGCGGTCAAGGAGGCGATCCGCACGCTCACGCGCGCCGCGGCCGTCGAGTGGGGCGCCGACGGGATTCGCGCTCTGAACATCATCCCGCTCGCGGAATCGCCCGGCTTCGCGGGCTGGAAGGCGGCGCGGCCCGATGAGTACGCCGAGTATTGCCGCGGCATCCCGGTCGGGCGCGTCGGCGACTGCGAGAAAGACATCGGCCGCGTGGTCGCGTTCCTGTGCAGCGAGGAAGGCAGCTACGTGAACGGAACGAGTATTACGGTGGACGGCGGACGGGACTTCCTGAGGTAGCCGTCGACCGAGCGTTTCGCGCGCTTGTCCAGAGCTGAGCGCGCTCCGCTAAGGCGCGAACTTCCTGCGCCGCGCCAGTGCGAGGAGCGGCAGGGCGAGCGCCAACTCCGGCCCGATGCCGCAACCGCCCACGGCGGGGGACTCGGAGCCGAGCGTTGGCGCCGTGCACTGTGGATCCGACACGTCGAGCGGTGTACCGCCGTTGACAGAAGCGCCGCCGTCGAAATCAATGCCGGTCGCGAGATCATTATTGATGCCGTCCTGGCACTGCGGCGCCTCGATCATCGAGCGATGTGACGAGCAGCCGATGTCGCCAAGCGTTGGCGCTACGCGGTAGTCGATGCGCCCGTCGCCGTCGTTGTCGAGGCCATCGTCGCACACGGCCGCGCCGCTCTCGCTCGCGTCGGCCGCGTCGGCGCAGCCGAAATCCCGCAAGCTCGCCGCGACCTGATAATCGGTGCGACCGTCCCCGTCGTCGTCGATGCCGTTGCTACAGGCGGGCAGCGCCTCCGTGGTGTCGGCCGCGCTCGAGCACTCTGGGTCCTCGCCAAAGTCGAACAAGCCGTCGCCGTCATCGTCGAGGTGATTGCTGCAGACAACGCAGCTCGTGCAGCCGCGGACCACGGCCACGGCGAGCACGCTCTCGAACAAGCCGCCGCTCGAGACGATCGTCTCGGCGCCGTTGCTCGGATCGACGCGGATGATGCGCCAGGGGGATTGGCGCGAGGCGAGCAGCTTGCCGTCCGCCTCGATCGCGAGTGCGCTGCCCACCGGAAGCGGGGACAGGATCGTGCTCACCGAGCCGGTCTCGACGTCCACGTGGAGCAGACCGTTGCTCGGCACGTTCCCGACGCGCACGATCGCGTCGCCGGCGGCATCCACCACGATCCGGAGCGGCAGCGTGGGAAGGTTCGCGACAAGGCTCTGCGCACCCGTCACCCCGTTGATTCGCACGACCCGATTGGGTGCGAAGTTCGCCACCAGCGCGTCTCCGTCCGTGCGCACCGCGACGTCGAACGGGTCGGTGAGCAGACCCCCCGACGCAAGCGGAAGCGGGCCGGGGGTTCGATACACGGAGCCGTCTGCGCCGCCGCCGATCAGGCCGAGGTCCGACACGTGAAGGAGGCCGGCCGCGTCGCTCCCGAGCCCGGTGCAAGAACTGCAGCCAAGAACGAAGTTCGAGGCGCCCGTCAGCGGGTCGAGCGAGAAGACCCCGGGGCTGCCGCCGCTGTTCGAGGTGTAGATCAAACCGTCGGCTCCCATCTCCATGTCCAGGAAACCGGCGTACTCGACGCCGCCGGGACCGAGAGGCGTCTGCGCGCCGGTCACGGGGTCGACGCGAATGATCTCCGTGAGGTCGACCCCAGGCGTGGGGACGGCGGGGTCGAGCACGAGGATGTCGCCAGCGTGTAAGACCGCGCCCCAGGTGGGTAGTTCGCTCGCGGCGGCGAGCAGGAACAGAGCGACGCCACGTGCCAGCCACGACATCTCGCTGCCCTCCTTGGGAGGCGCGCGGCGCGCCCGAAGGTGAGCGCCACCCTAACACGTCCGCTGGCTGGCGAGCGCACGTTCGTGGCCGGCGGGGCTTTTTCCGTTAGCCGGTCACAGGAAGGCGTTCTTCCGCGCAGGGATCGGTGCCGAATCGACCCCTTCAGCAGAACTCGCCGCCGGGGCCGGCCAGCGCGTCCTGCAAGCGCGTCCATCGTGGACAACCCACTCGTGCCCGGGCCCGCGGTCCGCGCGCTGCTCGTGGCAAGCTCAGCGAATGAGCCGCTTCTCCATTTTCTGATGCGCGATGCCGGCTTCGTAGAAGATCGCGCCAACGCTCTCCCAGCCGAGCTTCGAGTAAAACTCCACCACCGTGGCCTGCGCGTGGAGCATGAGATCGCACTGCCCGAGCTTTCGCGCGTGCGCCTCGACCGCATCCATCAGGGTGCGCCCGAGCCCGCTACCGCGCAGCTCGGGAAGCACTGCGACGCGCTCGACTTTGTGCTTCGCGCCGTAGGAGCGCAGGCACGCGCAGCCGATCGCGCGGCCCTGCGCGTCGCGCGCGAGGAAGTGCGTGCGCTCGGCGTCGTGGCCGTCGAGTTCGTCGGCCTCGGGCACGCCTTGTTCCTCGATGAACACGCGGCGGCGAATCGCGACGCAGTCCGCGGGCGCGCGCCCCTCGTGCAGCTCGATCGTGGTTGCGCTCATCGCGGCGATGCTCGCGCGAGCGGCGCGGCTTCGCGACTCTGCGCGGCGTGAACTTCTTCGCGCACGCCTATCTCGCCGCCGAGCGCAGCACGGACGCCGCGTTCGTGCTGGGCTCGATGCTGCCGGACTTGTGCGCGTTTGCGGGTCTGCGCCTCGGCGCAGCGCCAGCCGCCGCGCTCGGCGATGGCGTGCGCTTCCATCGCGCAACCGACGCGGTGTTCCACGCGAACGCCGCCTTCAACGCGCGCTGTACGCGACTCGCGGAGGCTTTGCAGGCGCGCGGCGTAAGGCGTGGCCCAGCACGCGGCGTCGCGCACGTGGCGAACGAGTTGTTGCTCGTTGGCTGGCTGGCGCGCGTGGGGGGCTTTCCGGCGCTCTACCGGCGCGCGCTCGGGGAGGCGACGCGCTTGTTATGCGAAAGCGATCTCGCCGAGCGCGCGAGCGGCGGCGTCGCCGACGTGTGCGCGCGCCTCCGCGTCGCGCCGGTGCCCGAGTCCTACGCCGACGCCGCGTTCGTCTGTGTGCGCGTCGAGCGAGCGCTCGCTTCGCGGCCGGTTCTCGCACTCGCTGCGCACGAGCTGAGCGTGGTCGCGAGTGCGCTGTCCGACGCGGCGAACGACAGCGCGCTGTGGGCGCCAGGCGCGCTCGAGAGCGTGACGCGAGCGCTGAACGAAGAACGATCGAAGGAGACGACGTGAAAATCGACGCAGGCCTGCTGTCCCCGGATCTCGCAGCCACGGGCGCCGCCGCTGCGCGCCTCGAGGCCCAGGGCTTTGGCGCCGCGTGGAGCTTCGAGAGTTCGCACGACCCGTTCCTCCCGCTCGTGCTGGCATCGCAGTCGACGCAGCGCATCGAACTCGGCACCGCAGTCGCGATCGCCTTCGCGCGCAACCCAATGACCGTCGCGCAGCTCGCTTGGGACGTGCAGACGCTCGCGCGCGGCAGGTTCCTGCT
>JANNDT010000051.1:0-6076 GCA_031387905.1 Deltaproteobacteria bacterium
GCCGCCCCGAGCCATCGCCCGCCGCGGCCCCGCCGCCCCCGCCGAGCCGCGCGCCACGTTCTTCACGCCGCGAGCCGCGCCAAGCGCGCTCGCAATCCCACTCACGCCACCTTCACCAACTGCTTCCCAAGATTCTTCCCCGAGAACAACCGCAACAAAGCCTCCGGCGCCCTCTCGATTCCCACCACGATGTCTTCCTGATGCGCCAACTCCCCCGCATCCAGCCAGCGCTTCATCTCCGCTCTCGCCTCCGCAAACTTCCCCGCGTAGTCGATCACGATGAAGCCCTCCATGCGCGCCCGCTGAATCACCAAGTTCATGATGTTCTTCGGCCCAGGCGGCGGCGTGACTTCGTTGTACGCCGAGATCCCGCCGCACAGCACCACGCGCGCCTTCATGCGCAGCTGCGCGAGCACCGCATCGAGGATCTCGCCGCCGACGTTGTCGAAAAACACGTCGACACCCTGCGGCGCGAGTTCGCGCAAGCGCGCGCCCACGTCTTCGTGCTTGTAGTCGATCGCGGCGTCGAAGCGCGCTTCCTTGGTGAGCCACGCGCACTTATCAGGCCCGCCAGCGATGCCGATCACGCGGCAGCCCTTGATGCGCGCGATCTGCCCCGCGATCGAACCCGTCGCGCCCGCCGCGCCCGAGACCACGACCGTCTCGCCTTCCTTCGGCTTGCCGAGATCGAGCAGCCCGAAGTACGCGGTGAGCCCCGTAACGCCGAGCACGCCCATCAGCAGCTTCGGGTCGACGCTCGGTGGCAGCTTCGTCGCCCCGAAGGGTCCGCCCGCTTTCACGACCGAGTACTGCTGCCAGCCCGCCATGCCTTCCACACTGTCGCCCGGGGCGAGCAGCGGCGAGCGCGACTCGATCACACGCCCGATCGAGCCCGCGCGCATCACCTCGCCAATGCCGACGGGAGGCATGTAGCTCGGGCGATCCTCCATCCAGCCGCGCTGCGTCGGATCGCACGACAGAAAGAGCGTCTGCACGAGCGCCTCGCCGTCGGCGAGTCTTGGCACGGGAACTTCCTGCAGCTTCCAGTTCGCCTCGCTGATCATGCCGTGCGGACGCTTGGCGAGAACCCATTGTTTGTTGCTGGTGGGGAGAGTCACGCGGTGCTCCTTTCGAGCGTTTCGAGAAGCGGGTCAGCATGGCGCGGTTCAGCGAGCCGAGGCAATGGGCTTCGGTTTCGGCGGACCTGCGGAGGGGCGCGCCCTCGGTCGCCGGCGCCCCTCGAGCGTCGCGGGGAGACCGTTGCACTGGCTCCTCTGTGAGGTCAGTATTTGGCACCTTTATCGGTCCGGAAGGACAGAGCATGGCGCGCCGCGCTGACGTGAAGCCCATCACCTACTTGAAGAACCGCACCGCGAACCTGGTTCGCGAGGTCCGCGAGAGTGGCCGCGCGGTCACGATCACGCAGAACGGCGAAGCCAAAGTGGTGGTGCTCGACGTCGATACCTACGACCGCTGGCGCGCGGCGATGGCTCTCCTCAAGTTGGTCGCGCAGGGCGAGGACGACGTGCGGCGGGGGCGGACGCTGAAGCAGGCCGACGCGTTTGCGCGCGCCGACCGGGCGCTCGCAAAGACGCAGCGGCGTGGCTAAGCGCCGCTTCCGCGTTCTCTGGTCCGACTCCGCGGCGAGCGATCTCGAAGAAATCGTGACGTTCATCGCGGAGACCTCCGCAGTCGATGCGCAGCGTTTGCTCGAGCGGCTGCGCCTGCCGCTTCGCGGTCGCATCGTTCCCGAGCTCGCGCGGTTCGGAATCGGTAGCTGGCGCGAACTCGTCGCAAAGCCGTACCGACTGGTCTACCGGCTCGCAGGCGACACGATCAGCGTGGTCGCGCTGTTCGACGGGCGCCGCGACCTCGAGGACGTACTGCTCGAGCGGCTGTTGCGGAGTTGATCCGGCGGTGCGAGCCGTCAGGCCAGTCGCCCGTGCCGTCTCTACCCGAGCACCTCGAACAGCCCGTCCTTCACGCGGACGCGCTTGCCGCAGAACTCTTCGCGCGTCATCGCGGCCGCTACGTCGCGGTCCGCGGTGTTCGCCCAGGCGCGCTTGCCTTCGGGTGTTAGGACCGCGGCGTGGCCGAGGGCCGGAGCGTCGGCCACGAAGTCGACCGTGTAGCTCTCGAGCGTGGCGTCGCCGGCGTAATCGAGCAGCGCCTCGCGGCGCGGCGTCGCCTCGACGAGCGGCTGCACATCCTCATGCCGAAACGGGCGCGCGGGCGGCTCAGCCCCGTAGACGACCATCGCGTGCTTGGTGAGGAAGCCGCCGTTCGCGGTGCATAGGCCGAGTTTGCCGCGATCGGCGCGCAGCACTTCGGCCATGCGCGCGACGCCGTGCATCACATAATTGTTCATCGGGCCGCCGCCGAAGGTGAGGCCGCCGGTCACGGTGAGGGGCTTGCTCTCGTCGAGCCCGATCTCGCGCGCGGCCACTTGCACCGCGACCGGGAAGCACGAATACACGTCGACGTGGGCGAGGTCGGCGACGCCAACGCCCGCGAGTTCGAGGGCGCGGCGTCCGGCGAAGCGAATCGCCGGCGAGGAATGGAGATTCTCGCGCTCGGACACGTAGTAGAAATCGTGCGCGTCGGTGCCGGCCCAGGGAAACACCCATTTCTCGCGCGCGATGCCGAGGCGCTGCGCCGTTTCGACGCTCGTGAGAATCAGCGCCGCGCCTTGATCGACGTTGTTATTGCTGTTCATCAGCTTCGGGTACGGGAAGCTGACCATGCGGTTGTCCGGGCCCGGCGTGCGAATCTGCTCCGCCGTCTTCGCTTCGCGGATCCAGGCGTGCGGGTTCTTCGCCGCCACGGCGCTGAAGCCCGCCCACAACTTCGAGACGCGCTCGATGTGCTGCGGAAGCGTCTCGTGGCGCGCGTAGCGCAGCGCGTTCTCGAACACGGGGTACATCTGCACGGGCCGCTTCACGCCCGCTTGCTGCTCGGCCGCGTGCGACATCGGCACCTCGCGGCCGATCTGCACATCGGGCGTGCCCGGCGCTTCGCTCCACGCGAGCTTCACGCCCTGCTTGCGCGCGCGCGCCTGCGTGTAGCCGCACTCGGCGCCAGTCAGGATCGCGATATCGAGCGTGCCGGCCTGAATCTCGAGCGCACTCTGGTTGAGGGTGGTCTGCACGAAGTTGCCGCCGAAGGGCGTGATCGCCGTCTTTGCTCGAGAGGCGCCGATGCGCTGCGCGACGACGCGGCCAGGATCGGCGTACGGCCAGATGCCGCGAATCACGCGCACCGCGTCGGCGCGCGCCAGCAGTTCGCGCGAGCCCGCGTCCTCGGCGGCGAGTCTCACGGCTTCGACCATTAGGTCGAGCGGCTCGCGCGCCTGCAGCGGATCGCGTTCGCGCTGCTCGAGCTGCGCAATGCCGACCAGAACCGGGGTGCGGGGCGGAAGCGTCATTCTGAGATCTCCGGCTGCGAGTTGTCAGGGATGCGGCGTGGCCGCGCAGCGAGCCGCGGCGCGCGAACGAGACTCAAGAATGCGATTGCCAGGGCGTCCGCGAGTGCGCCGAGGCGTCTTGGGCGTCGAGCACGCCGCGTCCGGATCTGCGATTCGGTGTGGCCTCGATCGCGCGCAGCCGCTCCGAGATGCGCACCGCAATCGCCGGCAGCGCAGGATTCTCCTGCGAGCCGGACGCGAGCGCTTCGACGATCGGCAGCAACTCGCCCACCGAGAGCGCCTTGCGGCGATCGAGCACGAGCGCGAGGCGCACGATCAGTTCGGCGGTGGCGTCGGCAACCTGTTCGGGCGTCATGCGCGCCTCCTGTGCAAGTGGCGCACGCTAGCGCGACAGGACGCGAGGCTGGCCCGCAGGCGGTGGTAGGCTCGGCCACTCTCACGCGGAGGCCGCATGCTGTCTCGGATCTCGCGACGCCTCGCCCTCGGATCGCTGCTCGGAACTTTCGCTGCCGCAGCCACGTTCGCCGCGAGCACGCAGGCTGAGGACGCGCCGACCAGCCCCGCGCCGCCAGCCGAGTGGTTCTCAGCGCGCTCCGCCCATTTCGAGGCCGTCAGCAGCGCGGGCGCCGAGCGTGCCCGCGCGCTCGCGCTGCAACTCGAACGCGCGCTCGCGGCGGCGAGCCCGCTCGTGCGCGCTTCGCCCGTACGGCTGCCACCTGTTACGGCGATCGAGCTCTCGCCCAGCGAGGGCTACTCCTACCTGCGGCCGTTCTCAGGTGCGCCCGCATTCCTGCACGTCGCGCCCGATCGCGCGACGCTCGTGCTCGACGCGGCGCTGCCCGAGCACGCGCTCACAGCTGCGCAGCACGCGCTCGTGCACTTGCTCGCCGCGAGCGATCCCGATCCGCTGCGCCCGCTTTGGCTCGAAGAAGGCGCGGCGGAGTTCGTCTCGACGGCGCGCGTCGTGGGCAATGCGCTCGAACTCGGCCGCCCGCCGCGCGCGCGGCTCGAATGGTTCGCGCTCGCGACGTTGCATCCCCTGAAGCGCGTGCTCACCGCGCGCGAGACGCTGCGCTGGTCGCAGCATGCGCGCGAGGGCTTCGCCGCCGAGAGCTGGGCGCTCTTGCACTTCGTCCTTTCGAGCGAGCAGCTCGGTTTCGCGGGGCGCGAGGCGCAGCTGGCAAACTACCTAACACTCGTGCGCGGCGGCGCGCCCGCGGAGCGCGCCTGCGCCGAGGCGTTCGGCGCGGAGCCGGCGGCGCTCGAAGCGGAGCTTCTCCGGTACTTGTCGTTCGGCGATCTTCCCCGGCGCCCGCTTCCGCTCGCAGCGCTCGGCGCGGGCGAGGCCTCCCCGGCCACGCCACTCGCGCCAGCCGACCACGACGCGCTGCTCGGCGAACTCGCGTTCGAACTCGGGGAAAGTGCGCGGACGCCCGCAGAGCGCTGGCTGCGAAGCGCGGCGCTGCGGCACCCGGCCGCGAAGGCGCTGCTCGCGCGCCTGCGCGCCGAACGCGGCGACGAACTCAGCGCGATCGAGCCGCTGCTCGCAGAGGCCGAGCTCGCAGCTCCGAATGATGCCGCCACGCTGCGCGCGCTCGGCCAAGCGCGGCTCGCACTCGCGGAACGCGGCGGCGCCCCGGCGGATGCGGCGCAGCTCGCCGAAGCCGAGCGCGTCTTGCGTGCGAGCGCGCGCGCTGCGCCAGCGGCGGTGAGTACGCAACTCGCGCTGGCGGAACTCGCGCGCGCGCGCGGCGAACTCGCCGAGAGCGAGGCGCAGCTGCGCGACGCGCAGAGTCGCGCGCCCGCTTATGGCGCCCTCGACATCGCGCTCGCGGAGGTCGCACTCGACGCGAACGATCAGAGCGAGGCGCGCGCGCAGCTCGCGCGCGTGCTCGCGCGCCCGCACGAAGACATGCGCGGCACGAGCGCCGACGAGCTCGAGGCGCTGCTGCGGCGCGCGCGCGTCGAGACGGGCGGGCCGATCGCGACGCGGCACCTAACAGCGCACCTCGAGGTCTCGGCGCCGCCCGCGGTGCGCGGCGTGCAAACGGTCGAGATTTCGGGCCGCGGCGGGCGCTGGGAGGCCGCCTTCCACGACGTCGTGATCGCGATCGACGAATCCCAGAGCACGCTGATCGCGACCGGCCAGGACATCGACGGCAACGGGCGCGTCAGCCGCAACCGCACCTGGGATCGCCACCTCGCGGCGACCGACGCGATGATGCAGTTCCAGGCATCGTCGGATCCGGGCGACGCCGTCGTCTCGGCGGAAGTCGCGGCCGCGCAGCGCCTAATTGCTCAGCTCGATACCGAGACGATGCGCGTCGCGCTCGTGTCGTTCGCGGGCGTCGCATGGGTGGATGCGCCGCTTGGGCAACCGAGAGCGGTGCTGCGACAGCTCGACGTGTACGCGCCGGGTTATCACGACAACGGCACCAGCATTGCCGCGGCGCTGCGCAGCGCCTTCGGCGCGCTGAACGACGCGCGCGATCCCGAGCGCGCGCGCCACCGCTCGATCCTGCTGCTCTCGGACGGCCAACCCACCTGGCCCTCGCGTGAGGAAGGCGCTGCAGAAGCGCTCGAAGCGGCCGACGAGCTCGCTCATTATGGCGTGCCGGTGCACACCTTCGCGCTCGGCCGCGAGGCGATCCA
>JANNDT010000058.1:0-6291 GCA_031387905.1 Deltaproteobacteria bacterium
CGCATTTGCCTCGTTGACGGGGTCCGCGTTCGCCTGCGCCGAGGCGGCTGCGCCGGCTGTGCCATCGCTGCCGTCGCCACCGTTCTGTCCGGGCTGGCCTGCCGCACCGTTGGTTCCCGAGACGCCGTCCGCTCCGGTGACCGTCTCGACCTCGGCCCAAGCGCCGTTCGCCGCGAGTGCGACAAAGAGCAACGCGTAAAAGGCAGCAGACCGAAGCGGGAGCGGCAGGCGCAACGAAGACCTCCTGGGTGAACCCGCGGAGGAAGTGGCGAAGTCAGCGGCAAGGTGGCGAGGGAATTGCGTCCCCTGCGCTTTCAGGGGCCCTCCGTCTGGCCCGGGTCCGGCGTCGGCTCCCACAGCTCGATTTCCGTCTGACCCGAGATCATCGAGGCAGCGCGAGGCGCGCATTCCTGGCCAGAGTTCGTACCGAGCACGCAGCCGCGCGGCGTGCGGCGATTCGAGGAACGCGCCAATGGACGTCCGCGCGGCTTGCCACGCTCGTCGCGCCGCAAGTAGTGTGTGCGAGTTGTCAGGTTCTCGAGGGAGACCGGATGAAGCGCTTCGGTGCTTGGCTCGTGGCCGTTGCGGCGCTTGCGCTCTCGTCTGCGGGTTGCGAGCCGCCCAAACCTACGGACGCGGCCCAAGTCGGGCCGTCGCCGGAGATGACGAAGCGCGCTGTGCTCGCGCTGCTGCCGGGGTTGCAGTTCGGCGCCGATTCGGCGCGGGACGCGTACCGCGAGATTCGTGCCGTCGAGGTTGCCGGCGCGCACTTCGTCCCCGCCTCGAATCGTTGGGTCGTCCACTACTGCGTCGAGTACGCGAGCTTCGCGAGCGACGCGCAGGCGCGTCGCTGCGACCTTGCCGTCGAGTTGTACGAACTCGACACCAAGAAATGGATCGGCCTCGCGCGCGGCGCGGGCACGCTGTATCGCTGGCAAGTGCTCGACGCCGCCGCGCCCCCGACTCCTGAGAGCGCTGCGAATGACCCAGTGCCAGCGAGCGGAGCGATGCCCCCGACCGCGCCCTGACGCGGGGCGCGCAGCGAGTTCGCTTGCTGTCGGGCGCGTCTGCCCCGGCTCTAACTCGGCAGCCGCCGCACCGTCGTGTCGCGGCCAGGGCGCGAATCGTCGTGCGCTGGGTAGTCGAGCGTGTAGTGGAGGCCGCGGCTCTCTTTGCGCCGCACCGCGCACTCGATCACCAACTCGGCGACTACCGCGAGGTTGCGCAACTCGACGAGCGGCGGAGTCAACTTCGCGTTCCAATAATACTCGTTGATCTCTTCGCGCAGCAGCGCGATGCGCCGCTGCGCGCGTTCGAGGCGCTTGTCGCTGCGCACGATGCCGACGTAGTTCCACATGAAGCGCCGGATCTCGTCCCAGTTCTGCGTGATCACCACCGCCTCGGCGCTCTCGGTGGCCGAACCATCGCTCCACGCTTCGACCTGCGGCATCTCGCGGGGCAGCAGCGCGAGCCGCGCGATCGATTCGCGCGCGGCCGCCTCAGCGAACACGACTCCCTCGAGCAGCGAGTTCGACGCCAAGCGATTCGCGCCGTGCAGCCCCGTGCAGGTGACCTCGCCGGCCGCGAACAGGTTCTGGATATCGCTCTCACCCGACAAGTTCGTGACGACGCCGCCGCAGCAATAATGGGCCGCCGGCACGACCGGAATCGAATCCCGCGTGATGTCGATGCCGAACGACAGGCAGCGCTCGTAAATATTGGGGAAGCGCTCGCGCACAAAAGCCGGCTCGCGCTGCGTGATGTCGAGCAGCACGTAATCGTCGCCCGAGCGTTTCAGCTCGGTGTCGATGGCGCGCGCCACCACGTCGCGCGGCGCGAGATCCTTCATCTCGTGATAACGCGGCATGAAGGCGTCGCCGCGCAGCGTCCGCAGCACGCCGCCTTCGCCGCGCACGGCTTCAGTGATTAGGAAGGACTTCGCCTGCGGATGGAACAAGCAGGTCGGGTGGAACTGGATGAACTCCATGTTCGCGAGCGTGGCGCCCGCGCGATACGCCATCGCCATGCCGTCGCCCGACGCGATGTCGGGGTTGCTGGTGTAGAGGTAGACCTTGCCCGCGCCGCCCGTCGCGAGAAACGTGATGGGCGCGAGGTAGCGCTCGACCACCCCGCGCTCCGCGTCGAGCACATACGCACCGAGCGCGCGGTTCGGGCCCGCGAGGCCCGAGCGCTGCGTCGTCAGCAAATCCACGGCGCAGTGATTTTCGAGCAGCTCGATGTTGGGGTGAGCGCGCGCGCGCGCGAGCAGGGCGCGCTCGATCTCGCGCCCGGTCGCGTCGCGGTGGTGCAACACGCGCCGCTGCGTGTGCCCGCCCTCGCGGCCCACGGCGAAGGCGCCGCCCGCACTTCGGTCGAACTCGACGCCGAGGCCGAGGAGTGCCTCGATCGTCGCGGGGCCGCGCTCGATCACGAAGCGCACCACGTCTTCGCGGCACAGCCCGGCGCCCGCCGCGAGGGTGTCGCGCACGTGGGCCTCGGTGGAGTCGCCTGGAGCGACCACCGCAGCAATCCCGCCCTGGGCGTAGTTGGTCGCCGACTCGGCAGCGTGCTTTTTCGTCACGATCGCGACGCGGCCGTGCTCGGCGGCCTGCAGGGCGTAGAACAGCCCCGCGATCCCGCTTCCGAGCACCAGAAAATCGTGTTGCCGGAGGTCGCTGCCGCTCGTCAAGTTGCCGCCTGGTGAGGGCCACCCCAGAGGGGCGGGGGCCCAGTCGCCCCGCTCAGGCTGGCGCTCATTCGCGCCGATACGTCCTGACGAGATGGACGCAGCATATCCCGCGAGGCGAACTCGGGTCAGCGCCGGAATGCGCTGCGTCCAGCATTTCGCACTCGTCGCACTGCTGGGGTTCGCACCCGTAGCGACGTTCGCTGGCGGCAACCTCTACCGCTTTGTCGATGCGCGCGGCGTCGTGCACTTCACCAACGTGCAGTGGGACAAGCGCTTCGCGAAGGTGCGCAATCTGCAGCGCTCCGGCGCGAAGCTGAGCCCGCTCGCCTCGGCGACCCCGAAGAGGGCGCGCGCCTATGACCCGATGGTCGAGCGCCTCGGTCGCGAAGCGGGCGTCCCGCCCGCGCTAGTGAAGGCCGTAATTCACGCGGAGAGCGCCTTCAACCCCGGCGCCGTTTCACACAAGGGTGCGATGGGCTTGATGCAGCTGATGCCCGCCACGGCGCGGTCGCTCGGCGTGCTCGAGCCCTTCATCGCAGAGCAAAACATCGCCGGCGGCGCGCGCTATCTGCGCACGCTGCGAGAACAGTTCGGATCCTGGACGATGGCGCTCGCCGCCTACAACGCGGGGCCCGAGGCGGTCACCAAGTTCGGCGGGGTTCCTCCGTATCGTGAGACGCAGCGATACGTCCGCCGCGTGATGACTTACTATCGCCAGTATCATCCGCAATTCGCCGCTCGCTGATGCGCGCCTAATGGCTCGCACCGCCAGCGAGCCGTCGGGGAGCCGCGTGCTAGAGCAGCATGAGCGCGAGCAGCTGTGGAATCTCCCGAACACGATCACGATCGGGCGCCTCGCCGTGCTGCCCGTGCTCGCAGCATTCCCCTGGTATCCCGAGCCCGGCGCCTCGCGGATCGTCGGCTGCCTGTTCATTCTGTCTGCGCTCGGCGATCTCGTGGACGGTTGGATTGCGCGCCGGGACGGCCTGATCACGAAGATCGGCAAGCACCTCGACCCGCTCGCGGACAAGCTCACGACCGCCACCGCGCTGATCGTGCTGCTCGCGATGGATCGCATCCCCGCGACCTGGGGCGCCGTGGCCGTCGCCGTGATCGTCGGGCGCGAGCTCGCGGTCACGGGCCTGCGCGGGCTGGCCTCGGAGCGGGGCGCGGTGATGGCGGCGGAATGGCCCGGCAAGCTGAAAACGCTCTCCCAGAACTTCGCGGCCGGCTTCCTGTTGTTCCCCGATCGGACGCTCGGCCTGCCAAATCACAAGATCGGCCTGTCACTTCTGGTGCTCTCGATGGCCCTCACCCTGTGGTCCGGTTGGGGGTACTTCGCGTCCTTCTTTGGGGGCGCCGACGCTCCGCCGAAAGACCCGGGGCGGAACACGGAGGCGTCATGACGCGGCTAGAAGATCTGAAGGGCAAGCTCGAAGCGCACGAGGCGCAGATCGGTGTGATCGGGCTCGGCTACGTCGGTTTGCCGCTCGCGCTCGAGTTCGCGAAGGCTGGCTTCCGCGTCACCGGCTTCGATGTCGATGCGGAGAAGATTCGCGTGCTGGTCGGCGGCGGCTCGTACATCGAGGACGTCTCGGCTGCGGACGTCGCGCGAGTCATCAAGGAAGGCCGCTTCACGCCCTCGAGCGAGTTCGGCGCGCTCGGCTCAATGGACGTGATCAACGTGTGCGTGCCCACGCCGCTCACGAAGACCAAGGATCCCGACGTTTCGTTCATGCTGCGCGCCGTCGAAGAAATCGGGCGCCGCCTGCGCAGCGGTCAGCTCATCATCCTCGGCAGCACGACCTACCCCGGCACGACCAAGGAGTTGTACGTCCCGCACCTCGAGAGCTCGGGCCTCACGTGCGGCGTCGATTTCGGTGTCGCGTTCGCGCCAGAACGCATTGACCCCGCGAACAAGAAGTTCGCCGTGCGCCAGGTGCCGAAGGTCGTGGGCGGTGAGACGCCGCTGGCGTGCGAGCTCGCTTGTCAGGTTTTCTCGAATGTGTTCGACACCGTCGTGCCGGTCTCTTCGACGCAGGCCGCCGAGATGGTGAAGCTGCTCGAGAATACTTTCCGGGCCATCAACATCGGGCTGGTGAACGAAGTCGCGCTGATGTGCGACCGGCTCGGCCTCGATGTCTGGGAAGTCATCGATGCGGCGGCGACCAAGCCCTACGGCTTCATGAAGTTCACGCCCGGCCCCGGCCTCGGCGGCCACTGCATCCCCGTCGATCCGACGTATCTGTCGTGGAAGATGAAGTCGCTGAACTTCACCGCGCGCTTCATCGAGCTCGCGACCGACGTGAACGGCCACATGCCCGAGTACGTGACCGAGAAAATCACCTCGCTGCTCAACGAAGAACGCCAGGCCGTGAACGGCGCGAAGCTGTTAATGCTCGGCGTGGCCTACAAGGCCGACGTGTCGGACGTGCGCGAATCGCCGGCGCTCGACATCTCGAAGCTGTTGCTCGAGCGCGGCGGCGACGTTCGCTACCACGATCCGTTCGTGCCGGAGCTGCGCATCGGCAGCCAAAGCCTGAAGAGCGTCGACCTCACGGACGAGCAGATCTCCGGCGCAGACCTCGTCGTGATCCTCACCGACCACAGCGCGATCGACTACGCGCGCGTGGTGCGCCTCGCTCACCGCGTCTACGACACGCGCAACGCGACCCGCAACGTGAAGGACGGCCGCGAGCGCGTGCGAAAGCTCTGAGTGCGGGGCGCTCGCGGAGCGCGCGCCTTCAGACTCCTAGACGGTCCCGAGCCCGTCGCCTATCGTGGACGGCCTTCGCGCGAGTAGCTCAGTTGGTAGAGCACCACGTTGCCAACGTGGATGTCGCCGGTTCGAACCCGGTCTCGCGCTCCAGAATTCCGAAGGGCCGTCGGCTAGTTAGGTCGGCGGCCCTTCGTGCTTCGAGCGCGCCGTTCAAGTTAGGCTGCGCCTGGGGCGCGTTTGATCTCGAGCCTTTGCTTGAGCGCGTCGAACGTCACGACCGAGCTCGGCGCAAGCGCGCGCACGGTGAACTCGCCGTAGGTCGGGTCGCAGTCGCTCAGCTTGGCGTTCATCCGCGGCGGCGGCCTCGAACTCGGCGCGCACGGCCTCGCGCTGGGCCTGCTTGTCGACCCACGCATCGAACGGCGGCGTGATCCCTACGGGGTCGCAGTAGAACAACACCTCGCTCGACGCGCTCCTACGCATCACCGACGTGCTGCCCGTCCCGGGCGGCGGGAAGATCAAGACCGTCGTGGTGGAGTACGAGCTGCGCGAGGATTCGTCCGGCGCGGTGCTCGGGCGGCTGAAGGTTCCCGAGTCGGCGTGACGAGCTCCGGGCATGCGCGCGCGTCCGAATCGAACTGCGCACACTCGGCAGCGCCCCGAAGCTCGACATTCTGTGTCGCGTGGGCTCGCATTGCTGATGACAGGAGCGCACGTTTCCGTTCGCCCTCTAACCTGGAGACGGGGGGGTGAGCAAAGGAGGAACACATGTCCCGAATGACAGCCTTCGCGATGAGCTTCATTGCCCTGCTCGCGTTCACCGGCGGGGCCGCGGATCGCGCAGCCGGTGCGAGCAAGAAGCCGCGGCACGCGGCCGTTCTCC
>JANNDT010000139.1:0-1752 GCA_031387905.1 Deltaproteobacteria bacterium
CTTTCTCGCCGCGCTCGGCAAGGAAGAAACGCTTCGCACCGGCGAGAAGCGGAAGGCGACCTTCCTCGATTCGCACCCGAGCAGCGAGGAGCGTGTGCGCAGCGCGAACGCGCGGGCCGGCAGCTTCGCGCGCGCGGCCTCCACGCCGATCGCGCGGGACCGCAGCGATTTCGTGCGCCGCTTCGACGGCCTGCTCGTCGGCCCCGACCCGGCGCAAGGCATCTTCCGCGACAACTTGTTCTTGCACCCCGACCTCGATTTCGCGCTGAGCTTCCCGCGCGATTGGCAGACCCAGAACACGCCGCAGGCGGTGATGGCGAAACCGCTCGAGGGCAACGCGCTGATCGCGTTCCTCGGGCTGCCTGCCAGCGAGGGCACGGATCCGCGCGCAGCGGCGCGCAAGGCGCTCAGCGACGCGGCGCAGCAGAACGTGCCCGCCGAAGACGGCGGCGCGGTGCGCGTCGGCTCGACTCGCGGCTACCGCGTGCGCGTGCTCTTGAACGGCAACCAACTCGTCGAGCGCAGCTACTTCGCGCACGCAGGCGGGCTGTTCGCGATTCAGACGATGGCGCCGCAAACCGAGACGAACACGTGGCGCGATGCCTTCGATCGCACGCTCGCGAGTTTCCGCGCGCTGAGCGGCGACGACCGCGCACTGATTACGGAGACGCGCCTAGCGCTCGCGCCGGCAAAGTCGGGCGAGACGCTCGAGCAAGTCTCCAAGCGCACCGGCAACAGCCTCGGCGACGCGCAAACGGCGCTGTTCAACGGGCTGCGCGGCGACGAACGCCTCGACGCGGGCTTCCTCGTGAAGATCGGACGCGCGCGCCCGTACGTAAAACGCCAGCCCAGCAGCGCGAGCGAGTGAACGCGGCGCCTCGATCGGCCCGCGGCGTGGCATGCTCAACTGCGCAGGAGGCGCGAGCTTTGAGGGCGGCCATCGCACTTGTTGGGTTGTTCGCGGCGCTTCCGTGCGCGAGCGGTGCGGACGCGCAGTTCACTCCGCTCGTCGCACTGAACGAAGCGCCGGCGCTGGCGGAGCCGGAGGCGCGGCTCTTGCTGCTCGGCGACGCCGGCGACGCAGATGGGGGCAAGCACCTGCGGCGCGTCGCGGCGTGGGTAGACGCGCACGCCGCGCCCACCACCGTCGTGTTCCTCGGCGACAACTTCTACCCCGAGTCATTCGGCAAGCGCGACAAGAAGCTGACGGCCATCGTCGGGGCGCAACAGGAAGTGGGACGCGCGCGCGAGGACGTCTACTTCGTGCCCGGCAACCACGACTGGCATAAGCGCGGCATCGGCGACCCCAACCGCGCGCGCGTCGATCGGCTGTTTGCGCACGTCGGCGCGGAGCACTGGAAGCCGGCGCCGGGCGACCTCGGGCCCGAGGAACTCCGCTTCCCGCACGGGCTGTTTCGCGTCATAGCGCTCGACTCCGAACTGTGGCTGATGGCTAGCGAAACGGCGGCGGCGAGCACCGCGGCGAGCGAACTCGAAGCGCTGCTCGCGTGTGCGGATTGCCCGCCGGCAGTCGTCGTCGCGCACCACCCGCTGCGCACGACCGGCGAACACGGAGGCTGCGAACTCAGTTTCGTGAGGCGCCGTTTGAAGCCCGCCCAAGACCTCGCTGCGGCGACGTATCAGCGCTACATCGGGTCGCTCGCGGCCGTGCTCGAGAAACACCCGCCGTTGTTATTCGCGGCGGGACACGACCACTCGTTGCAGTTCGCTCGCGACGTGCAGCCGATCCTT
>JANNDT010000260.1:0-9578 GCA_031387905.1 Deltaproteobacteria bacterium
CGCAGGCCCGGCGCGAGCGCGAGTTGGCTGCGGTCGATCGTGAGCGTCGCGCCGCCAACTCCGGCGGGCCGCTCGATCGAGAGCGTGAGCGTCTCGCCGGGCCACGGACGGAATGAACGCGCGCGTTCGCCCTCGCGCAGCTCGTCGACGGGCGGAATGCCTTCGGTTTCGACGTGCCAGAGTGGCCCTGCCGAAACCTGCCACATCTCGGTAAAGGGCAACTCGGTCGACGCCTCGAGCGCGAGTTTCTCCGCAATCGCGAGCGTCGCTTCGTAGAGCGCGGCGGGCTGGCCGGCTGGGATCGTGACGAGCGCGCGGCCGCGGTCCACGCGCACGCCGGGGGTTGTTACGGACTCACCCGCCAGGAGGGGCACTTCGACCACGATCGGGCCGTCCTCGGGCGCGATGCGCTGCACGAGCGTGCGCGTCGACCAACTGAGGCCGAATTCGAGCGCGCGGGTGACCTGCACGAACGGCGGAATCGCCGTCGGCTCGAGGCGCGCGCCGGACTGCTTGCTCTCGGCGGTGCGGGCTGCGCGCACGAGCTGGAGGGCGCCACTCGCGGTGCCGTCGGGATTAATGCCTACGACTGACCAGCCCGTGGGCGCTGACGCGAGCGCTACGCGATGCGGCGCGAGCGGCAGCGGCAACTCGACCGTGGCGCGCGGCGGCAACGCGCCGGAGAGCTGCACCTCGTGCCGGCCGCGCGCGACGCGCAGCCACAGCACGCCCGACTCGTCGCGGCGCAGGCCGCTCGCCGGCGAGCCGTCCACGATCACCGTGCTGGGCAGCCATGCGCCGTCGCTCGCACCGCCGCCGGGCAGCGGCACGCCCGTCTCGGCGGCGGCGTCGATCGCGATGCGCAGGTCGAGGCGATCCTGCGCGACGCCGAGGGCGACACGCGAGAGTGTCGCGCAACGAGGCGCACAGCTCGGCGCTTCGAGCATTTGCGTGCGCAGCGATTCCAACAACTCGGGAGTCGGGAGGTCGGCGCGCAGAGGAGCCGGCAGCAGCAGAGCGAGGGCGAGCGCGGCGGTCGCGGCAGAAGCTGGCGCCGCTGAACTCGCGCTCGCGTCATCGCGCGGCCTACCGCTACGCCACGCCAGCACGAACACCCGCGCGAGCGCGAGCAGCAGCAGCACGCGCGCGATAGCGAGCAGCGCATTCGCCCACGGCGGAACGAGCCAAAGACCTAACTGCTGGCCGCTCGTGACCGGGCCGCTCCAAGAAAGCGATACCGATTCCCAGTTCCAGTCGGGGCGACCTGGGCCGGTGGGGACTGTGGCCGACGGGTCGGCGGCGAAGTTGGATTTGCTCTGGTAGCTGCCGCTGTCGAAGGACGAAGCAGAGACCGGCACATCTTGTAACCGCTGCGAGCGCTTGCGCGCCGACACCGTCACTTCTTCAAGCATGCCGACCTTGGCTTCTTGGGCAGCAGCGTCGAGATATTCGACAGGCGCGGCCGCTGGCATTCCCTGAACCGCGCCAAGGCTAGGCATCGCGGCCTCGCCACCGTTTTGCCACGCGCGCTCCCACGGCCGCTCGAGCGCCGGGAACAGCCCCACGCGTACCTGCCGAATCGCGAACGGCACGGCGATCCCTACCAGCGCGACGAGCAGCGCGAGATGCGCGAACCCGATCGCCCGCCCGATGCGCCCGCGCGCCGCCACGCGCCGTAATGCTTCGAGTACCGCGAGCGCGAGCCACACGAGTCTCGGCGCCCCGGCCTCGGGCCAAATCAGTGTGAGCGTGGCGAGCGCGAGCACGGCCGCGGGGGTTCCGAACAGGCGCCACGTCGCGACGCCGATCAGCAGCACGAAGAACACCGCGAGCAGATCCCAGCCGGAAACCCAGGTGGCGTCCGCGTCGTCTACGCCGGTCGCGTGAAAGAGCCGATAGCCCGGCGGAATCATCAGGATCGCACTCACGCTGTCGAAGTCGTGCGCCCAGCCCACGGCCGGAAGCGAGCGCGCGCCGCTCTCGATGCGGCTATCGGCTTCGAGCGCGAGCGAGCCGAGCGTGGTCTCGACGCCTAATTGCTTGCTGCCGGCGCGCTGCGTGATCGGCTGATCTTGTCCGTTGATCGCGGCACGCCCGAGCGCGGTCGCTTCACCCATTTCGAGGCGCAACGAACTGCGCAGCGTGCCGGCGATCTGATCGATCACGGTGGCGCCGCCGCCATCGAAATCGAGGTGCCAGGTGCGCGCGAGGGTGAGCTGATCCGCGGCGCTGCCCTCGTTGCCGCGGCGCTTCTCGACCAGCGTGAGCGCCTTGCCCGGTTCCAACAGGTAGGCCGGCAGCTCGCGCCATTCGGCGGGCATCTCGGTTTGCGTCGGATCGACGGACGCCGCGCCTTCGATCTCGACCAGCCGCAGCTGCGGCGCGAGCGCGACCGCCCAGATCTCGGCGCCGTCCCAGCGCGCGCTTTTCGGCTGCGCAGGTGGGCCGAACTTCTCGGCGCGCTCGGCGAGCCGCGCGTCCACGCGGATCGTCCACTCACCGGGGCGCACCTGCACGCGCAGACGGCCGTCAGGATCGAGGCGCGCCGGCAGCGGCGAGGCGAGTGCGGTGGGCAGCATGCCGCTCGGCAGCGCGACGCCTAGTAACTCTTCGCGCGCTTCGCCCGACACGCGAAGAGTAATTACGGTCGCGAGCCGCACGGGCACGCCGTCCTCGAGCCGGCGGTGCACTTCCACGTCGACGCGATTCTCCGCGGGGCGCGCGGCAGCGCTCGCGCCCGCGTCGCGCAGCCAGAGCGAGCCGTCCGCGTCGCGCCGTGGGCGCGCAACTCGCTGCCCGTTCAACGCGAGATCGACGAGGCCCGTCTCCACCGGAATGCGCAGGCCCGGCGGTAGCGCGCTCCATACGAAGCGCCCGCGGAGGGTGTGCGACCCTCGCGGCAGCCGCACGACGGGCAGGCCATCGCGCTCGATGACACTCGCGGCGTTCGGGCCAACACGGACGTCCTCGGGCCAGGTTCCGTTGCCACCGCCCGGCAGCGCGATTTCCGTCTCGATCGCCGCGAACACGTCCTGCTCGAAGGCGCCGCCGTTCGCGCCGAGCGCGAGCGCGAGCCGCCCAGGCCACACGCAAGCGCGCTCGCCGCTCGCAACCAGCGCTGTGCACGTCTCGGCCTCGTGGCCGCGCAGCACCCAGTCGACCCAAGGGCGCAGCGGTTCCGGCACATCTTCGCGAGCGAGCGGCTCGGCAGCGGCGCCAGCGGAAATGATTAGGGCACACGCGAACGGGAGCAGCGCACGCATCGCATCACCTCCGCGCCGCAGCGCGAGTTGCAGGCGCGATCACTCTACCCGCGCGGTGCTGGCGCGGCGGCGCGATTCCGAGGGCGCCACGTAAACAATGCGTAAACGCTGAGCGCTACTTACGCTTGGGCAATTCCGGGGGCGCCTCGATGCGCGCGTGCGCGAGCGCTTTCTTCTTCGCGCCCGCGAGGTCGTAGAACTTTCGCGTCACGATGCGCTGCGCATACAGCCCGCCGCCGGCCTGGATGTTGGTGACCGCCTTCCAGCCGCCGAGCGAATCGGCCGTGAGATCGCGAATCGCGTGGAACAGCCGCGTGCGGTACTCGCCGTCGACGCCCGGGCCCGTGCTCATGTACTTGCGGATCAGCGGGCCGACCTCGGGGTTGTCGAGGTCCGCCATCGAGGGCGCCGTCAGCACCGAGCCGCCCGAGATGTCGTGCAGATGGCGCACCATCAGGTTGTAGTTCGCGGCGCCATAATACTTGGCCGCGTTCGTGTAGAGTTCGTCCGGGAACGCGGCGCCCTCGGGCGTAATTTTGCAGTTCGAGATCGCCGCCTCGAGCCCAGCGCGAATCAGCGTCGCGTGGATGATCATCTCCGAGATCTTCTCGCGAATGTGCGATTCGCCCGCGAGTCCGTTCGCCTCCGCGATCAACTGCGCGAAGCCCACCAGTTGGTCCGCCTCTTCCGCGAATGCGGAGAGCCCGCCTAGCCGCTCCCACAGGCCGAGCGAGTGCGCGAACACGCCGGCATGGCGCGTCTCGCCGTCGAGAAAGACGCGCTCCTCCGGCACGAACACGTCGTCGAAGATCACGAAGCCCTCGGGCATGTGGTGCTGGCTCGAGACCGGGAACGTGCGCGGATCGCCGTGGCGCGGCGCGTAGGTGGTGTTCACGATGCGCACGCCCGGCGAATTCACGGGCACCATTGCCGCGATCGCGTAGGCCTCCTCGCCCGCTTTCATCGACTTGGTCGGAATGGTCATCAGGTCGTGCGCGTAGGACGCGCCTGAGATGTGCAGCTTCGCGCCGCGAATCACCACGCCGCCAGGTTTCCGATCCACGACGCGCACGTACATGTCGGCGTCGTGCTGCTTCATCGGCGGCAGCGAGCGGTCGCCCTTCGCGTCGGTGATGCACTCGGTGATGCGAATGTCGTCGCGTTGCGCGCGGTCGACGTACGCGCCGATTCTTTCGACGTACTTCGGGCTGTCGCCGATCCGCGATGCCGCGGTCATCAGGGTCATGATCGACTGGTAGGTGACGTTGGCGACGAGGTCCGCGCCGGCCAGCACAGGAATGCGCGCCTTCAGATCCGCGGCGGAGTTCGCGACGCGCATCAGCGGGCTAGTGGCGCCGGGCTCGGGCGAGTAGAAGCGGTCGTAGGTCGCGGCGACTTCGTGCACGGTGTGGCCAAGGACGGGATCGCCCTCGATGTCACTGATGCGCTTGCCTTCGAAGTAAGTCGCGCGGCCGTCGTTCAGCGAAGCTCGATACTGGGCGCCGGTCAGCATGAGATAGGGCTCCTGCGAGGTGCCCGGACTCTAGACCGCTTCTCGGCGGTCGCGGTTGAAGCGTGTGTGGGTTCGCTTGAATCGTGCTGCGCAGAAGAGCGCGCGCGACTGCGTCAACCCGCCGGCTCGGGTGCCCCGCGCGCGCCGGCTGCTCGCTCCGCCAGCGCTCGCTCGGCGCTGCGCAGCGGTTGGCCTTTGCGCCCGCCGCGGAGTGAAGCGCTCGGGGTCGTCGCGAGCAGGCGCTCGGCGAGCTCGACACCGCGCAGCACCAGCGCCTCGGCCGCCTCGCGCAGCTCCTCGCTGCGCTGGACTACCGCGACATTGCGCTCCATGTCTTCCGCGCTCCAGCCGCGCGAGTGCGCGATGTACGAGTACTGCGGGATGTGGCAGCCAAGCTCGGTGAAGAAGCCGAGGATCTGCCCCGCTACGCCCTGCACGTTGTCCTGGCCACCGGTGATGATCGCGGTCACGACCTTGTTATTGAGCAGCGTGCGGCCCGCGATCGTCAGCTGGTTCTGGATGCAGTTCATGCGCTCGATCATCTTGTAATAGAGGCTGCTCGGGTTGCCCCAACGGATGGGAGTTGCGATCACGAACACGTCAGCCCAGTGCACGAACGCTTCGTATACACGATCGAGCTGATCGTTCGGGTCCATCTGCGTGATCGAGCACGGCCAGGTGCAGGCACGCGCGGCTTTCGAGTAATAACCCTCGCAGGTGCGGAACTGGAGCTCGCGCAGGCGGATCAGGCGGGTCTCGCAGCCCTGCGCCTTTGCGTGCGCCAGCGCGGCCTCGAGCAGCGCGTCGGAGGTCGAGAAGCGCGGGTATTCGGCGTTCATCGCCGTGGTCGAGATGCCGACGACGCGCACCGGCCCCTTGCCGCGCTTCGGCTCGCGCGCGAGCCGGTGCGGCTCGTGGTGGGTGCGGTGGCGGCGGACGTGCGGGGTCACGCTCAGCTCGACGCGGCCTTCTCGAACTCGCACGCGGTAGGCGGGAACTACGTCCTCCTCGAAGCCGCGCTCGCCGTGCCCCAGCACGCGATGGAAGCGCCATTGGTGCCACGGGCACACGACGTAGTCCCCTTCGAGCGTTCCCTGCCCGAGCGGCCCGCCGGCGTGATTACAGGTGCCGTGGATCGCGCCGAATTCGCCCGCGACGCAGGAGAGCGCGATGCGCGTGCCGTGCACGTTCACCTGCTGCAGCGACACCCGCGCGAGTTCGCGCGCGTCGCCGACGTCGTGCCACGCCTCGCCCGGGCGCTTCCTCGTATGCTTGCGTACCGGCATGCCACCTCCACTCACGGCCGAGCGCAGCCTACACCCAAGGGCTCCCTGTTAGGTGGCGACAATGGGAGACTGAATTCTGGGAAGGGCGAGCTGCGGGCGCAGTAGGCTCTACTTCTCGGTTCGACTTCTCGCCGCGCGTCCATGTGGCTGCCAGCGCGTTCGCGAGGTGAATCGCGCGAGCCGAATTGTTAGGTCAGGTCCGCGAGACGCACCGCCACCTCGAGGCCCGACGCGAACGGCAACGTCGTCGACGCGAAGCCGTGGCTTCCCGAGCGGACGCGAGCGACGAAGGGCGCGAGCGCCTTCTTGAATGTGCGCACGTTGTCCGCCAGAACGAGCGCGCCGGGGCGCAACCGCGGCGTCACCAGCTCCAAGACCTCGATGTAGAGATCCTTCCATCCGTCGAGGAAAAGCAGATCCACCGGCTCCGCGACGTCGCGCGCCAGCGTCTGCATCGCATCGCCGAGCCGCACGTCGACGATGTCCGCGAGCCCCGCCTCGGCGAGGTTTGCGAGCGCCCGTGCGCGTTTGCTCGGTTCGAGCTCCGTGCCGATCACCTCGCCGCCGCCGTTGTCGCGCACCGCGGCTGCGAGATAGATCGTCGAGATTCCGAATGAAGTGCCGAACTCCACGATTCGGCGAGCGCCAATCGCACGCGCCACCACGTAGAGGAAGCGGCCAGCGGCAGGCTCGACGGGAATGAAAGCATCCTTCAGGTGCGGCTTGAGGGCCTCTAGCGGGGCGTGTCCACGCAGCAGCGCGAGCGCCATCCCCGGCACGGCCCGCAGGAAATATCGAACGTCGCCGCGTGCTTCCGCGTGCAGGCGGGCGAGCAGCGAGGCGACTCTGGGGTCATCGAGCGTCGTCATGGGAACTCCTGGGTGCGTGGCCAAATAATACGACGGGCTCGCACGGACCAATACGTCTCGGTCGTCGAGCGCGAGATCGCGAGCGCCACGGCGCCTCTGCGAACACCTCGTGGCGACTCTGCAGCGCACCCACCCCGAGCGATTCCGGTTGAGCGAGGAGTCGCCGGTGCAGCGGCTGGAGCTAGCGAGCGAGGCCGTCCGTCTGCGCTGCGGCCCGCACAGCGTGCGCGCCTCGCAGGTCGTGCTGTGCACGAATGGCCTCGTCGATCTGGAGATCGCGAACCGCGCGGGCGCAGACGTGCAGATGCCCGCGCTCGTGCAGGGAACGGTCGGTTTCATGGCCGCGTATTTCGACGACGTGGGGAAGCCAGCGAGCGCGACCAGCTATCTAATGATCCCTCGGATCAGCGAGGGCCAGTCCTACTTCTACGCGACGCGCCGGCCGTTCGAGACCAATGGGAGCCAGCGCACCCTCACCTGCATCGGTGGCCCCGATCGCGCCCTAGCGCCGGGGGAAATCTACGACCGCAGCGCAGCCTTCCCCGCAGACCAGTTGACGGCGCTCGAACGGCAAGTGGGCCCGTTGCTCGGCTGGACGCCCGGCGCGCGCCCGTTCGACTATCTGTTCCACGGCCTAATGGGCTACCCGCCGACGCACGCGCGAATCATCGGGCCGGAGCCGCGCAACGCCGCGCTCCTCTCCAACCTCGGCTGCAATGGCGTGGGCCTGCTGCCGTCGATCCATGGCGCTTGGCGAATCGCGCAAACTGTGAACGGCACGAAGCTTCCGCCGAGTCTCTTCGATCCCGCATGAGGCGACCGCCATCACCCGCGCAGCGGCGCCGACTCGATTCCTCCCGGCGCCGCGAGGCGCGCGCGCAGCGCCTCCACCAACGCACTCGCCTCTTCGACTTTTCCCGCAGTCGCGAACACCGCGAAGTCCGGCCGCTGCAGAATGACCTCCGCTTCGTTCGCCGCGAACCAGCGCGCATAGCTCCCGTCCGCGTCGCGCAGCGCGCCGTCGCGAGAGATGTGCGCGGTGACGCCGCCGAGCGACCCGAAGTATGCGAACTGCTCGCGCGTGAGTGCGGCGGCGGGGTCGCCGTGCGTCGAAACGAGCGCGAACCCGCTACCTACAACGTCATCGAGGCGTCCCGCGCGCCCGGCCTGCTCGACGCGCGCTTGCATGAAGAGCCCGCCGGCCGCGGCGCACGCCTCGTCCCAACAACCGGGCCCGATTCTGGGCGCGGGTGCGGGCGTGGTGAGCCCCGCGGCGCGCGCAGCGGGCACCATGCGGGCGTCGCGCGCGGCGGCTTCGCCTGGGTCGGCGATGCAGATCACGCGGCCGAGCGCGATCGAGAAGTCGATCGTGCCCTTCGCGTGCGGCGCTCGCTCGCTCTCGTACGTGTCGAGCAGCGCGTCCGCCGCTTCGTCGCGCAGCACGAGGTCGAGCTTCCAGGCGAGATTCGCCGCGTCGCGCAGGCCCGAGCACATGCCTTGGCCCGCGAACGGAGGCATTAGGTGCGCGGCGTCGCCGGCGAGCAGCACGCGGCCGCGGCGCCAGGGTTCCGCCGAGCAGCCGCGGAAGGTGTAGACGGCGTGACGCTCGAGCGTCGCGTTATCAGGGCGAACGTCCCACGCCGCGAGCAGTCTCCACGCGGTCTCGCGGTCGTTCAGCTGCACGAGCGTCTCGTGCGGGAGGCGCATGAACTCCCAGCGCCGCCGCCCGGGCCCGCCCGAGACGAGCGTCGTCGGCCGCGCGGGATCGCAGAGCTGCCAGTTCCGCGGCGACCACACGCGCGTCTCGTGTGGAATCACGTCCACGACCAACCAGTCGTGAGCGAAGCCGAGATCGTTCCAGCCCGCTCCGATCGCGCCGCGCACGAAGCTGTTCGCGCCGTCGCAGCCGACGGCGTAGCGCGCGCGCAGCTCGACAGCCTCGCCGCGCTCGTCGCGCGCGGCGATGTGAACCTCGCTGCCGGTGTCGTGCAGGACGTGCGCGTCGAAGCCGCGCAGCATGCGCACGTTCGGGAACGAGCGCGCGCGCTTCTCGAGCGCGGCTTCGAGTCGCGGCTGGTGACACATATTCGAGTCGGGCCAGCCTGATAACCCCGCCTCGCGCTCGCGCCCGAAGCGCAGCAGCACGTCGCCCGCGGCGTTGCGCCACTCGTAGATCGGCGCCGCCTCGGTGAAGCCTTCGAGATCGGCGGCGACACCAGCGCTCTGCAGGATGCGCGCGACCTCGTGGTCGAAGTGCACGGCGCGCGGAAGTGGGTATGGCGCGGGGAAGCGCTCGAGCACGACGACGCTTCGCCCGCGCTGCGCGAGCAGGATCGCGAGCGAGAGGCCCGTCGGGCCGCCGCCGACGATCGCGACGTCGGCGGCGAGCGCCGCGCTCGTCATGCCTCACCCCGCGCGAGCGCCACGATGTCGTCGGGCGCGAGAAATTCGCGGGGCACCGGTGGGCCCCACGCGGCGAGCCCGTGCGCCGTCATCGCCGCCGCCACGCGCCAAGCCTCGTCATCCGCGATCACGTCGAGGTCGCTCGAATACTCGGCGAAATTCCCGGCCGGGTCGCGCAGGTACCAGAAGTAATTACTGCCGATCGCATGGCGCCCGAGACCCCATGCCTGGCGCTTCGGATCCG
>JANNDT010000318.1:0-1794 GCA_031387905.1 Deltaproteobacteria bacterium
GGGGCCGCCGCCTTGCGCGAAGTCCGGGCGACCGCCGCCCTTCCCGCCGACGACCGCGGAGATCTCGCGCACGAGGTCGCCGGCCTTCAGCTTGTCCTTGAGATCCGGCGTAACACCCAGCGCGAGCGAGACTTTGCCTCCGTCCGCGCAGGTGACCAGCACGACGCCGGATCTCACGAGCGCACGCCCATCGTCAACGAGCCCGCGCAAGTCGCTCGCGTCGAATCCCTCGACTCGGCGAATCAGAACGTTCACTCCGTTGATCTCGCGGGTCTTCACCGGCTCGCCGCTTCCCCCAGCGACCTTCGCGCGCTTCAGCTCCGCGATCTGCTTCTCCGCCGCCTTGCGTTCATCCAGCAACTTCTCGATGCGCTCGCCCGCCTGGTCTGCGGGCACCTTCAGCAAGTCGCTCACGCGCCGCAGTCTCTTCTCCTGCGCGCGCACGTGCGCGAGCGCGCCGAGACCTGTTAGGGCCTCGATCCGCCGCACGCCCGACGCGATTCCCGACTCGCCGAGAATCTTCAGCAGCCCGATGTCGCCCGTGGCCTTCGCGTGCGTGCCGCCGCAGAGCTCGGTCGACACGCCCCCGAACGAGACCACGCGCACCTCGTCGCCGTACTTCTCTTCGAAGATCGCCATCGCGCCAGCCGCGATCGCCGCCTTGTAGCCCATCTCGCGCGTGCGGCCGGTCTCGTTCGCCTCGATCCAGCCGTTCACGAGGTCCTCGATGCGCTCGATCTCGCTCTCGTCGAGCGGCGAATCGTGGGTGAAATCGAAGCGCAGACGATCTGGCGCGACCAGCGAGCCCTTCTGCATCGCCTGCGCGCCGAGCACTTGGCGCAGCGCGGCGTGAAGAAGGTGCGTACCCGAGTGATTACGGACCGTCGCGGCACGTGCGCTCGCATCGACTGTCAGCCGCGCCGCGTCGCCGACGCGCACACTGCCGCGCGCCACGCGCCCGCGGTGCACCACCAGCGCGCCGCTCGGGCGCTGCGTGTCGTCGATCTCGACTGCGCCGCCGTTCGTCTCGATCGCGCCGCGATCCCCCACCTGCCCGCCGCTCTCCGCATAAAAAGGCGTCTCCTCGACGACGACTTCTACTCGAGCGCCCACGCCCGCCTCGTCGACCGGCGCGCCGTTCACAAGCAGCGCGCTAATGCGCGACTCGCCCGCGATCGCTTCGTAGCCGACGAACTCAGTCGTTAGGTCCTTCGCGATGCGGCCGTAGATCTGCCCGACCGCGGTGTCGCCGCTGCCTTTCCACGCCTCGCGCGAGCGCGCGCGCTGCGTCGCCATTTCACTGTTGAAGCCGCTCTCGTCCACCGCGAGCGCGTGCGCTCTCAGCACGTCCTGGGTGAGATCGACCGGGAAGCCGAACGTGTCGTAGAGGCGGAACACGACTGCGCCGGGCAGCGCGGCGCCGCCCTTCGCCTTCACGTTCGCGATCTCGCCCTCGAGCAGCGCGAGCCCGCTCTTCAGTGTGGCGAGGAAGCGCTCCTCTTCGCGCCGCACGCGGTCGGTGATGTAGGCGCGGCGCTCGACGAGCTCCGGGAAGGCTCGGCCCATCTCGTCGATCACGCTGTCTGCAACCCCGTGCAGAAACGGGCGCTCGAGCCCGAGCAGCACACCGTGGCGCGCGGCGCGGCGCAGAATGCGGCGCAGCACGTAGCCGCGGCCCTCGTTCGCCGGCAGCACGCCGTCACCAATTAGGAACGCGACGGCGCGCGCGTGGTCGGCGATCACGCGCAAAGAGATGTCGCTCTCGGGGTTGCGACCGAAGCTGACGCCCGAGAG
>JANNDT010000329.1:0-1761 GCA_031387905.1 Deltaproteobacteria bacterium
GACCACAGGCCGGGCTCTCGGACGGCACCGGGAGGCGCGCGAGCGAGCGATCAGTGCCATGGAGATCGCGCAACGCGGGAACTTCGCCTTCGTTGCGGCGCTCTCGGCGACCTGTGTTGCGGCGGGCTGGGTGCTCCTCGACCCGGCCGCAAACCTTCCGATCTTGGAGCGGGGTCTCGCACACCTGGGAGGCTCCCAATCCCCGATCCAGCGCGGGCTGCTCATATCCGTATACACAGCTTGCCTCGGGCAGTTGGGTCGGCTCGAAGACCTGCGCAAGCTGATGCCAGACCTCCCGGGAACCACCATCGGCATGGAACGCGCGAGAGTCTTCGTCGACTGGGCGCTCGCCGAACGCAATATCCGCGCGTTTCTGGACGGGCTCCGCGCAGGGGAGGCGTCCGGTCTGCTCGGAGGCCAATCGGCGGATCTCGCCTGGGTTCGCGATCTGTCGGGAGACGAGCCGGGTGCGCGAGCGGGCTACGCCGACGCCATCGCGCTCTGCGAGCAGGTGGGCGATCTCTCGTACGTGCTTCAGCCGCGCCTGCGCCTCGCCATCCTCGAGGCCGCGCGCGGCGATCTCGCCGCAGCCGAGGCGCAGGTGGCACGCGCCCGCGAGATCATCGAGGGACCCGAGGACCACCGAGGTCTCGTGGGTGTGCTCGCCTACGCCGACGCAGCGATCGCGGCCGCGCGCGGCGACTGGGCGACCGCGACGAAGCACTTCGAGCGTTCGCTCGAGATTCTTCGGCGCTTCGCCGTTCCCTTCGAGGAGGCGGAGACGCACATCGTCTGGGCGAACGCGCTGCGCCGTTCGGGCGATCGCCGGCGCGCCCCGGAGCAGCTCGACCGCGCGCTCGAGATCTACCGGCGCATCGGCGCCGACTCGCAATGGCTCGAGCGCGCACTCGCCATGAAGATGCGGGCGCAGGGCAGCGAGTCGGCGGGCGTGAAGGCCTCTATCGCGGTGGTCGCCGCCTCGGTCGACGCGCGCCGCCCGGACCTGACGATGGCGGCAGGCGCGGACGGCAGCGTGACGCTGATGTTCAGCGACATGCACGACTACACCGGCATGACCGAGCGGCTCGGCGACCACGCGGCGCTGCGCGTGGTCGCGGACCATAACAAGATCGTGCGCACGCAGTGCGAGGCCCACGGCGGCTTCGAGGTCGAGCTGCGCGGCGACGGCTTCCTGGTCGCTTTTCCCACGCCGCTCGCCGGCGTGCGCTGCGCCGTCGCGCTGCAGCGCGCCTTCGAGGCCTACAGCCGTGGACACCCTGAGCAGCCGATCCGCCTGCGCATTGGCCTCCACTGCGGCGAGGCGCTGCGCGACCAGGACAAGTTCTTCGGCAGGACCGTGATCCACGCCTTCCGCGTCGCGGACCTCGCGCAGGCTGAGGAGATCCTCGTCTCCGGCCACGTGAAGGCGCTGATCGAGGACCGCGGTTTCGCCTTCAGCAACGAGCGCGACGTCACGCTGAAGGGCTTCACGGGCCAGCACCGGATCGCCGCCGTGGACTGGCACTGAGCAAGCGGCGCTTCGGCGCGCGCAGTGCGCCGCAGGCGAGCGAAGTCAACGCGCTAGCCGCGGACGCGCAGCGTCCGCCCAGCGACTCAGGCGTTCAGGATCCGCCGGCAGAGCATCTTCGAGACATTGAGCAGCAGCTGCGCGGCGACGTCGGGATCGCTCCCGATCAGCTGGCGCAGCGTTCCCTCGCTGAGGCTCAGGATGCGGGCCTCGGTCGCGGCGCACACGTCGGC
>JANNDT010000335.1:0-3501 GCA_031387905.1 Deltaproteobacteria bacterium
CCGGGCGGCGGGCGGCGAGGCGCCGCTGGGCGGACGCTGTGCGTCCGCTTGCTAGCGCATTGACTGCGCTCGGCGAGGCGCCGCTTGGGCGGACGCTGTGCGTCCGCTTGCTAGCGCATTGACTCCGCTCGGCTTCGCCTCGCTGCGCGCGGCGAGGCGCCGCTTGCAGCGCAGACACCGAGCGCGAGCGAGGTAATCTGCGCGCCATGTCGGCCGAACCAAACGCCGTGCGCGCGTACCTGAGCGATTTGCAGTTGCGCATTTGCGCAGCGCTCGAAACCGAGGACGGCGAGGCGCGCTTCCGCGGCGAGGAACTCGCAGGCGAAGCCGGCGCGTTGGCTCGCCCGCGCGTGCTCGAGGGCGGACCGTCCATCGAGAAAGCGGCGGTGAACTTCACGCACACGCGCGGGCCGTCGCTTCCGCCCGCGGCGACCGCCGAACGCCCGCAGCTCGCAGGGCAGCCATTCGAGGCGACCTCGCTCTCGTTGATCGTGCACCCGCGCAGCCCGTTCGCGCCGACCACCCACATGAACCTGCGCTTGTTCAGCGCAGGCCCCACTTGGTGGTTCGGCGGCGGCTTTGATCTCACGCCCTATTACGGGTTCGAGGAAGACTGCGCGCACTGGCACCGCACCGCGCGCGAGGCTTGCGCCCCGCTCGGGCCCGGCGCCTACCCGCGCTTCAAAAAGGCGTGCGACGAGTATTTCTTCCTGCCGCATCGCGGCGAAACGCGCGGCATCGGTGGCGTCTTCTTCGACGATCTCGCGGCGCCAGATTTCGCGGCCTGCTTCGCGTTCGTGCGCAGCATCGGGGATGCGTTCCTGCCCGCGTATCTGCCGATTCTTCAGCGCCGTGGGCGCTCGCCCTTCGGCGAACGCGAGCGGCAGTTCCAACTCTACCGACGTGGCCGCTACGTCGAGTTCAATCTCATGTACGACCGCGGCACGAGGTACGGCTTGCAATCGGGCCGCCGCATCGAGAGCGTGCTCGCCTCGATGCCGCCGCTCGCGCGCTGGGAGTACGAGTACCGCGCCGCGCCGGGCTCGCCGGAAGCGCGGCTCACCGAACACTTCCTGGTGCCGCGCGACTGGGCGAACGGGCCCGCGCGCGCTGGTAGTTGAGCTCGCGAGCGATGGCGGAGACGCGCGACCTCGAACTTTCAGGCGACCGGCGCATTCCGGCGCGCGCGCTTTCGGTGCGCGCGAGCCGCTCGGGCGGGCCGGGTGGCCAGAACGTCAACAAAGTCGAGACGCGCATCGAGCTGCTCCTCGATCTCGCGGAGACTGCGGCCGCGCTTGGCCCGGGCCCGGCGGCGCGCATCGCAGCGAGACTCGCGAACCGCCTCGACGCCGAGGGCCGCGTGCGCGTCGTGTGCGCCGAGACGCGCTCGCGCATGCGCAACGCCGAGCTCGCGCATTTGCGCCTCGAGGCGCTGCTCTGCGCCGCACTCGCGACCGCGCGCCCGCGCCGCGCCAGCAAGCCGACGCGCGCGAGCCGCGAGCGCCGCCTCGGCGCGAAGCGCGTGCTCGCGACGCGCAAGCAAAAGCGCGGGCGCGTGACGCGCGACGAGCACGACTAGGTGCGCACAGCGCAGCGTCTCGTCTCGCCCGCTTGCTCGCGCGAGAATCCGTGCGAGCTTGGTCCGCATTCGGAGGAACTCGCATGACTCGCTCGCTCTGCACTCGCTTCGTTCTGGTTGTTGTGCTCGCGCTATCCGCGTTCGCGTGTAAGGAAGAAGGCGGCGCCGAGAAAGCGGGCCGCAAGTTCGATGAGGCCATCGAGAAGCTGAAGCACGGCGACGAAGGCGCGCTCGAAAAAGCTGGCCGCAAGCTCGACGAGAAAGTCGAAGAAGCGCGCGACGAAGTGGCGGAAGCGGTCGAAGGCACGGACTGACGAGCGGGAGCGCGCGCTCGGTTAGAGCCCGAGCCAGCCTTTCAGCGTGCGCAGCGCGCGCACGAGCCAGGCGCGGAGCCGATCTCGCCACGTCATGCGCGAACTCAGCGCGTCGATGGCTTCGCGGTAGGGCGCGGTCACGCTCTCGGCCTGCGCGTCGTCCGCGAACTTTCCCTTCACGCGAATCGCGCGCACGTTCCAGTCCATTTCGAGCGCGAGCATGCGCGCGACATCGGACCGGAACGGGCGCTCGCCGGCGAACTCGACCGTAATGGCTGAGCTGTGCGCGAAGAGCGGCTTGCCGAACTCGCTGACTGCGTCGCCCGGCGCGATCCGCGCTGCCAGCCAAGCCGGCGCTGCCGCGGCGAACTCGCTCGCGATCTCCGCTTCGAAGTGATCGCCCACGGCGCGGGCTCTCGCGCTCGCAATCACGCCGCCGCCGGCAACGATCTCGAGCGCTCCGAAATCCACGCGCCCGATTGCGCGCGCGCGCAGCGGCAGCGCGCGCGGCGCTGCGAGCTCCACGCTGCCTCCCGGCTGCTCGCCGCCAACCTCGAACTCGAGCAGCGGCCCGTTCGTGATGAAGCTCCGGCCCGCGCGGAGCTGCGCGAGAAACGCAGCGCTCGTGCGCTCCGCAGCGAGCGGCACGTAGACGCGCGAGAGGTCGCCAATGAACCAATCGGTGCCTGTCGAGAACGGCACCGCGAGGCCGACGTCGAGCAGCGGGTAGAAGACCGCCGCGTAGCTCGCGTGATCGCCGCGCGGAATCGCGTTCGGCTCGGAGCCGTCGAACAGGTTTTGCGCGTCGACGCGGCCCAACAACCAGCTCGGCAAGTCCTCATAGCCGCTCTGGCCGTGCGCCCAGATCACGGTCGCGCCTTGCGCGCGCGCATCGGCGAGACCGCTCGCGAGCCCCGGTGCATCGACCGCGCTGCCCGCGAGAATCGGCCCGATGCTGACGGGCTCGACGAGCGCGTCGAGATCCAATAACAACGCGTGCCCGTAGCCGATCGCGTACTCGCCGAAGTTGTGGCGCAGCTCCTCGCCCCAGCCGAAGCGAGTCGTTGGCGTAGAGAGCGCCTCGAGTTCCGCGCGCGTGAACTCGTTCGTCGTGTAGGGCGTGCTGCTGTCGTGGCGCAGCAGGTATGAGACCCAAGCGATGTCGAGCTGATCCGCAGCCGTCGTGGCCTGCAAGTAGGACTCGGCGCGCGCGCGATCCCACCCCATGAGGTGCAGGTGCGTGTTGCCCGCGGCGAGACCGCGCTGCGCCGCGCGCGCGAAGCGCGGGAGCGCCAGTTCGACCTGCGCGCCGGTCTGATCGCTGAGGTCGAGCTCGCGCGTGACGAGCGCGGTCTCGAGACCCTGGAACGCCTCGATTCGCAGCTTGCCGGGCGGCACCAGCGTTTCGAGCGCGCCCGCAATCGCATACCAGCCTTGCGGCCGCTCCTCTGCACCCCCCAGCGCGAGCGCCTTGCCCGCCGCGTTGGTCACTCGCACGTTGCCGGCGATCTCGGCGCCGCTCGCGGCATCGCGCAGCGTGATGCGCAGCGCCGCGAGTCTCGCACCCGGCTCCGGCGGGGCGAGTGCGGCGCGCGCGGCGGCGGGCTC
>JANNDT010000336.1:0-15012 GCA_031387905.1 Deltaproteobacteria bacterium
GCGTTCAGTGTCACGCGCTATCGCGAGAACTCCTGCAGGCGGACGCATGCGCGCGCCTTTGCACCTGGGCGGACGCGAGCGGCCGCGCTCGCTCAGTGCTCCAGCTTCCGGAACCGCACGCGATGGGGCTGGTCTGCTTCCGCGCCCTTCCTGCGTTTGTAGTCCGCCTCGTATTCCTGATAATTCCCCTCGAACCACTCGACGTGCGAGTCGCCTTCGAACGCCAGCATGTGCGTCGCGATGCGGTCGAGGAACCAGCGGTCGTGGGAGATCACGACCACGCAGCCGGCGAAGCTGAGCAGCGCGTCCTCGAGCGCGCGCAGCGTGTCGACGTCGAGGTCGTTGGTCGGCTCGTCGAGCAGCAGCACGTTGCCGCCGCTCTTCAGCAACTTCGCGAGGTGCACTCGGTTGCGCTCGCCGCCTGATAACTCGCCGACGCGCTTCTGCTGCTCCGCGCCCTTGAAGCCGAACGAGATCACGTAGGCGCGCGAGGAGATCTCGCGCTTGCCGAGCGGGATGCGCTCGGCGCCCGCGCTGATTTCTTCCCACACCGACTTATTGGGTGCGAGCGCGTCGCGGCTCTGGTCGACATAGGCGAGTCTCACGGTGTCGCCGAGACGGAACGATCCGCTCTCGGGCTTCTCGAGGCCGACGAGCATGCGGAACAGCGTCGTTTTGCCGACGCCGTTTGCGCCGATCTCGCCGACGATTCCGCCCGCGGGCAGCTTGAAGCTGAGATCGTCGATCAGCAGCCGATCGCCGTAGCCCTTGGAAAGATTCTTCGCCTCGACCACCAGATCGCCGAGGCGCGGGCCGGCCGGAATGCTGATTTCGACCGTCTCGGGCAGGCGCTGCTCTTCCTGTTGGCGCAGCGCGTCGAACTCGCGGATGCGCGCCTTGCTCTTGGTCTGCCGCGCGCGCGGCGACATCCTGATCCACTCGAGCTCGCGATCGAGCGTGCGCTGGCGAGCGCCGGCCTGCTTCTCTTCGACGCCGAGGCGGGTCCGCTTCTGCTGCAGCCAACCCGTGTAGTTGCCCTGATAAGGGAACCCGCGGCCGCGGTCGAGCTCGAGGATCCAGCCCGCGACGTTGTCGAGGAAGTAACGATCGTGGGTCACCGCGACCACGGTGCCGGGGTACTCCTGCAAGTAGTGCTCGAGCCACGCGACCGATTCGGCATCGAGATGATTCGTGGGCTCGTCGAGCAATAACATGTCCGGCTTGGAGAGCAGCAGCCGGCAGAGCGCCACGCGGCGGCGCTCGCCGCCCGAGAGCACCTCGACTTTGGCGTCGCCCGGCGGCAAGCGCAGCGCGTCCATCGCGATCTCGAGGGTGCGATCGAGTTCCCAGCCGCCGGCCGCGTCGATCGCGTCTTGCAGTTTGCCCTGCTCTTCGAGCAGCGCGTTCATCGCGTCGTCGTCCATCGGCTCGGCGAACTTCGCCGAGACCTCCTCGAAACGCCGTAACAATCCGGTGAGCACCGCGGCGCCATCCTCGACGTTGCCTCTCACGTCCTTCGTCGCATCGAGCTGCGGCTCCTGCGCGAGGTAGCCGATGCGCAGCGCCGGATGCGGGCGCGCTTCGCCCAAGAAGTCCTTGTCGACGCCCGCCATGATGCGCAGCAGCGAACTCTTGCCCGAGCCGTTGGCGCCGAGCACACCAATCTTTGCGCCCGCGAGGAACGCCAGCGTAATGCCATCGAGGATCACGCGATCCGGCGGCACGACCCTGCGCAGGTCATGCATCGTGAAGACAAAATCGGCCATGGCACACGGCTCCCACGTCGCGAAAGGGAGAGCAACTTAGCAGCGCGAACTACCGCCGAACCGCCTCGATCAACGACGACGTGTCCCGCCGCCCACCGCCAGCACTTTGCAGCCGCTCGTACTGCGCGTCGACCGCCCGCGCCGCATCGACTCGCGCCCCGTTCCGCTGCGCCTCGGCAAAAGCGATCCCCAAATCTTTGCGCATCCAGTCGACCGCGAAGCCGAAGTCGTAACGGCCCTCGGCCATCGTGCGCGCGCGGTTGTCGAGCTGCCACGATTGCGCCGCGCCCTTCGAGATCACATCGATCACGTGCGGGACGTCGAGCCCAGCGCGCTCGGCGAAGGCGAGCCCTTCGCTCAAACCTGCCAGCACTCCCGCGATGCAGAGTTGGTTCACGGCCTTCGTGAGCTGGCCCGCGCCGGAAGCGCCAATCAGCGCCGCGCTCTTGGCGTAACAAGCCAGCAGCGGCTGCACCCGCGCGAAGGCGGCTGCGTCGCCCCCCGCCATCACGCTGAGCTGCCCGCGCTTGGCGCCTTCCTCGCCGCCCGAGACGGGGGCGTCGAGGAACGCGGCGCCGAGTTCGGCGGTGCGCGTCGCGAGTTCGCGCGCGATTGTTGGGGACGCGGTGGTGTGATCGACGAACACGGCGCCCGCCGCGAGTGCGGCGAACGCGCCCTGCGCGCCGAGCGTGATTTCACGCAGGTCGGCGTCGTTGCCGGTGCACGCGAACACGAACTCGGCGCCGGCGGCCGCTTCACGTGGCGTCGCGGCGACGCGACCGCCGAACTCGACGGCCCACGCCTCCGCCTTTGCGCGCGTGCGGTTGTAAACGACGACCGCGTGGCCGGCGCGCGCGAGGTGGCCCGCCATGGGTCGGCCCATCGCACCCAAACACAAGAACGCCACTTGCGGACGCTGCGCGCCCGCGCCCTTCCCGGTTGACTTCGCTCGCCTGCGGCTCGCTGCGCGCTGCGCTTGCGGATTCATGCCTCTCGCTCCGCCGCGAGCACGGCGGCCGCTGACGCTGCCCAGCTCGACACGCGCTCGAGCTCGATCCGTAACAACACTGGCTCGCCCGCGAACAGCGGCACGTCCGCGTACTGCGGATACTTCGCGCGCAGCGCGGCCTCGCCGTCCGCAATGCCCGCGCTCTCGGCGCGCGCGCGGCCCTCGACGCGCAGCCACCAGAGCCGCGCCCAGTTCGCGTCGTAGCCGTCGAGCAACAGCGCGACGCGCGGCTCGCGGGCGACGTTTGCGAGCCGCGCGAGCACAGGGCCGCGCTTCGGCTTGCCGTCGATCGGCGACCAGAGCGCGCCGCCCACGCGCGCGAAAACCACGGGCACGAGCGCGGCGCTGCCATCCGCGCGCAGCGTTGCGAGCACGCCGCGCGCCTCGCGCGCAAGCCTCGCAGCGATCGCTCGCGCGGAGAGTTCCATCGCGCCCTAAGCGCCGTTCCGCAGGGGCGCGCTCACGCCGCGAGTTCCAGCAGCGCCTGCTTCACGTCCGCAACGCTGTCCTCGACGCCGAACAACCGCTTCACCACGCGCCCCTCCGCGTCGACCAGCAGCGTCACCACGATGTGATCGACCTCGCCGCTGTTCGCGCTCGCCTGCGCGAACACGCCATAACGCTTCAGCACGTCGCGCACGACGTCGGGCTCGCCGGTGAGAAACGACCAGTTCGCGAGATCCGCTCCGCGCGCGTGCGCATACTTCGCGAGCGCCTCCGGCGTATCGCGCTCGGGGTCGAGGCTGATCGAAACGAAATGAATTCTCGCGCGCTGCAGAGCGGTCAGGCCGCGCTGGATCTGGGCGTGGCGGCCTGTGAGGATCGGGCACGGGCCGGGGCAGTGCGTGTAGATGAAGTCGATCAGCAGCGTCTTGCCGCGCAGGCTGGCGAGCGTCACCTCCGCGCCGGCTTGATCGGTCAGCGCGAACTCGGGCGCGAGGTCCTGCGCGGGCGCCACCGCGCCGAGCGCGCCCGCGCGACCGGGCGCGGCGCGCTGCTCGAGCACTTCGGCGCGAATCACGCGGAAGCTCTGGTCGCGAATCTCGAGCGTGAACGCGATGCGCTGGCCCGCCGCGAGCTGCTCGAGCACGGCTGCGTCGGGCACGTCGAAGCTCATCGTCATCGCAGGCATTATGCCAGGCACTGCCTCGTGGTCGATCAGCGCCTGGTGGTGCTGCGTGTCGATGTCTTGGACGATGCCCTTTAGTTCGTAGCGGCGGAGCTTCTCCGCGGGGTTGCCGGGGTCGCAGGCGAGCGCCGCCATCAACAGCGCCGCGAGGAACGGCGCGCGCCGCGGGCTCTGCGAGAATCTCGGCATGACGAAGCCTCCGGCGCGAAGCGTGCGAGAAGGCGCACAACATACCCGCGTGTTGTGCGCGTTGTTCGCGGCCGGCGCGATGACGCTGCTCGCGGCGCCGCTTGCGAGCGCGCGCGAGCGCACTCCGCCCGCGCGCTGGACGCCCGCGCTCGAAGCCGAGGCCGCGCGGCTCGAGACGCAGCTCGCCAAGCACAAGCCCGCGCGCGGCGGCGCGCTGCACGTCCGCCTCGCATTTGGCGCGGAGGCGGATCTCGACCTCTACGTCACCGATCCGCGCGCCGAGACGATCTACTTCGCGAACGAGCGCGCCGCTGCGGGCGGGCGACTGCTCGCCGACGCGCGCTGCGATTCGCCGAGCCCGCGCATCGAGGAAGTGGTGTTCGCGGCGCCGTTGCCGGGCAGCTACCGAGTTGGCGTCGATTACATGCTGTACCGAGCGAAGTGCGGCGAGCAGCCCGCCGTGGTGGCCTACGTGCTGGCGATCGACACGCCCGCCGGCCGGCGCTTCGAGCGCGGCCTGGCTCGCCGCGGTTTGTTCGACGCGCAGCGCGTGGCGATCACGCTGCCCGAATGACAGCTCGCGGCGCTACGCCTTCGCGCTCGGCCGCGCCGAGACCTCCGCATGCCAGCGCGCGACGTGCTCGAGCTCCGGAGCCGGGCGGATCTTCACCACGCGCCCGAAGTCCACGCCGACCAGCGCCGTGATGTCCGCGATCGTGAAGCGCTCGCCCGCGATGAAGCGGCTCTCGGCGAGCACGCCGTCGAGCAGCGCGAGCCCCGCGTGGGCGCGTTTGCGAGCCACCTCGCCGTACTCGGGCACCTGCGTCAGCCGGCCCTTGAAGAACTCGTGCGTGTTCTGGAAGCAGAAGAACACTTGTTGGGTGAGCTCGAACTCCGCCCGGCGCTGCCACATCTCGACCACGGCGCGCTCGCGCGCGCCAGAGCCGAACAGCGGCGGCTCCGGCTGCACTTCCTCGAAGTAGCGGCAGATCGCGACGCTCTCGGAGATGCACGTGCCGTCGTCGAGTTCCAGCACGGGAACCTGCCCGAGCGGGTTCTTGGCGCGAAAGCCGGGCGCGCGGTTCTCCTGCGATGCAATGTCCACCTGCACCAAGGGAACTGTCATGCCCTTCTCGGCGAGGAAGATGCGCACGCGGCGCGGGTTCGGCGCAGACGAATTGTCATGGAGCTTCACGCTTCACCTCCGTGGAGCGCGACTCTAAGCCAGCGCCCGCTTCAGCGAAGCGCCGCTCAGAACGCTCCGTGCGAGGCGGCGAGCGCGGCAAGCCGAGCGCCGATCACGGCCGCCTTCACGAGCAGCTCCTCGGTGCTCGGCCCACGCTGCGAGGGACACATGCGCTGGCGCTCGGCAGCGAGGCGTAACACGCGCTCGCGATTCGAGAGCTCCCAGAGTTCGTTGCCTCGGTCGTGCGCCCAGACGGCATCTCGGTCGTAGCGCGCGATCTGCTTCGTCAACTTCTTGCACGCGCCGACGTGCGCTCGCTGGTCCTCGCGCATCCTCCACTTCTTGGGAGGCACCGGCGCGCCCTCGGGATTCGAGGCGTTATTGGGATTGTTGGGATCCACAGGCGGTGTCGTAGGCGGTGCGGTCGGCGGTGGCGCCGGCGGAGCCGCGGGCGGCGGTTCTGCGAGAGCGCTCGAGCAAAACGCGAAGAGCAACGCGAACGCAATTCCCCGCATGCTCCCACCCCCCTGCCGCATGCAAACGCGGCGAAAGCGTTTTCGGCGAGCGGCCCGGAAACATGACCCCACCCGCAGGAAGCCAGCTCGCACCCACCCGGCAATTGGGAGCGCCAAGTCGCGTTCAACTCTCAGGAAAAACTCGGGAGCAGCCGATTTGAGGAGCGATGAGCTTTCTCGCCACGCTGAACATCGGGTTCGTGGTGTTCGCGCTCTGCGCGTCCATCTTCAATTTGTGGGTCTACTCGATGCGCCCGCGTGAAGCGGCGCACCTCTGGATCAGCGTTTCATCGATTGGCGTAGCTTGGCTCGCGGCGGGGTACGCGGCGGGGTACGCGGCGCAGACCCTTGCGGAAGCGCAGCGGGCGCAGCTGCTCGCCATGGTCGGCGCGCTGCCGCTCGTGGGCGGCTTCGTTCGCTTCAGCGAGCTGTTCGCGGGCGTCGAGAGTCGGCTGCTCAGGTTCTGCTTCCCGTATTCCGCCGTGATGTGTGGCGCGGCCTACGCGAAGCCAGCCCTTTTCTTCAGCGGCGAGCTGATCCAGGTCGCCGGGCCGTTCGGCCAGCACAACGTGCAGGCCGGTCTCGCGCCGTCCGCCGGGATCTTCCTGCTTGGTTTCACGGTGATGATCGTGAGGCTGGTTGACCTCTACGCGCGCCGCGCCCGCACGATCGATGGGGGAAGCCTGATCACCGTCGCACTGGCCGGCTTTGGGGGATGCATGGCGAACGACTTGTGCGTCGCAACGGGGTTCTACTCCGGTCCGTGGCTGCTCCCGCTCGGCTTCAGCTTGTTCAGCGGCGCCTTCGGCGCGCTCCTGCTGCGCCGGCTGGTGCGGTCGCATGCGGAGATAGAGCGAAGCGCCAGCGAGCTGCACGCGCTCGTCGAAGTGCGCACCGCGGAACTGCGCCGCAAGGACCTCGAACTCGCGCACGGCGCACGCCTCGGCACGCTCGGCGCACTCGCGGGCGGCATCGCACACGAGATCGAGGAACCGCTCGCGGCGATCTCGTCGCGCGTGAAGGAGTTGCGCGACGCGTGGCGCGACGAAGCGCGCCCCGGCGTGTTCCGCGAATTGGTCGCAGGATCGCAGCACAGCGTCGAGCGCATCCGAATCGTGGTCGCTGAACTGCTTCGTCTCGCGCGCCGCGAGGAGGGTGTTAGCGAGCGCCATGACTTGCCGGCGATCGTCGCCGGCGTGTTGCCAATCGCAGGCTACGAGCTGCAACGGCGTGCGCGGCTGGAGACCCATCTCGCGAGCGCTCCAGCCGTGAGCGGCGACGCCGCGATGCTCTCGCAGATCGTGCTCAACTTGTTGGTGGGAGCGATCCACGCAATCCCCGAGCAAGCGCTGCCGAGCGAGCACCGGATCGAGCTCAGCACTGGCGAGCAAGGGGGCAGCGCGCGGCTCGTCGTCTCGGACAACGTGCCCGCACTGCCGACCGAAGCCACTGCGGGCCTGTTCGATCTCGCGGCGGCCGGTGGCGGCGAGGACCAGCGGAAAATCGGATTCGCCGTGACCAAGCAGCTCGTCGAGCGCCACGGGGGCGCGCTCTGCATCGAGAGCGGCCCAACCGGAACGCGGGCGACGGTCGATTTCCCGGCCGCAGGCCCGCCCGGAGATTCCGAGTGAACGCACAGCCGCTGTTGTTCGTGGTGCCGTTCGTCGTGAGCCTGTTCGCGGCGGGTGTGAACTTCGGCGTCTGGGTCCATCGCCGCGAAGAACTCGCGCATCGTGCGCTCGCGATGGTGTGCGCCTCGAGCGCGCTGCTGTTGGTAAGCACCAGCCTGCTCTGCCTCTCGACTTCCCACGACCAGGCGCTGTTCGCGCGCAGCTTGATCTACCTCTCCTGGATCCCGGCGCAGATTGGGAACGGCCGTCTGGTCGAGCTGGTTTATCGGACGAGCCATTCGCACGCGTGGCGCGCAACCGGGCTCTCAGTCGCGTTGGCCGCGCTCGGGCTGATTCCCGGCGTGCTGTATGGCGACGGATCCGTCACGCGGACGATCGGTTTTTTCGGGGCTCCGTACATCGATGTGGCGCTCACCCCGCTCGGTCGGCTGCTGCCGTTGGCGTTCGTGCTAGCGAGCGTGTTCCTCAGCGCGGTCACGTGGAAGCCAGGGGCCGGCGAACGAGGTCTCCGCGTCGTCTCCGTACTGGGCGGCTTGCAGTGCGCGGCCGTGCTCGTGGACATGCTCGTCCTGGGCGGCTTTATCAACGCGCCGTTCGTGTACGCGCCCTTGTACGCACCGATCGGCGTCGTCTACACGGCCCTCATGCTGCGCCACTTCGTGAGGGAACTCGGACTCGTCGAGACGAGCGCGGATCGCCTGCAGGCCGCGGCCGAGAACCGTGCGCGCGCGCTGCGCGAAGCGGACCTGCGGCTCGCCCATGGCGCGCGGCTCGCGGCGCTCGGCACCCTCGCGGCCGGCCTCGCGCACGAGATCAACAACCCGGCGGCGTTCATCCGCTCGAACCTCAACTACTTGGGCGATCTCGCCGAGGGCGAGCGCGATGCCGTGGAGCTCGAGGAAGTGCTCGGCGAGACCGAGCAGGGCGTGGCGCGGCTCCAAGGGATCGTTGACGAGTTGTTACGGATGTCGGCGCACCACAAGGGCGACTTCGGCGAGGTGCTGCTCAGCCAGGTCGTCGAGTCCGCACTCCCAACGCTGCGTTTCGAGGCGGGCGACGACATCGCGCTCGAAGCGCGGCTCGCGCCAGTGCCCGCGATTCGCGGGGATCGCAACTTGTTGGGGCAGATCGTGGCGAACCTGGTGATCAACGCGATCCAGGCCGTGCGCGGCGCCGGCGCGCGCGGAGAAGTTCGCATCACCACATTCGCTGACGAGAGCCGTGCAGTCCTCGAAGTCTCCGACAGCGGCCCCGGCGTTCCGCCAGAACTCGCGCAGCGCATCTTCGAGCCGTTCTTCACCACCAAGCCCGCGGGCGAAGGCACTGGCCTCGGGCTCGGGGTGGTGCGCCAACTCGTCGAGCGTCACGGCGGGCTGCTGCTGCTGTTGGGCAGCGAGCGCGGCGCGCGCTTTCGCGTGGAACTGCCGCTCGCGCGCCCCGCGGTTGCCGGCGTCAGCCCGCGAACTTCCGCTCCGGCCACCACGGATACGGCTGCGGCAGATCCTGCGATACCCGCAGCGTGAACTTCGCCGGGCGCTTTTGCAGAAAGCTCTGCACGCCTTCGTAGGCGTCCGCCGAAGATCCCATCGCGTGGATCATGCGCGAATCGAGCTTGTGCGCCTCCATTGGGTGATCGGCGCCGAGCATCTTCCACAGCATCTGGCGCGAGAGGCACACCGAAACTGCGCTGGTGTTTTCCGCGATCTCGCGTGCGAGCGCGCGCGCCGTCGGCAGCAACTCCGCATGCGGCACGACGCGCGAAACCAGCCGGCCCGCTAGCGCTTCCTGCGCCGAGAACACGCGGCCCGTCGCAACCCACTCCATCGCCTGAGAGATGCCGACCACGCGCGGCAAGAAATATGAACTCGCCGCTTCGGGCACGATGCCGCGGCGCGCGAACACGAAACCGAAGCGCGCCTGATCGCTCGCGATGCGCACGTCCATGGGCAGCGTCATCGTCGAGCCGACGCCGACCGCCGGGCCATTGATCGCCGCGATCACGGGCTTTCGGCACTCGAAGAGGCGCAGCGTGAGAAGGCCGCCGCCATCGCGATGCTCGCTGCGCTGCTCCCGTTCCGCATGATCGAAGGTGCCGCCGCCGCCGCCGAGATCCGCGCCTGCGCAGAAGCCGCGCCCCGAGCCGGTGAAGATGATCGCGCGCACCGAGTCATCGGCGTCCGCGTCGTCGAGCGCCGCGAGCGTGTCCAGCAGCATCGGGCCGTTCAGCGCATTCAAACGCTCGGGCCGATTGAACGTGATCGTCATGATGCTCTCGCTCTTGTCGACCAGGATCGTCGTGTACGCCATGTGCGCGGCTCCTTGTGCGTGAAGGAGCGGCAGCATACGCCGGCTCGCGCGCAGCGCGCACCGAAGCGGTGGTGGGGATTTGGCGCCTCCGAATCTGCGCGGAGCGCCTATCGTCGCCGCTCTAGCAAGCGGCCCGAGCGCGCAGCGCTCAGGCCGCGCGCAGTGAGGCGTAGCCGAACGGAGTGGAAACGGACTTGCGCATCGCGGTCGTCAGCGACACCCACAACAACTTGGCGAATGTGCAGCGCATCGTGGAACTCGTGAACGCCGTCGGCGTCGAGCGCGTCGTGCACACCGGCGACATCACGCAGGCGAAGACCCTCGAAGTGCTCGCGCGCCTGCGCGCTCCCCTCGTCGGCGTCTACGGCAACAACGACGAGCGCGAAACGCTGGCGCCGGTGGCGGCGCAGCTCTCGATGCAGCTCGTCGACGGCGCGCTCTCGTTCGAGGCCGGGAACCGCCGCATCGGCGTGATCCACGACCCCTACGAGATCGACGACGCGCTGATCGCGAACCACGATCTCGTGCTGCACGGCCATAATCACCGGCTCGTGCTCGAACGCCGCGGCGGCGCGCTGCTCTTCAACCCCGGCGAGTGCGCCGGCATGCTGGCGGGCTACAACTCGATCGGAATCGTGGACCTCGCGAAGTTCGAAGTGGAGTTGCTCCGGTTCTAGAGCGTCACCACTCGATCCGCCTGTAGGAACCACAACTCGAAGCGCGGTCGAGCGCGGAGGCCGAGCGCGCGCTGCACCGCCGTGGTGTAGGCAAGGCCTTGCGGTGCGTAGTGCGCCGCTCTCGCGCGCAGTTCAGCGTCGTCACTCCGCGCGTCCGTCTTGTAGTCCGCGACCACGTACGCGCCATCATCTGCCTGATACAGCAGATCGATCGCGCCCGAGATGAAGCCCACCGGCGCGTCGTCGCTCGCGGGCAACTCGCTCGGCGCGAGCAGCACGGGCAGCTCGCGCGCGACGATGCGCGTCGCCAGCGCACGCAACCGCGCGAGCAGCGCGCCCGCGCATACGCGCTGCCAGATCGCGCGCGCCTGTTGCTCAGCAGCAGCGCGTTCGCTCGCGAGCCCCAGCAGCGCGAGCGCGGCGGCGATCGCGTGCAGTCCTTCCGCGGCGATCGCGCTCGGCTCGGCGTCGAAGCGCGCATGCTCGAGCGCAGCGTGCACGGCGCTGCCTGCGGCCATGGCGATGCGGCGGTCTTTGTTAGGCAGATCGCGCGGCGGTTCGTCGTCATCCGGAAGCGCGGCCGCCGCGGCGGCCTCGTCGTCGTGCGTGAGCTCGGATGCGACGCGCTGCACCGGCCGCGCCTCGCGGCGCCTCGCTTCGGCGCTCGCCGCGGCGAGCTCCGCAGCGTCGCGCTCGATCGCCTCGGCAGGGTCCGCCGCAAGCGCGTTTCCCGCAGCGATCCGCTCGGGCGCGGCTGCCTCGACACTTGGCGTTTGCTTCCAGAGCAGGGCATCGGCCGTGAGCTGCCCAGCGCCAGCTGCGACTCGCTCGAGCGCAGGCCGCTCGCCGCTGCGTTGCCGCAGCAGCTCGCCGATCGTTTTGATCGCGTGCGGCGAGAAGTCCTCCGGTTCCCCGTCGTCGCCCGGCGACCACGACAGCACGAGCCGGTCCTTCGCCCGCGTCATCGCGACGTACAGCAGCCGGATTCGCTCGAGCGCCTCGCGCTCTGTCGCGCGCGCCAGCGCCCGCCACGCGCCCGGTGTCGCGAGACCCAGCAGCTGGTACTCGACCTCGCCTTTGCGACGCCACACGTGCGTCGGCTTCACGTCCGGCCCGCCCCTGTCGTTGCGATGCAGCTGCAACAAGTAGACGTGCTTGAAATCGAGGCCCTTCGCACGGTGCACGGTGAGCACCTGCAGCGCGTCGTCCGACAGCGAGGTCGGGCGGCCTTCCTGGTGTTCGCGCGCCGGGCCGCCTGAACGGCGGAGAGCCGCGAGCAGTTGGCTCGGCGAGCCGTGCAGCGCACCCGACCACTCGACGAGATCGCGGAAGATGCGATCGAGCGTGGCGACGCGGTGCGCACCGAGATTGCGGCCCGCCTCGCTGGCCTCGATTCCGCTGCGCGTGCGCAGCGCCTCGACGAAAAGATCCGCGGGCAACGTCGCGAACGCGACGCGCAGTTCCGCGAGATCCTCGAAAAAGCGCTCGACGGACGCGGGCCAATCCGCGAGCGCGGCGAGGCCGGGCACTCCGCCCGGCACCGCGCTCGCTGCGAGCTTCAGCTTCTCGCGCGCGGCGGGCAGCGCGTCGTCGTCGAAACCGAGCTTCGCGATCAGGCCCTGCGTGCAGTTCTTCAGCAGCGGGATGAGCGCCGCATCGGGCACGCCCACACTCGCGGAGCGCAGCGCGCTGACGAGCGCGATCTGATCGTGCGGATCGAGCACGCAGCGCACCCATGCCAGCGCCTCGATGACTTCGCGGCGCTGGTAGAAGGACGTCTCGCGCTCGACCACGAACGGCACGCCCGCTTCGCGCAGTGCAGTGAGCACGACCGGCAGTTCGGTGGTCGTGCGCAGCAAAATCGCCGCCTCGCCGAAGCGCACGCCGTGATCGCGGTGGAGGCGCACGAGATCGTCCGCAACGGCTCGCGCCTCGCGCGCGCTGCGCGTGCCGCTGTCCAGTTTGAGGGGCGCGCCGTCGGGCCCAAGCTCGAAGCCGAGCCAGTGCTCGACCGCCGCGCGGCCGCCTTGCGTAAAGCCGCTCTCGCCGCTGCGCTGCGCCGAGACCTCGAGCGCTTGGAAGCGCGGCTGCAGCCCCTTCGCCTCCTGCATGATCGGCGCGATCGCGCGCTCGACTTCGTCGAGGATCGCTTTCACCGAGCGGTACGAGACGTTCAGCGCTTCGATCCGGCCGCCCTCGCGTTGCAGTCGATCCTTGAAAGCGTCGTATGCCCGCAGGTCCGCGCTTCTCCAGCCGTAGATCGACTGCTTCGGATCGCCGACCACGAACAGGGTCGGGTGCGGCGCGTCGCCGAAGCCGAGCGAAGCCATCAGCGCGCACTGCGTCTCGTCGGTGTCTTGAAACTCGTCGACGAGCAGCTGATCGAAGGAAGCGCGCAGCGTGCGCGCGACGCTCGGGACTTCGAGCAAATCTCGCGCGTCGCGCAGCAGCGCGCCGTAGGTGGCGACGCCACGCGCCCGCAGGCGCGCGCGCGTTTCTCCGAGCAAATCCGCGAGCACCGCACGCGCGGCGGCGAGCGGTGTCGGCTTCAGCTTCGCGAGATGCGCGACGAGCGGATGCAGTGTGCGCGCGGCGCTGTGCAGCGCCTCCCGCGCCTCGCCCAACGCCTTCTGCTCCATCGTCCCGAAGTCGTCGCGGGCCCACTTACGCAGTCGCTCGCGAATTTTCAGGGGGGCGAGGTCATCGCCGTTCGCGACGTTGAGCCGTTCGACTGTTAGGCCGGCGCGCTCGGCAAGCCACTCTCCGAGCCCGCTGCTCACGGAGAGGACCTCCTGCGCGGTCGCGACCTGCTTTGCTTTTGCGAAGCGCCCGCCATCCGCTTCGAGCAGCGCGCTCAGCGCGCTCGCGAGTTCGCGCCCGAACTCGCTGTAGGCGTCGTCCGCGATCGCCTCCGGCGCGAGGTCCTTCTCGCTCGCCCCGTCAGCGAGCAGTTCGACGAGCGCAGTCTCGATGTCCGCGGGCCCGATGCGCGCTTCGGCGAGCAGCGCATACGCGCTCGCGTCGCCGCCGGCGCTGAACGCCGCGAGCAGGCGCGCCTCGAGCACCTCGCGCGCGACGAGCGAGGTGGCTTGCTGATCCGCATCGACCGTGAGCTGCGGATGCAGGCCTGCTTCGAGCGGATGGCTCGCGAGTAGGCGGCGGCAAAAAGCGTGGATCGTGCGAACAGTGAGGTGATCGAGCGCGCCGCGCAGCGCCCGTGCGCGCGCTGCGCGGACTTCTGGGTCTGCGGGCAGCGCATCCTCGAACACGCCGATCGGTGGCTTGCCAAGCGCAACGTCGCGCAGCCCGTCCGCGATGCGCGTCGCCATCTCGGCAGCGGCGGCTTCGGTGAACGTGATCGCGACGACGCGCGAGAGCACGGCCTGCGCGATCGCATCGTCACTGCCTGCGCGCGCGTGCTTCTCCCAGCCGTGACCGAGGCTGAAGGCGATGACGCGCGCGACGAGCACGGCCGTCTTGCCGGTGCCCGCGCCAGCCTCGACGAGCAGCGGCGCGGCGAACTCTGTCTGCGCCAGGCGGCGTGCGGCGGCGTCGCTCATTTCTCGATCTTCCCGAGCGCGAGCAGCGCGCGCGCCGCGCTGACGGGGCCCCCGTCGTTCGGCTGCGGCCCGCGTTCACGCCAAATCGCGAGCCGATGGCGCGCCGTCGTGTCTCCGCGCAGGCAGGCCTCGGCGACGCGGCAGTTCTTGCACGCAGCCGCCTCTTCAGGCCCATCGTGCCTCGCGAGCCGCGGCACGAACGCGCCTGCGCGCCAAGCGCCCACGATTTTCTCGACTGCCGCGTCGAGCGATTTCGCCAGTTCCTCGTCGGCTCGGGTCGAAACCTCCGCGCGCTCCGGCTCGAGGTCCCGGCTCGCGTACACGTAACGGCCGCGGCCGTTCGGCCCGACCGCGAGCGCGTAGGCCGCGCCTTGCAATAACACGCCAGCCGCGACGCTTTTGCGCAGGGCGGCCTCACGCCTATCAGGGTCTGCGGCGCGCGTGAACGGCTTGCCGGTCTTGTAGTCGGTGAGCGCGAGGCCGGCTTCCTCGCGGTCGGCGCGATCCGCGCGAAACGAGATGGAGATGGCGCCGTCGCGGCTCTCGACGAGCTTCTCGCCGGTCACTTCCACGCCCGCGACCGCGCTGCGCAGGCCGTTCGGCCAGTCCGCTTGCCCGACGCGCGCGAACACCGCGCGGGCGCGCTGAGCGAGCAACTGCGCGAAGCCCGGCAGCACGACGCCTTCGTCGCGTGCGACGCGCCGCGCGACGCGCAGCAAAATCTCGTCCGCGGCATCCGCCGCGGGCCACGGCACTGGCACGGGCGCGCACTCCTGCGCCTCGGCGAGCGAGATCCGCGAGCGCACGCCAGCACTCGTCGCAATTTCCTCGAGCGCGCCGTGGACCGTATTCCCCAACAACAGGCCCGTGATCTCGGGCAGCGCGGCGAGCGCATCGACCGGCGGCTCGAGGCCGAGCACGTGTTCCAGGAACACCTGCCAAGCGCAGCGCCCCGCGCCTTCGAGACGCGAGACCGAGAGATCGCGCGTGTCGACGCGCTCGCCGACAAAGCCGAAGAACGGGCCGAGCTGCCCGCCGCCCGT
>JANNDT010000391.1:0-25749 GCA_031387905.1 Deltaproteobacteria bacterium
CGTCGCAGGCTCGCCCGCCGAGTCTTGCACGCCATCGCCCAACGACCCCAACGAGATCGCACCCAGTAGAGCGTGAACCCGAGGAAGTCGAAGGAGACCGAACCTCTCCCGCTCTTCTGCCCCGCCGGCGGACGCCGGAAGGGCAGCAGCCGGGTCGGTCCGGATGCAGGGTCAGTCCGAAGCGCGCAAGCCGCTTGCCCAGCACCGCCAGTACACGCCGCGCATCCTCCTCGTGCTCGAAGCCAATGACGAAGTCATCGGCGTAGCGGATCCCGGTGGCCCTGCCCCGCAGCCGCGGCTTCACCTCGTGAGCAACGTCAACTACTCCTGCCGCTCGCATTGCTTCGTCCGAATTCTTACCGGCCGGGGGTCGTTGCCTCATGAGGTTTGCTACCGGCGGTGGCGGACCGAAGGAGGCAACGATGTCCAGGAACATCAGCTTGGAGTCCCGTCGGGAGTTGGTTCAGGCGATCGGGGAGCGGTATCGCGCGGGCGCGCGAGAAGAGAAGCTCCGCATCCTGGGCGAGTTCGTCACGGTGACGGGGTACCACCGGAAGCACTCGATTCGGATCTTGAACTCGATTGCCCCGCCGACGGCACCGGGGCGGCGCCCGCGGTTGCGCCTCTACGACGAGTCAGTACGCCAGGCGCTCGTCGTGCTCTGGGAGGCGTCGGATCGCGTATGCGGCAAGCGGCTCAAGGCGCTTCTTCCGATGCTCCTCGAGGCGCTCGAGCGCCACGGGCATCTGCGACTCGATGACGTCGTCCGCGCCAAGCTCGGCTCGGCGAGTGCATCGACCATCGATCGGCTGCTCGCAGAGCCGAGGGGAGTGGCCGGTCGGAGGCACCCGGCGAGGGTGGCTCCGGCGATCCGCCGGAGCATCGCCGTGCGGACGTTCGCCGACTGGAAGGAGCCGCTCCCTGGATTCATGGAAGGAGACCTCGTTGCGCACAGCGGCGACAACGTCGCGGGAAGCTTCGCCCACACGCTCGTGCTCACCGACATCGCGTCCGGGTGGACGGAGTGCGTGGCGCTGGCCGTGCGCGAAGGATCGCTGGTGGTCGAGGCGCTGACTCGCCTGCGGACGACGATGCCGTTCCCGTTACGCGGCTTCGATACCGACAATGGCAGCGAGTTCATCAACGAGGCCGTGCTCGAATACTGCACCGCGGCCGGAATCGAGTTCACGCGATCGCGCCCGTACCGCAAGAACGACCAAGCGTGGGTCGAGCAGAAGAACGGCTCGGTGGTGCGTCGCCTCGTCGGCTATCGCCGCCTCGAGGGGATCGCCGCGGCCGAAGCGCTCTCACGTCTGTACGCCGCATCCCGGCTGTTCGTGAACTTCTTCCAGCCCTCGTTCAAGCTGGCGGAGAAGCAGCGGGTCGGGGCCCGCGTCCGCAAGCGCTACCACGCGCCCGAGACCCCCTGCGCTCGGCTCTTGAAATCGGACGCCGTGCCGGAGGCCATGAAGGAGCGGCTTCGGGCCGTCGCGACCACCCTCGACCCGCTTCGGCTTCTCGACGAGATCCGAGGCGTGCAGCACCAGCTTGCTGGGCTCGCCGCCGGCGAGTCTCTTCACGTCGTCCCGCGTCATGACGCAGAGCTCGACCAGTTCTTGCGAAGCCTCGCAACGGCGTGGCACGAGGGTGAAGTGCGTCCGACCCACCGCTCGGAGCCGAAACCGCGGCGCGATTGGCGCACGCGGAAGGATCCGTTCGAGACCGTGTGGCCTCGTGTTCTGGGGTGGCTGCACGACGAGCCCGATCGCACAGCCATCGAGCTGTTGCACCGCCTTCAGAACGATCACCCGGGCGAATTCCCCGACGGCCAGCTCCGAACGCTCCAACGTCGGCTCAAACTCTGGCGACGCGCTGCCGCCCGAAGGCTCGTATTCACCGGGGACGACGCAGCAGGCGCCAACGCGAGACCTTCGGCCTGATCCTCCGGTGCGATCTCGGTGAGAATGGCTGGTAGCATCGCTTCGTGAGGCAACACGACCGGCAGAAGTAATTGTCGTTGCTCACCTCGGCCTCGAACCAGAGATCGAGCGCGTAATGCAGATAGACGTTGCCTAACAGCGGCGAGAGCACGGACCCCTGGGCGGTGCCAGTTTCTGGCGCAGAGAGCTCCGCGCCGTCGAGCACCCCCACGTGCAAGCACTTGCTGATGAGCCGCAAGAGCGACCCATCCGCAACCCGAACCTCGAGCATCTTCGCGAGCTCGTCGCGATCGATGCTGTCGAAGAAGGACACGATGTCGGCCTCGAGGATCCAGCTCACCTCGCCCCGGTGCACGATCCGGTCCAGGGTGCGAACGGCGTCATGGGCACTGCGTCCGGGCCGGAAGCCATAGGAGCAGTCCAAGAAGTCCTGCTCGTAGATCGCCCCCAACACCTCGCGCACGGCGTCCTGGACCAGCTTGTCCTCGAACGCCGAGATCCCAATCGGTCGCGTCTTGCCCTGTTCCTTCGGGATGGTGACCCGCCGGATCGGCTGATGGCGATAACGCTTCGCCTTCATCCGCGCGTGCAGGTCCTGGAGGTTCGTCTCCAGCGCCTGCCCGTACTGCTCCTTCGTGACTCCATCCACACCCACCGCCGCATCCTTGCGCATGCGCTGGTAGGCTCGCGCTAGGGCCGACCCATCAATGAGATGGGCCAGCGAGTGGAACCGTCCTTCGGGCTCTCGTTGCGCTCGTTCCACTACCCTCAGCAGTTCCGGTGACATGTCTCCCAACGTCGATGCGTTGGACATGGTTCCCTCCTGAAGCTCGTCTCCACACGGGCTGCCAAGGCGAAGTCCGGGTCCGGGTGCCTCCCGTTCCCCGACGTCGACGCTCCTATGCAGCCCTCCGACTCCCTCGCCTCCATCGGCCGTGGCTTCGGTTCCCCTTGCCTGCGGCCTACCTCGATGCGAGCGCTTGTTACTGGCCTGCCGCGCATGCGCTCGCAGATGTGCGGTGCATCGGAGACGGATCACCGGCTCTCCGCATCACCGGTGGCTATCGAGGAAAAGCGAGGGCCTCCCAGGTTCCTGGGCCGTCCACTTCGTACGTGCCGTGGTCGAACACCCCGCCGGATACGATCCTCTCCTCGCCCATCGAAACGGAGAGGCCGTCGTCGCCTTCAGGCATAACAGCGCCCTGGGCATCCGGGATGACATAGATTTCGAGGCCGCAAACCCCACGGCCCACACGCTCGCGTGCCTACGCTTCGCCGGCCCCGTTGCCGAGACCGTCGCCAGGCTCGCTACCGGCTCGGGCGGGCTCACCCTTGGCCGGACGGGCTTCGCACCCGCTGGACGACGAACGAAGTTTCATCGAGCCATCGCAGCCTCCATTCCCCTTCGACCAGCAGTGCCTGGTCGCACTGTTTTTCCTATCCCCGCGCGAATCGATCGCGCGGCTCGCGCTGCTGCCCCGCGAGATGCCGCAGGTCAAAGCGTGGAGCGATGGCTCGGCCACCGAGAGCGCCGCGCCTCGAAGAGATCAACGAGTAGCGTTCACGTTCCTCGGGCTAGCCGCGCAACACCAGCACGCCGCTTTCGATCAGCGAGCGGATGGCGCCCTGCACGTCGGCGTCCGAGTCGGGAATCACGTCGATCATGCGCCGCACGGTGAGCCCGGCGCCCGCCAGATCGAGCACCGCCTCTTCGAGCTTCGAGAGCTCGGCGGCTCTCGCGAGCGCATCGCGGTCGACGTCAAAGCGCGCACGCAGAGCGAGCGGCGTGCTGTGCGCCGCCTCGTCCACTTGGCGCGCGGCCTCGAGCAACGCGTTTTGCAGAGGAAGCGGAGCGGGTTCATCGGTCATCGCGTCGATCTGCGCGTGGAACGAGAACTTCCCGGCGTTCCATTGCAGCACCCGCGCGATTGCCTTCACGCCGCGCAGCGAGCCGAGTAGCGCGTAGCGGATGGCGCCGTTCTCGAAGGCGATGGTCACTTCTTCCGAGCCCTGGTTGGCCGTGAGCGTTCCGTGTGGCGAGGACTGGCCGAGCATCTGAATGAGGCTCGCCATGCCGAGTTCCTCGATCCGGCCCGTAATCCCTGATTCGGCGCGCTCGGCTTCCGCGCGCTTCACATCGTTCACGAACTCGCGCAGTTCGCTCGAGCGCTCCGCCGGCGTCTCGAACGTGACCCCGACCGCAGCGACCGTGCCCTCGGTCTGAATGTGCCGCGCGACTTTTCCGCGCACCGCGATGCGGGCGCCGCTGATCGGATGCTGAAGCTCGAGTTCGATCGGTTTACCGAGCGGGAGATCGCTCCCGTCCGCAGAGATCAGAACGCCGGTCTCGGACAAATCGCGCGTGTGGCCTTCGAGGTCCACGTGCGTGGATTGGAGGCGCACCGGCACGCGCGCGATGGCGCGCGGCGACTTGCGGCGATCATCGACCTCGCCGAGCGGGTCGCGCGTTGGCGGCGGCGCCGGTGCGTGCGCAAGTCGCAGAATGGTTTTCGCGCGCGGGTCGGGGGTTTGCGTCTGAGGCTTGTGATCCGTTTCGAGTTCGAGGTCACCGAACAGCGGCCGTCTACCAGCGCTGGCCGCCGGTCGATGCTGCGGTTCGCGCGCGAGGAACGGCTCGAGGTCGGCGCTCAGCTCGGACGCGGGCTTCGCGAACTGAACCGCCACGCTGCCGCTCGGCGAGCAGAACACCACCTCGGCTTCGAAGATGAGCGTCTCGGCGCGCCAACCAAAAGAGAACTCGACCTCGACGAACTCGCGCAGCTCGGGCTTCTCGTTCGTGCGAATCTGCGCGCCGCCGTTCGAGATGTTGCGATCGACCTCCGCGGCGAGCGCCGCGGCTGTATCGAAAGCAAGTCTCAGGCGACGCATGGCTCGCTCCCGGCCTTGGATCCGCTCCGAAGGCTCTGGGCGATTTCATCGGCCAGCCGGGAAACGCTCTAAACGAGCTACGAGCGCAACAAGTGGTCGAATAGCCGCCGGCCGGGCGCGCCGGACGCGATGTCCAGTTCCGGGTGCCACTGGACCGCGACCAGTCCCGGGGCATCCCCGGCCTCGATGGCTTCGATCACGCCATCCGCGGCCCAGGCGACAGGCATTAGGCCGGCTCCGAGTCGATCGATCGCTTGGTGATGCCAAGAGGGGACGCTCGCCAGAGCGGCCCGGTCGAGGACGCGCGCGAGCGCCGAAGCTGGCGCGAGGCGCACTGGGTGAGACGTGGGCTCGAGTTGGCTGGCGCGGTGCGGGGTGTGCTCGCCGACCACGTCCGGCAGGTGGCCATGCAGCGTCCCGCCACGCGCGACGTTCAGCACCTGGAGCCCCCGGCAGATCGCGAGCGTCGGCAACCCGGCCGCGATCGCTGCACGCACCAGGGCGACCTCGAACTCGTCGCGTTCTTCGCAGGTGCCGTAAACCGAACCGTGTCCGTCTGCGCCCGAGTGCTTCGGGTGCAGGTCACCGCCACCGGAGAGCACGAGGCCGTCGAGCCGCGCGAGCAATTCCGCCGCGTCGCTCTCGCCCGGCGCGAGCAGCACCGGTACGCCTCCCGCCGCGCGCACCGCGTCGACATAGGCCGCGGGCAGCGCGAAGCGCTCGCGGCCCTCGCGTTCGCGGCGGTAGGTGGTGACGCCGATCCAGCGCCGCGTCACGCGCCGAACTCGCGCGAGCTCATTCCTCTTCGACCGCGTTCTCGTCCGCCTCGGCCTCGACGGTGCGGAACAACATCAACTGAGGCACTGCGTCAGCCCCGCCGATCGGCACCGGGTATTCGTCCGAGAAGCACGCGTCGCAGTGGCCGTGCTCGAGCTTCTTGCCGAGACCGCGCAGGCCGTCGAGCGAGAGGTAGCCGAGCGAATCCGCGCCAATCGCGGCGCGAATCTCATCGACGCTCTTGTTCGACGCGATCAACTCGGAGCGCGTCGGCATGTCGATGCCGTAATGACATGGCCGAATCGTCGGCGGCGCCGCGATGCGCACGTGCACCTTCTTGGCGCCGGCCGCGCGCATCATGTTCGAGATTTTCAGCATGCTGGTGCCGCGCACGATCGAGTCGTCGAGCAGCACGACGTTCTTGCCGTCGAGCACCTGCCGGATCGCGTTGTGCTTCACCTTCACGCCGAAGTTGCGGATCGACTGCGCGGGCTCGATGAAGGTCCGGCCTACGAAGTGATTGCGGATGATCGCCGTCTCGTAGGGGATGCCGGATTCCTCGGAGTAGCCGAGCGCGGCGGCGCTGCCCGAATCGAGCAGCGGCACCACCAAATCGGCTTCAGCCGGATGCTCGCGCGCGAGCAGGCGGCCGAGCGACTTGCGGAACAAGTAGACGTTGCCGCCCTGGAACGTGGAATCCGGCCGAGCGAAATACATGTACTCGAAGATGCAGAACGACTCGCGCGTGGGCTTCGGAAACGGGCGCAGCGAGCGCAGGCGGCCGCGCCGCACCACGATCATCTCGCCCGGATCGACCTGGCGCACGACTGTCGCGCCGATCAAGTCGAGAGCGCAGGTTTCGCTCGCCGCCACCCAAGCGCCTTCGAGTTGCCCTAACACCAGCGGCCGAAAGCCGTTCGGATCGCGCACCGCCACCAGCGCATCGTGCGTGAGCATCACCAGGCTGAACGCGCCCTTCACGCGCGAGAGCGCGTCGATCAGGCGGTCTTCGAGCGACGCCTCTCTTGAGCGCGCCAGCAGATGCACGATCACCTCGCTGTCCGAGGTGGTGCTGAAGATCGCGCCGCGGCCTTCGAGTTCGCGCCGAACGGCGGGCGCGTTCACCAAGTTGCCGTTGTGCGCGATCGAGACCGGCCCGCCATCGGTGTTCGCGCAGAACGGCTGCGCGTTGCGCAGCGTGCTGTCGCCGCTCGTCGAGTAGCGCACGTGCCCGATCGAGTGGCGGCCCGGCAAGCGCGCGAGAACTTTCTCGGTGAACACGTCGGCGACATAACCCATGCCCCGGTGCACGAACTGCTCGCCGCCCTGGCTCGAGACGATGCCGCCGCTTTCTTGGCCGCGGTGCTGGAGCGCGTACAGCGCGAGGTACGCGATGTTCGCGGCCTCGGCGTGGCCGTGGACGCCGACGATTCCGCACTCGTCCTTGAAACGCTCGCTCTCTTTGAGCGCGGCGAGTTCGGCGAGTTCGTTGGCCGGGAACATGCGGTCTCCGCTCATCGAGCTTGGCTACGGGGTCGAGAAGTTCCGCGTCGACACGCTGGTCCACCAAGTGTAGGCGAGCAGGGAGTAGTACATGACCGGAATGCCGAGCAGGTTCGAATCGATGCGGTCGAGCACGCCGCCGGTGCCGGGCAGCAGCGTACCGGTGTCCTTCACCTGCGCGTCGCGCTTCAGCAGCGACTCGACGAGATCGCCAACGATCCCCACGGCTGCGAGCACCGGCGCGAGCACGAGCACCGCGACCCAACTGAGGTGCTCCGAGAGATCGCCCGCGAACAGATCGAATGCGCCCTTGGTGAGCAGCGCCATCGCAATGCCGCCCGCGATCGCGCCATAAGCGCCTTCGATCGTCTTCTTGGGCGAGACGGCCGGCGCGAGCGGGCGGTGTCCGTAACGGCGGCCCGCGAAGTAGGCGCCCGCATCGCCAGCGATCACGACTGCGATCACGAAGAACAGGTAAAAGGCGCCTACGTCGGAATCCATGCCGCGCGCGACTGCACCGCCCCAGCGGCCCGCGACGGAATCCTTGAACTCGCGCAGCACGATGGCATGCGAGAGCAGCCAGCCGACGTAGAACACGCCGAAGAACGTCTCGGAGATGCTCGCCAGCGATTCCGAGATCTGCTTCTTGCGTAGCTGCGCGATCATGAGGCCGAGCAGCACCCCCGAGAGCAAGAGCGTCGCGAGATACTCGCTGCCGATGAACGCGACGAGCGGCAGCGCGAGCGCCGCCGTCATCCCGACGCCGCGCACCGGCACCGCGCCCTTCGCCTCGATCAGGTGATAGAACTCGTGAATCGCGATCGCGGTGATGACCATGATCGTGAGCAAGAGCCACCAGCCGCCCAGAGCGACGACGCCGCAGATCGCCGGAATCAGGAACACGGCCGTAATCAGCCGCTCTTGCAAGTTCGTGCGCAGCGGCGCCGCGGCAGCTGCGCTCGCCTGCGGTTCGGGCAACAGCGGTGCCGGCGGTTGCGGCGCGCTCTCGCTCACCGTGCCCCCGTGGAGCCGAAGCCGCTCACGCCGCGCGCGCTCTCTGCGAGCGCTGGCCGCTCATCCCACGCGATCCGCGCGACCGGAGCGACCACGAGCTGCGCGATGCGATCGCCGCGCCCAATCGCGAACGGCTCGCGGCCCGTGTTCCACAAAATCACCGACAGCTCCCCACGAAAATCGGCGTCGATGGTACCGGGCGCGTTGGGAAGCACGATCCCGAATTTGAGCGCGAGCCCGCTGCGCGCGCGCACTTGTCCCTCGAAACCTTGGGGAATCGCGACGCGCAGCCCCGTCGGCACGAGCGTGCGCTCGCCCGCTTCAAGCACGAGTTCCTCGCGCACCGCTGCGCGCAGGTCGAGCCCGGCCGAGCCGTCGCTCGCATAGCTCGGCAGCGGCAGGTCCTCGTTTCCCGCGACTCGCGTCACTGGCACGAGGACCTGCTCGGCGCCGCCGGCCATCTCGACTACGACTGCGGAGCGCTGAGCGCCTCTGCGAGCGCCTCACGGCGTGAGAGGCGAATGCGGCCCGTCGGGTCGATGTCGATGCACTTCACCAGGATCTCGTCGCCCTCGGACACCACGTCCTCGACGCGATTCACGCGCGACTCGGCGAGGTGGCTGATGTGTACGAGCCCATCGGTACCGGGGAAGATCTCGACGAACGCGCCGAAATCCGTGATGCGCTTCACCTTGCCGGTGTAGAGCTTCCCGAGTTCGGCTTCCTGCGTGAGTTCTTGCACCATCGCCTGCGCGCGGCGCAGCGCATTGCCGTCGGGCGCGAAGATGCTGACGCGGCCCGAATCATCGACCTCGATCTTCGCGCCGCTCATTTCCTGAATGCCGCGGATCACGCGGCCCCCGGGCCCGATGATGTCGCGAATGCGGTCGGGCTTGATCTTGATGACCTCCATCCGCGGCGCCCACTCCGAGGGGGTCGAGCGCGGCACGAAGCCCGGCAGCAGAGCCTCCGAATCGCGCTCCATCGCCGCGAGGATGTGCAGGCGGCCATCGCGCGCCTGAGCGAGCGCGGCCTCCATCACGTTCCAGTCGACGGCTTCGATCTTGATGTCCATCTGAAGCGCCGTGATACCCGCCTTGGTGCCCGCGACCTTGAAGTCCATGTCGCCGAGGTGGTCCTCGTCGCCGAGGATGTCGGACAAGATCGCACGGCGCGTGCCGCTCTCGATCAAGCCCATCGCGATGCCTGCGACCGGCGCGCGCAGCGGAACGCCGGCATCCATTAGGGCCAGCGTGCCGCCGCAGATCGTCGCCATCGACGACGAGCCGTTCGACTCGAGCACTTCCGAAACGACGCGCACCGTGTAGGGGAACGTGTCGACGCTGGGCATTACGACCGCCAGCGCGCGCTCGGCGAGGTTGCCGTGGCCGACGTCGCGACGCGAAGGCCCGCGCAGCGGCTTCACTTCACCGACCGAGAAGGGCGGGAAGTTGTAGTGCAGCAGGAAGTGTTTCTCGGTGCGCTCGTGGAGCGCGTCGATCGTCTGCGAGTCACCGTCGCTGCCGAGCGTCGCGTAGCAGAGCGCCTGCGTCTCGCCGCGCGTGAACAGCGCGACGCCGTGGGCGCGGGGCAGCGCGCGGATCACGCACGCGATCGGGCGAATGTCGGTGGTCTTGCGGCCATCGATGCGCTCGCCCTGATCGAGGATGCGATCGCGAATGAGGGTCGAGCGCAGGTCGTGCAGCGCGTCCTTCGCGTTTGCCGTCAGCTTGCGCAGGCCACTCTGGCGGGTCTCGACCTGGTCGAGCGTCGCGAGCTCGATGCGCTCTTGGCGATACGGCGTCGTGAGCTGCGAGAGCACGTCCTTCTCGACCGCGGCGATCGCGTCGTAGCGCTCGTGCTTGACTCTGATCGCGCAGGCGTCGCGCAGACGCGCTTCCGCGAGCTTCTTCACCTGAGCCGCAACCGCTGCCTTGTCAGGCGACGGGCCCGGCACTTGGATCTTGGCCTTCCCGACGCGCTTCACGAGCTCTTCCTGCGCCGCGATGATCGGCAGGATCTCGCGGTGCGCGAACTGCAGCGCTTCGAGCACGTCCTTCTCGCTGGCTTCCTTCGCGCCTCCCTCGACCATCACCAAGGCCTTGCGCGAGCCGGCGGCGACGAGATCCATGACGCTCGCCTTCTGCTGCTCGTAGGTCGGGTTGAGCACGAGTTGCCCATCGACCTTCGCGAGGCGCAGCGCGCCGATCGGACCGAGGAACGGAATCTGCGAGATCGCGAGCGCGGTAGACGCGCCGATGAACGCGCACATGTCCGGAGGATTCACGCCGTCCGCGGCGAGCACCGTCGCGGTGATCTGCACCTCGTCGCGGTAGCCCTCCGGGAAGAGCGGGCGAATCGAGCGGTCGATGAAACGGCAGACCAGGATCTCGCGATCCGAAAGCCGCGCCTCGCGCTTGAAAAAGCCGCCGGGGATCTTGCCCGCTGCAGAAGTCTTCTCGACGAAGTCGACCGAGAGCGGGAAGAAGTCGATGCCTTCGCGCGGCTTCGCGGTGTTCACGGTCGTGAGCACCACGGTGTTGCCAATCGTCACGACCGCGGCGCCCGCGCTCTGCTTCGCGAGCCGACCCGTCTCGATCGTGAGGGTGCGTCCGCCGACTTCGACGGACGCTGTTTCTGCTTTGAACCATTCCGATGAACTAGAACTCAATGACATAGAAATACACGTCTCCACCGAGCGTCGCGTCTCGCGCGACCGCCGGCGCCTAATGAGGCGGCAAGGACCGAGGATCCGGGGGAGACGAAATGCGGGATCAGGGATCGGCGAAGGCCGGGGACCGGGCTTCGCAGATCTATGACTCCCACATTCCGTGTGTCCGCGACCGGACCGCCTCTCTGTTGTGGTGCCGCTCGACCATCGAGCAGCGTGCCGCCCCTTCTTATTTAGCGGCGCAGGCCCAACTTCGTTACGAGGGCCTGGTATCGATCAGCGTCAATTTTCCCGAGGTAATCGAGCAAGCGGCGGCGCTGGCTCACCATCTTCAGAAGGCCACGGCGCGAGTGGTGGTCCTTCACGTGCGTGTCGAAATGCTGCGTCAGATGGTCAATGCGCGCCGACAGGAGCGCAACTTGAACTTCGGGCGAGCCCGTATCCGACTCGTGCGTGCGGTACTGCTCGATCACCTGTGCGGTCGCCAAAACGATCTCCTCGAGACGGGGGCGCTGCCCCCAAGGCGGCGATGTTTATCAGAGCGGTGCGGGGCGGGCAATCAGCCGCCGGCGCAGAGACCGCTCACGCGCTCGGCGGAAACACGCGCAGCGGGTGAAAACGCCGATCCGGACGCAGCTCCATCACCGCGAGCAACTCTCCGCTCGGCGCGAGCGCTGCGAACTTGGCGCCCGGGGTCGGCTGCGGCCCTCGCTCGTAGGGGCCGCGCGCATCTGCGGCGGCGATCGCGCCGCCATTCGTGACGCGGCGCGCCTGGATTCCGCTGAGCGAGATCTGCGGCAGCGGCAGGATCTTCGCCGGGGGCAGGACGCGCGCCTCTAGTTCCCCCGCGGCAGCGAGTTCGTCGCACTGCTCTGGAGTGAGGCAGTCCTCGATCGCGAACGGCCCGTTCGCCGTCCGGCGCAGGCCGGCCAAGTGCGCGCCGCAAGCGAGCTTCTCGCCCAGGTCGGCGGCGAGCACGCGCACGTAGGTACCCGGCGAGCAGGCCACCTCGACGCCCACGTCGGGCGACTCGAAGCTCGTCATCGCGATGCGGTGGATGCGCACCTTGCGCGGATCGCGCTCGACCTGCTCGCCCTTGCGGGCGAGGCGATACAGCGGGACGCCGTCTTTTTTGACGGAGCTGTACATCGGCGGGATCTGCTCGATCTCACCTTGGAACGTGGCGAGCGCCGCCTGCACAGCCGCAGCCTCGGGTAACGGGCCGACGTGCGCGTGAACGATTTTGCCTTCGCCGTCGAGGGTTTCGGTCGTGACACCAAGCCGGATCGTGCCGACGTAAACCTTCGTCTGCTGATCCACGAACGGAATCAGCTTCGTGGCGTCGCGAATTGCGAGCGGGAGGACTCCGGTCGCGAGCGGGTCGAGCGTTCCGAGGTGCCCCACGCGCCGCGTGCCGAGCCAACGGCGCGCCGCGTCTACGACGTCGTGCGACGACCAACCGACTGGTTTGTCGATCCCGAGGAACCCGATCGGGCCGGGGCGCTCGCGATTGTCAGGGTGTGCCACGGTCGATCTCCTTCAGCAGCCGCAGCGTCTCGGCGCCCACCTCGAGCGAATCGTCGTGGACGAAGCGCAGTTCGGGCACGCGCTTGGTGGCGAGCGCGCGGGCGAGCTGCGAGCGCAGGAAACCCGCGGCGCTGGCGAGCCCTTTCGCGGTGTCGGCGTCGGCGTGCGTCGGCCGCGGCGTCTTGCCGTGCGGCACCGAATCGAGCGCGCTCCAAAACACTTTCGCGTGCGAGAGATCGGGCGCGACGTCGATGCGCGTCAGCGTGATCATCCCGACGCGCGGGTCCGTCAGCTCCTGGCGCAATAGGCGCGCGAGTTCGCCGCGAATCTGTTCGCCGAGCCTCTCTGTCCGCCGCGTCACAAAATCTCCACTTCCTGATCGATCACTTCCGCGAGGTGCAAGTCGATGATGTAGTCGATCGCGGATTCGAGACGCAGCCGCGCGTCCTGCCCTTCCTCGGAGACCGCCGCCATCCCGAGCACGGCGATCTGCCAAGTGTCCTGTCCGCCGACCTCGGCGATCGAAACGTTGAACTTGTTGCGAACTCGCTGCTTGATCGAAGAGACCACGCCGCGCTTCTGCTTTAGCGACTGCGACCCGTGCACATGAAGCTCGACCCGCGCAGCGGCTACGAACATCGCCCCGACGAAGCCTCGATGCCAAAGCGCCTCCCGTGTAGGTCGGCCGAGGCCGCAAGCGAAGCGCGCAGCGAGGCGAAGTCTTCGGAGCCGAGCGAAGTCAACAAGGAAGATTCGTCCTCGCGCGCTTCGCGCGGGGACGAAGCGCGCAGCGAGCCGGAGTCCTCGGAGGCGAGCGAAGTAAACAAGGAAAGAAGCGAACCTCGGTGCAGAGAGAAAGAACTCGAGAGGCGCGCGTTAAAGAACCGCCGCCTTCGACTCGATCTCGTACGCCTCGATCACGTCGCCGACCTTGACGTCGTTGAAGCCGTCGAGGCCGATGCCGCACTCGAAGTTCAATTGAACCTCGCGCGCATCGTCCTTGAAGCGCTTCAGGGACGCGAACCTGCCGGCCCAGACCTGCACGCCGTCGCGTACCAGCCGGCCCTGCGCGCCGCGCCGAATCAAGCCGTCCGTGACGTAGGAGCCTGCAATTACGCCGATCTTCGGAATGCTGAAGATTTGGCGGACTTGCGCTTGGCCGAGGACGACCTCGCGCGTCGTCGGCGGGAGCAAGCCCGCCATCGCGGCTTTCACCTCGTCCAGCATCTCGTAGATGATCTGATACGTGCGGATCTCGACGCCGACGCTCTCTGCAGCCCTGCGCGCCTTCGCGTCGGGCCGCACGTGGAAGCCGATCACGATTGCGCCGCTCGCCTGCGCGAGCTGAACGTCGCTCTCCGTAACACCGCCCACTGCGACGTGCAGCACATTCACTTTCACCCGGTCGGTGGAAAGCTTGCCGAGCGCGGTGCTGATCGCTTCCGCGGAGCCCTGCACGTCCGCCTTCACGATCAGCGCGAGTTCCTTCGACTCGTTGCTCGCGCCGGCGAACAAATCCTCGAGCGAGATGCGCGGCTTCGCGACCGGCGCCTTCTCCTTGCGCTCCTCGTCCAGCCGATGATCGATGATGTCCTTGGCGACGCGTTCGGTTTCGACGCCGTGCAGCGAATCGCCCGCCCCCGGCACGCCGGACAGGCCGACGATTTGCACCGGCATCGACGGCGGCGCTTCCTGGACCGTCTCACCGCGATCGTTCGTCATGCTGCGCACGCGGCCGTGATGCGTGCCGACCACGACGATGTCGCCGCGACGCAGCGTGCCTTCTTGGATGAGCACCGTCGCGACCGGCCCGAGCCCGCGGTCGAGCTGTGCTTCGAGCACGACGCCCTTCGCGCGAATCGACGCGTCCGCGCGCGGCTCGAGCAGTTCGGCCTGCAGCACGATCGCTTCAAGCAGCTTCTCGAGGCCGGTGCGCTTGGTCGCGGAGATGTTGACCGCGAGCGTGTCTCCGCCGAAGTCCTCGACGACGATGCCGTGCTCCATCAAGCGCTGGCGCGTGAGCTGCGGGTTCGCGTCGAGGATGTCGCACTTGTTGACGGCCACGATGATCGGGACGCCCGCCGCCTTCGCGTGCGCGATCGCCTCGACTGTCTGCGGCATGATGCCTTCGCTCGCTGCGACCACGAGGATCACGATGTCGGTGACCTCGGCGCCGCGCGCGCGCATTTGCGTGAACGCCGCGTGGCCTGGCGTATCGATGAACGTGAGCGTGCGGCCATCGACCTGCACCTGATAAGCGCCGATGTGCTGCGTGATGCCGCCGGCTTCGCCTGCGACCACGTTCGTCTTGCGCAGCGCGTCGAGCAGCGATGTCTTGCCGTGATCGACGTGGCCCATCACGGTGATGACCGGCGGCCGCGGCTCGCCCGCGGGCTTCTCGGCGTCAGACGGCGCCGCGTCGAGATACGACGCCTCCTGGAAGCCGACGTCCTGCACCTCGCCGCCGAACTCCGCGGCGACCAGCGCCGCAGTCTCCGCATTGATGGTCTGCTGGATGGAGACCATCATGCCGAGGCCCATCAACTTGCCCTGAATCTGCGGCGCTTTGATGCCGAGCTGACGCGCGAGTTCGGCGACCGAGATCTCGCCCTCGAATCGCGCAATTCGCCGGACCGGCTTCGCCGTTGCCGCCGCCGCCACCTTCGTCTTCACAGGAGCATCCCGCCTACGGCGCCGCGGTGACGCGAGCGTGCGCGGATCGACCACCGTCGGACGCGGTGCACCGGTTCGGCCCACGACTTGTTTCGCGAGCAAATCCTGCTCTTTGAGATTCACGACCTCGCGGAACTGCTTGCGGCTTTGGGCCGCCCGCTCGGCGGTGCTCGCGGCATCGTCACGCGGTGCAGTCCGCCCGCCCTTCGCAGCGCCCTTCGCAGCGCCTTCCTCTTCGTCTTCGCCGCCGACTGGACCGGGCATGCGCATCCCGTCGGCGGGCGCTTCCGCAGCTTCAGCAGCAGGCTCCGCCTCGCCAATCGGCGCGGCTTCGGGGACCAGTTGCGGCGCGATCGGCGGCGGAGCGGCGAGGAGTTCCGCAACAACCGGTTCGGGTATCGGCGCCGCCTCGGGCTCGGTGCGCTTGCGGCGGCGGATCACCGCCGCGCCGCCAGTCACTGCGACGCGCGCCTCGGTGATCCGGTCGAGCTTCTTCGCGGACAGCTTCTCGCGCAACTGCGCGGCCTGAGCCTCGTCGAGCGTGGCCATCGCGCTGCGGATCTCGATGCCCGCTTCCTTCGCCCTTGCGACGAAGTCGTTGCGATCGATACCGAGCTCTTCTGCGATCTTGTAGGCCCGTACGGTTGACATTCGGTTGCGCTGTTCCTCGGCGGCGCGGGCCGCCTAATCGATCTACTCGCGAGGCGCAGCGCCATGCACGGCCGCTTCGGCGGCGGCCACTGCGCGCGCATCTTCCGCCGCTTTTTCGAGGGCGAGTTCGGTCGCTCGCGCCTTGATCGCCCGCGCTCCCGCTTCGTCGACGCCCGGCATCGAGAGCAACAACGCGTTCTGGCAGGTCGCGAGATCGTCGAGGCCGGTGATGCCGCTCTGCAGCAACACGTCCGCCTCCGCAGCGCCGAGGCCGGGCACCACCGAGACCGCGCGCTCGAACCAATCCGCGAGCTCGCGGATCTTCGACTCGCTCTTGATGTCGATCTTCCAGCCGGTGAGCTGCACCGCGAGCCGCACGTTCTGGCCCTTGCGGCCGATCGCGAGCGAGAGCTGGTCGTCAGGGACGATCACGTCCATCGACTTTTGGAGCTCGTCGATGATCACCTTCGACACCTGCGCCGGCGACAGCGCGCTGCACACGTAGCGCGGCGCATCGTTGCTGAAGGGCACGATGTCGATGCGCTCGCCGCGCAGTTCCTGCACGACCGCCTGCACGCGGCTGCCCTTCATGCCGACGCAAGCGCCGACCGGATCCACGTCCTTGTCGCGCGACGAGACCGCGATCTTCGAGCGCCCGCCCGGCTCGCGCGCGGCAGACTCGATCTTCACGATGCCTTCGTAGATCTCCGGCACTTCCTGCGCGAACAGTTTTGTGAGGAACTGGATCGCCGAGCGCGACAGAATCACCTGTGCGCCCTTGCCCATCGCCGTCACGTCGGCGACGTAGGCGCGAATGCGGTCGCCGGGGCGATAATTCTCGCGCGGCACCTGCTCCTTCGCGGGCAGCACGGCCTCGGTGCGGCCGAGATCGATGATCAGTGCGCCCTTTTCGAAGCGGCGCACGATGCCGTTGACGATCTCGCCCTTCCGGTCTTTGTATTCCTCGAACACGATGTCGCGCTCCGCGTCGCGCACGCGCTGGATGATCACCTGCTTCGCCGTCTGCGCGAGGATGCGCCCGAAGTCCGCGGTATCGAGCTTGACGCCGATCTCGTCGCCGACCTCGGCTTCGGGATCGAGCGCGTGCGCGCTCTCGACCGTGATCTGCGCGTCGCGGTCCGTAATCACTTCGACGACTTCGCGGAACTCGAACAGTTCGATCTCGCTCGTCTCCGGGTTGAAGCGCGCCTCGATTTCCTTTTCGAGACCGAACTTGCGGCGCGCGGCCTGCTTCATCGCCTCTTCGAGGGCGGAGATGATGGTGCGCTTGTCGATCCCCTTGTCCTTGGCGATCTGATCGATCTCGCGCTTCAGCGGTGCGATGTTCATGGTGTCTGGTCCCGTGAAGGCGCGGCGCTAGGCCGCGCCTCCGAAGTCTGTGCGCGTGAATTGGTGGACCTTGTTTGCGCGCGCCACCTCCGCGAACGCGATGCGGTAGTCGCGACCGTCGACGACGACGCTCGCCTCACCGTGCTCGAACGCGGAGAGCGTGCCTTTGAATCGACGGCGGCCGGCGATCGGCGCACGCGTCTCGATTTGCACTTCGCTGCCGAGCGCCCGCTCGAAATCCTTCTCGCGGGCGAGCACGCGATCGAAGCCCGGCGACGAGACTTCGAGGTTGTAAGCGACGGGGATCGCGTCGTTCGCATCGAGGTTCACCGCGATCTCGCGCGAAACCTCCGCGCAGCGCTCGATCTCCACGCGGCCGTCGCCGACCGGCGTGTCGACGATCACGCGCAGCTGCCAGGGGGCGCGCCCTTGGTGCTGCTCGACATCCACCAACTCTAGGCCGTGGGCTGTCACGATCGGTTCGATCAACTCGCGCATGGCTGCCGGTATGTCTCCGTACATTCGCGTTCGTCCTGCCCCGACCGCGCTGCTCCACAGAGACCCCGGAACCGGAGCCTGCCGATTCCCGGAGGCCGGGACTCGGAGGCCAAAAAAACAAAAAGTGGACCTACGCCCACTTCGTCAGCGCGCTCAAAGCGGGCCTAACCTATCCAGATTGCTCGGGTTCCACAAGCTGAAAGGTGCTCGCGGGAGGCGTCTACCCGCGGGGCGCGGCAGCTCGACTCATTAGGATTGCCGCTTCGACCCCCGCGTAATGACGCGGGCGCCGCCCGTCGGCTCGAAAGCCGAGCGCGCGGTAGAAGGCCTGAGCGTCGGCGTTGCTTTCGCGAACCTCGAGATGGATCCGCGCGAGCCCGACCTCTCGGGCCAGCATTCCCTCGAACAGCTGCGAGGCGGTCCCTCGCCGTCGCCCGGCCGGCGTGACGCCGGTCAGCAACACGTGCAGCTCATCGAGTTCGCGGCGCGCAACGAGAAAGCCCGCGAGGCCGCCGGCAGCGCGGGCCACCCACACGCGCCCCTCTGGCAGCGCGATCTCACTGCAGAGCTGCGGCTCGCTCCAGCGTTCTGGGAGCAAGCTCGCCGAGAGGGCCGCGATCTCCGCGCATTCTGCCAGCCGCGCTGGCCGGATCTCGAGCGCGCTTTCAGCCAGCGCGAACCTACTCACCGCGCGGCGGCCGGATCTTGAGAGCGCGCAGCTTTCGCGACAGGCTCTCGCGCGCGATCCCGATCGCCTCGGCGGTGCGCGAGATGCTGCCGCCGTGCTCTTCCAGGCGCGCGAGCAAGTAGTTGCGCTCGAACGCGCGGCGCGCCTCGATCAGCGTCGCGCCAGTGATCTCGGAGGGTCGCGCTCCACCGCGGATCTCGGCGGGCAGATCTTCCGGGCGAATGCGCGGGCCCGGCGTCATCAGCACGAGGCGCTCGACGAGGTTGCGCAATTCGCGCACTTTGCCTGGCCAGGCGTACGCGGCGAGCAGCGCAAGCGCGGGTGACGTCGGCTGCTTCTCGGGTACGCCCGACTCCGCGCAGAACTCCGCCACGAAGGCCTCGACCAAGAGCGGGATGTCCTCGCGCCGCTCACGCAGCGCCGGCACCTGGAACGGGATCACGTTCAGCCGGTAGTAGAGATCCTCGCGGAACTTTCCCTCTTGGATCTCTTTCTCGAGGCTCTTGTTGGTCGCGGCGATCACGCGCACATCGACCTCGATCGTGTCGGTGCCGCCGACGCGTTCGAACTTGTGCTCCTGCAAGATGCGCAGGATTTTGGCCTGGGTTCGCAGGCTCATGTCGGCGATCTCATCGAGGAAGATCGTGCCCGTGTTCGCGAGCTCGAACTTGCCGAGCTTTTGCGCGATCGCGCCCGTGAACGCGCCCTTCTCGTGCCCGAACAGCTCGGATTCGATCAGATCCTCGGGAATCGCAGCACAGTTCACCTCGACGAAGGGCCCGCTCGCGCGCTTGCTCTGCACGTGCAGCTGCTTCGCGACCATCTCTTTGCCCGTGCCGTTCTCGCCGGAAATCAGCACCCAGGCGTTGGTCGGCGCCGCCAGCGCGATCTGCCGCTTCAACTCTTGGACTCTTGCCGACTCGCCGAGAATTTCGTGTGCGCGAAGACTCTTGGCGCGCAGCTCGCGGTTCTCGCGCTCGAGCCGGCCCTTCTCGAGCGCGTGGCGCAGGGTGAGCAGCAGTTTGTCGATCGAGAGCGGCTTCTCGATGAAGTCGAAGGCGCCGAGCTGCGTTGCGCGCACGGCCGTCTCGATCGTGCCGTGGCCGCTCATCATCACGACCGGCAAGAGCGGCTGCGTGCGCCGCAATTCTTCGAGCACGTAGATGCCGTCGCGGCCGGGCATCGCGATGTCGAGCAGCACCAAATCCGGCGCGCGCTCCCGCACCAAAGCCAGCGCTCTCTCGCCGTCCTCGGCGAGCGTGGCCTCGAAGCCCTCGTCGGCGAGGATGCCCGACAGCGAGCGGCGGATCGCGCTCTCGTCGTCGACCACCAGGATGCGGCCCAAGCTGTTAGGCATACCGCACCGGCAACTCGACGATGAAGCGCGAGCCCGTCGGCGCGCCCCGCTGCGCGCGCACGTAACCGTGATGATCCGCCACGATGCGCGCCACGATCGCGAGGCCGAGGCCGGTGCCGTGCGGCTTGGTCGAGTAATAAGGCTCGAAGATGCGCGCGCGGTCTTCGTCGCGAATGCCCGCGCCGTCGTCGGCCACCTCGATGCGCACGCTCTCGCGCGCCGCGTCGTGGCGCGTGGACACCACCACCTCGCCCGCGCGCCCGCTCGCCTGCACGGCGCCGCAGGCGTTGTCGATCAGGTTCGTCAGCACACGCCGCAGCTGCTCGCGATCGAAGTCGACTTTGGGGAGGTCGCCGGCGCATTCGGTGCGGAAGCGCACGCCGGCTGCGCCCGAGTAGCTCGCGACCGCCTCCTGCACGAGCGAATCGAGGTCGCCCGGGCGCGGATTCGCCGACGGCAAGCGCGCGAACTGCGAGAACTCGTTCACCAGCACCTTCATCCCTTCCACGTGGCTCGTGATCGTATCGACACATTCGTCGAACACGCGGGCGTCTTCGGGCACCGCCGAGAGGCGTTCGCCGAAGCGCCGGCGAATTCGCTCCGCGGACAGCTGAATCGGCGTCAGCGGGTTTTTGATCTCGTGCGCGATGCGGCGGGCGACTTCGCGCCATGCCGCCGTGCGCTGCGCGCGCACCTCCTGCGTGTAGTCGTCGACCACCACCACGCTGCCGAGCGGCCGGCCGTCGTCGTCCTGCATCAGCGAGAGCGTGACGAGCAGCGTCTGCGGCTCCTCGCCGGTGGCGGTGAGCGTCTGCCGCCGCACGCTCTCGCGCAGCCCGGGCCGCGCCTGCGCCACGAGTTCCCCTAACACCTCGAGCAACTCGCTGCGCGAGACGACTTCGTCGAGCTTGCGGCCGATCGGGCTCGGCGTCTCCGCGACTCCGAACAGGCGCTGTGCGGCGCGGTTGATCGTGCTGATGCGGCCGTCGGCGTCGAGCGAGACCACGCCCGCATCCACGTTGCGCAGCACGATCTCCATGTAGCGGCGGCGCTGATCGAGCTCGGCGCGGCCGCGTTCGAGGCGCGCGAGCGCCTCGCGCAGATCGCCCGTCATGCGGTTGAACGAGCGCACCAACAGGCCGATCTCGTCATCAGTCGTCGCGGCGATCACCACGTTCAGGTCGCCGCTCGCCACTTTCGCGGTGCCCTCGGCGAGCTCCCGGATCGGGCCCGTAATACCTTTCGCCATGCGCAGCCCCCACCAGAGCGCGAACAGCACAGTGACGAGCGCGAGCATCGTCAGCACCAGCATGTAGACGTTGGCGATGCGGCCTGCGAACGGCTTCACGTTGCGGTATTCGGCGACCGCCGCGCGGATCGAGTCGACCTTGTAGGCGAGCGCGTGCGGCACGAGGTGGTTCACCACCACCACGCCGACCACTTCGCTCGAGCGCGCCGGGTCCGAGGAAAGGATCGGCACCGCGGCACGAATCACGTCGCCCGCGTCGCCGCCCGTCTCGTCGACGAGCGCGGCCTCGGCGCCCGCGAACGCGCCGGCGACGAGCGCGCTGTCGCGCGTCACCAACGCCGCGGACAGCACCTCGGGGTTCACCAGCGTCGCGATCGGCGCCGGCTCGCCGAACGGGAAGATCTGCACCACGCCGAGGCCGTACTCGCTCTGCTTCTCGAGCACGAACGCCTCGAGTTCCGGCCGCTGCTCCTCCCGTAACAAGCGTTGCGCCGTGACTTCGCTCGAGATCTGGCGGCCGTAGTGGATCGAGATGTTCCGCCAGGCGTCGTAATAAGCGGAAGCCACCTCCGCGCTGTCATCGATCGCGCGGTCCATCTGGAGGCCGAACCAGGCGTTGATCGACGCCGTGATCAGCGACGACGAGACGGCGACCTGAATGCCCATCGGCACGCTCGCGACCAGGAACAGCGCGAGTACGAACTTGAGGTTCAAGTTCGCGCCGAAGATTCCCGAGCGGCGCTCGAACCACAGCTTCACGAGTTGGCGGCCCGACAAGTAGACGAGCACGACGATCAGCACGACCGAGATCGCGTTCAGGAACAGGAACGGCAGGCTGTCGGCAAACGGGGTCGAGTCCGGCAGGCTCGCGATGCGCTGCTCGACGGCGATCACCGCCATCAAGGCAGCGAGGGCAGCCCCTACGAGCGCGACATCGCGTCGGCGGCGGCGCTTCTCAGCGTCGGCCTGCGAGTCTGCTTGTGGAGCCGCCGTGGCGTCTGGGTCGCTCTGCATGCTTGTCGCGTAACTCCGCGTCCGGCCTATTCAAACCGAGCCGTCCCCAAAATGCAAAGGCGGTCAAGCTGCTCGTTGGGTGCGCCGAAGACGCACGGGACGACTCAACGTCGCGAGGATGCTCGTGTGACTGCACCCCAAGCGCCGCGCGAGCGCTTCGAAGCCAAGCCTGAAGACGGAGTCGCGTTCGCGTCCCTGGAAGAGGCGTTGTTCGTCGCTGGCAAATGGCGCGAACTCGTGGGCTTGTATGAGCGCCGACTCACTGCGAGCGATCTCGCTGCCGAACGCGCGCCGAAGCTGCGCGCCCGCGTCGTTCTGCGGCTCGCCCAGGCGCTCGAAGAGCGCTGCGACGATGCAGTCGCCGCGGCCACTCGGTATCGCGAAGCGATCGCGCTCGACCCGACGCTGCGCGTGGCCTTCGCGCAGCTGCGCCGGCTCTGCACTCAGCGCGAGGACTGGGAAGCTGTGCTCGCGCTCGCGAACGCAGAAGCGAAGTTGCCGATGCGCCCGTCCGAGAAGGCGCAGCTCGCCAGCGAGTTGGGTTCCATCTGGTTCGAAAAATGCAGCGATGCCGTAAAGGCGCGCGCGCACTTCGAGCGCGCACTCGAAATCGAGGGCAGTTACGCGCCCGCGCTGCTCGGCCTCGCCGCAGTGGCCGAGGCCTCCGGCGCCTACGCCGACGCCGCCGCGGCGCTCGAGCGCGCCACGCAGAGCCTGCGCGGACCCGAACGCGCGGCCGCGCTGACGCGGCTCGCGAAACTTCAGGAGCGGCAGCTCGGCGATTCCAAGCGCGCGACCGAGAGCTATCGGCGCGCACTCAGCGACGACCCGCGCCAGAGCGGCGCACTCGCGGCGATGGCGGAGCGTGCCGAGAGCAATCAACAGTGGGCTGCATTCGACGAGTTGCAGGACCGGCTCTACGCGCTGACCACGGGCCGCCTCGAGCGGCTCGCCATTGCGCATGACGCAGGACGCGTTCAGCTCGAGAAGGCCAACAATCCGCAAGGCGCGCGCATGTGGTTCCGCCGCGCGCTCGACTTATTCCCAAGCGACCCGGTCGTGCACCTCTACCTCGCCGATGTCGAGCGCATCGCCGGCAATCAGGCCGAGTTGGCGTTTCACCTGCGCCGAGCCACGGAACTCGCCGATAACGCCGCGCCGGTCGACGCGCTGCGCGAGAGCGCGCAGCTCGAGACGGAGCGCGGTGACGACAAGCTCGCCGCCGCACAGCTACGGCGCGCGCTCGAACGCGACCCGAGCCGCGCCGATGTCGCGCGCGAACTCGCCGAGGCGCTGGCCCACAGCGGGCGCGACGATGAGTTCGCCGACCTGATCGAAGCGCAGCTCGCCGAGCGTCCGGGCGGCGAACGCGAAGCCGCCCTGTGGACCCGCCTGGGAGCGTTTCACGAAGAACGCCGCGACGATCTCGGCACCGCGCTCAGCGCGTATGCGCAAGCACTCGACGTTGTGCAGGCGAACCCCGCGGCGCTGGCTGCTTTCGAGCGCGCGGCGCGAAAACTCGAGCGCTGGGATGCGCTGCGCGATCGGCTCGCTGCGGCGGCAACGCACGCGAGCAGCGAAGTAGAACGCGCCGGCGCGTGGATACGGCTCGGCGACCTCGAGCTCGAACGTTTCGAAGACCATGCACGGGCGCGCGAGGCCTATGCGGCCGCGCTCGCCCTGGACCCGAACGCCGCGCGCGCGCGCCAGGGGCTCGAGCGGATCGCGCTCGCCACCGGCGATCGCGCATCGGTTCTCGCCAGCTTCGAACGCGAAGCCGAAATCACGAGCGACCGCGAGCGCCTCGCGTTCTTGGTCGGAGAACTCGCGCGCATTCACGCAGAGCGCGGCGAGCCCGCCCGCGCGCTGCACTGGGTGCTGCGCCTCTCCGCGCAGCGCCCTGAAGACAGGGAGGCACTCGCGCGCGTGGCGAGCCTGCAAGCCACGCTCGACGACAGCGTCGCCGAGGCCGCCACGCTCGAGAAGCTCGATGGGCTGCTTTCCGGCGACGCGCAGCTCGCGGGCCGCCGGCGTCTCGCCGCGCTGTACGCCGAACTCGGCGACGCCGCCGCCACGCTGCGCGCGCACCGCGCGGTGCTCGCCGCGGAGCCGCGCGATCTCGCGAGCGCGCGCGCCGTCGTCCGCCTCTGCTCGCCTAACACCCAGCTCGACGAGCATTGCGCAGCCCTGCGTCAGCTGATCGCGCTGACGAGCGGCGCCGAGTACAGCGCGCTCCAGTACGACCTCGGCTGCTTGTTGATGGACCGCGCGGCGGACCTGCGCGGCGCTGGCGCCTGCTTCGAGTCGGTGATCGACGCGCCGAACGCGCCGCCCGACGTCGAGGGCCGCTTCACGGACATCCTGTCGCAGCTCGGCCACTGGGACGTGGTGTGCGCGCGACTCGACTTGCGCCGCCGCCTACTCGACCCGCTCGATCCGCTCGGGTTCGATCTCGACCTCGCGCGCGCCGAACTCCTCGCGGACCGGCTCGATCGCCCGAGCGAGGCGATCGCGCTGTGCGAGAGCGTGCGCGAAGCGAACCCGCAGAACGGTCGCGCGCGCGAAGTCCTCGAGCGCGCGCTGCGCAAGAGCGGCGATGACCGTCAGCTGGCGACGCTGCTCGCGGAGCGCGCGGAACTCGAAGCGGATCGCGAGCGCAAGGCGCTGCTCGACATGGAGCGCGCGCTGCTGTTCGAACAGCGCTTGTGCAGCCTGCCTGAAGCGCGCGCCGTGCTCGCAGAAATCGCCGCGGGCGGCAGCGCCATCGCGCAGGGCGCCGAACGCCGGCTGCGCCAGCTGCTCGAGAATGACAGCGACTGGCCGGAGCTCGCGCAGCGCCTCAGCGCCGCAATCGGGCGCGAGGGCCCAGAGGCGGATGCGAAGCTCCACCGCGAACTCGCCGCGCTGCAGCGCGACCGCCTGGGAGATGCCGAGCGCGCGATCGTGCACTTCGAGGCGGCGCTGGCGCTGACGCCCGGCGATCTATCGGTGCTTCACGCGCTGCAGGTGCTGTTCGAACAATTAGGCCGCAACGCGGACTTGTGCGCCGCGTTCGAACGCGAGCTGGCGGCCGGCGGCGTAGCGGGAGAACGCGCGCGCTTGCTCCACGCGCGCTGTGCGGAACTGTGCGAGCGAGCGGACGACAGCGCGCGCGCCGAGCCGCATCACGCCGCCGTGATCGCCCTCGATCCGGGCGCAGCGCATTCGGCGCAGTTCCTGGCGGACTGTTACGAGCGGACTGGGCGCGTGCCTGAACTCGTCGCACTGCTGCGCGGGCGCCTCGCACTGACTGGCGGCGAGGCTGATGCTGGCGCCACGCTTCGCCTGCGCATCGCGACGCTCGAAGCCGATGCGCTCGGAGACCCCGACGCCGCGATCACAACCTTGCTGCCTGCCGCAGAGCGCGAGCCGCTGCTGGCCCTCGTCGCGGAACCGCTCGCGAACCTGTACCGCCGCGTCGGCCGAAACAGCGAACTCGTGGCGCTTGCAGAGCGCGCCAGTGCGCTCGCGGCGAACGCGTTCGAGCGCAGCGCCTGGAACCTGCGCAGCGCCGACGCGCTACTCGCGAGCGGCGAACTCGAAGCCGCGGCGGACGCCTATCGGCGGGCGTTGACCGATCGCCCCGCCGACGCGGATCTGCAGAGTGCGCTGCGCGATCTCTATCGGCGCCTCGGCCGCGCCGAGCCACTCGCGCGCTTGCTCCAAGCGGAGCTCTCGCGCACGAACGGCCCGCTCGAGGTTCCGCTGCGGCTCGAGCTCGCGAACTTGCTTTCGAGTGCGCTCGACGAGCCGGCCGGCGCGCTCGTGCAGTATCGCCGCGTGCTCGAGCTCGAACCGCGCAACGGCGACGCGCTCGAACGCGCGGTGGCCGCCGCCGAGCGCACGGGCGCCCACGCGGAGTGCGCCGAGCTGCTCGCGCGAGCGGCATCGCGCGCGAGCGATCCGAAC
>JANNDT010000433.1:0-15297 GCA_031387905.1 Deltaproteobacteria bacterium
GCACCTAATTGCTGTGCGCCAGCTGCACGCGCGCGATCTCGCTGCAGGTTTCGGCGCCGTGGCACTCCCGGGCGCGCTCGATCGCAAGTACCCGAACGCTCCCCGAGAATGGGCATGGCAGTGGGTCTTCCCGGCGACGCGGCGCTACTTCGATCCTGCTGCGAATACCGAGCGCCGTCATCACCTCCACGAAACGGTGATTCAGCGCGCGGTGAAGGGCGCCGTCGCCAGCGCAGGGATCGCCAAACCGGCGAGCTGCCACACGCTGCGCCACAGCTTCGCGACGCACCTGCTCGAAACCGGCACCGATATCCGCACGCTGCAGGAGCTGCTTGGGCACCGCAGTGTGCAAACGACGATGCTCTACACGCACGTGCTGAATCGCGGCGGGCGCGGCGTGAAGAGCCCGCTCGACTTCGAACCCTGACGAGCGGCTCCGCTCAGAGGCTCATCATCTCCGCATAATTCTCCGCGTAGAACTTCCCCTTCGCCGCGTCCGAGATGCCCGGCATCGCGCTCTCGAAACGCGCGAGCGGATCGTGGCCGCCTTCGGGGTGCGGATAGTCCGAGGAGAACAGGAACAGTTCCTCGCCGGCTTGTTCGATCAGCCAGCCGACGGGCTCCGTGGGGAACGGGGTGAACTTGAGCTGGCGCCGCACATAATCACTCGCTCTCAGTGGCAGGCGCAGCGCGGGCTCGGTCTTCGAGAAGGTTTGTTGCGCGATGTCGAGGCGCTTCAACCACGCCGGCACCCACAGCGCGCCTTGCTCGATGCAGCCACCGCGCAGGCGCGGGAATTGCTCGAACAGGCCATCGAGCACCATGCACGAGAGGAAGCTCTCGGGTGCGTTGTGCAGCGCCATGAAATCTTTGCTGCGGATGTTCTCGCCGCCGCCGAGGAAATCCGTGGTGGGCGGCTTGCCATTGTTATGGAAGGCGCGGTGGAGCGGGCGCCCGCCGCCGCCGACGTGGGTCATGAACGGGACGTCGGCCTCTTGGAGAAGCGCCCAGAACGGGTGGTAATCGGGATGCGCGGGCGAGAGCTTCGCCGTCGGGAGTGACGGCACCAGGATCGCGCCGCAGCCGAGCCGAATCGCTTCCTCCGCCTCCGCGCGCACGCGCTTGGGGTCGCCCCACGGCACGAAGCCGACGCCGACGAGCCGAGCATCGTGCGCGCAAAAGTCCGCCATCGCGCGGTTGTGGGCGCGCGTGCCGCCGTACACCAGATCGAGGTCGTCGCCCAAGAACTGCGTCGCAGCGAAGGTGCTGAAGACGAGTTGCGAGGAGAAGCCGAGCAGGTCGAGCGCGCGGCTGCGCTCGTGCGGATCGAAAGCGCCGAGCGCGCCCCAGCCTTTCGGGCCCATGAGGTCGTGCTCGAGCGCACGGGCCGCCTCGGGATCGCCGCGGCGGCGCTCGGCGTCGGCGATCGCCTTGTCCGCGATCGCGCCCGCGGCGCCCAAGTAGAGCGGCCGGATTCTCTCGCGAACGTCTGGGTCGGCGTACTTCGCGAGCCAATCGCCGAGTTCCATGAGGTGCGAGTCGGCGTCGTGAAAGGTTCTGCCGGCGGCGTAGGGCATGGCGCACTCCTCGGGTTGCCCGCGCATGCTACTCCGGTTCGCGGCGGCTCATCACGCCGGTATCAGGCAGCTCTCCGCATTCGCGAGCGGCGTCGCGGGGGCGAGCATGCGCGCGATGCCGCGGTGCGTGACCACCAGCACGCGCACTCCCGCGCACCGCACGCGCAGCGCGGCGAGCGCTGCCTGCGCGCGCTCGCGCAGCATCGCGTCGGATTCGCCGCCGCCTGGGCGCGCGTGCGCGTCGTGGGAGCGGAAGCGCGCGTACTCCTCGGGCCAGCGCGCAGCGATCTGTTCGCGCGTGAAGCCTGTCCACTCGCCGATGTCGCGCTCGCGCCAGCGCGCATCCGGCTCGGGTGTTAGGCCGAGCAGCGCGGCCACGATCGCCGCGGTCTCGTGCGCGCGGCGCAGGTCGCTCGTGACGACGCGCTCGATGCGCGCCGCTGCGAGCCGCGCCGCGGCCTCGCGCGCCTGGGCGCTACCGAGTTCGGTGAGCGGCGGGTCGCCGTGGCCTTGCCAGCGGCCGTCCGCGTTCCAGGTGGATTGCCCGTGACGAAGCAGATGAATCGCGCTCAAGCGTGGCTTGCTCCCGGACTGCGGCTACAGCGCGGCCGCGTTAGAGCGCGGCCGCGGCGGGCGCGAGCTTCGCGGCAGTGTCGAGCTTGCGCAGCAGATCGTCTTGGCTGCGCGCGGTGAGCGTAATGATCAGCTGCTCGACGCCCGCATCGCGGAACTGCGCGAGCCGATCGGGCGAGAGCGGCTCGCGCCAATTCGGCGTCGCGAAAATGCGCACGTCCGAGCGCTTGCGGCCGGCGCGCGCGAGGCGCACGTCGAGCTGCGCGATGCGCTCCCGCGCGGCCTCGGGTGTTAGGTTGAAGCCGTACCAGCCATCGCCGATTTCGGCGACGCGCGCGAGCGCCGCATCGCTCTCTCCGCCAAACAGAATCGGCGGGTTCGGTCTCTGCACCGGCTTCGGAAACTGGCGACAACTGGGCAAGTCGTAGAACTCGTCCTTGTAGGCGGAGACTTCGTCGCGCCAGAGCGTCCGCAACACGTTCACGTAGGAGCGCGTGCGGTCGCCGCGCCGCTGCCACGGCACGTCGAGCGCGGCGAACTCTTCGCGCAGCCAGCCGACGCCGACGCCGAGGTCGACGCGTCCGCCTGATAACCAATCGAGCGACGCGACCGACTTCGCGGTGTACACCGGGTTTCGCTGCGGCACGAGCAGCACGCCAGTGCCGAGCCGCACGCGCTTGGTGGCGGCGGCGAGGAACGCGAGCGAAACGAACGGTTCGAGCGGCCCCATGTCGGGCCCGCCGCCGATGCGGCCATCGGCCGTGTACGGATACTTCGAGGCGTACTCATCGAAGAGCACGACGTGCTCCGGCGCCCACACGGAGTGGAAGCCGCGCTCCTCGACGCCAACGCCGAGCGCGGTCACGAACTCGGGCGTTGCGACGGGTGAGTTCGCGGGCGCGAGAATGCCGAGTTGCATGAGGGGCCTCCGAGAACGAGACGAAACCGCGGAGAGCGGGGCACTGCAAGGTTCACGGCGCTCGAACGTAGAGAAACATGAGGCGAGTTTGCGCGCCGCGCGGAGTCTCGAGCCGCAGGAACACCCCGAATGGAGGGTTGCGCCGCGTGCGCCCGGTTTGTTCGCGGTTGCCGAGCCGGCCCGCCGAGGCTCAGAACACCGGCGTCGGATCTTTCCGCGCCAGCACGCCCTCGAAGCGCGCGCGCATGCGCGCCTCGCCTTCGGCCGTCATCGGCAGGATGAAGTAGTCGCCGCGTGCGATTCCCTGATGAGCGTGTTCGGCGACTTCTTCAGGCGTGGTCGCCTCGAACGCGCGCCCCTGAGAAGCCGCGAACTGCTTCAGCATCTCGAGCGTGACGGCGGGCGCCACCTGCGGCGCCTCGCGCGCGAACTCGGCGGGGCGATTGCGCTTCGCATCGAAGATGCCCGAGGAGACGATGTGCGGGCCGGGGTAGAGCACGTGCGCCTTGAGCCTCGCTTGCTGCAGCGCGAGCTGGAGGTGCAGCGTCTCCGTAATCATCGAGACGGCGGCCTTGCTGGCGGAGTAGCTCGGCGTGCTGGGCACGACGATCAAGCCGCCGTTACCGGAGGAGGTATTAATGACGTGGCCGGCCTCGCCGTGGGCGAGCATGCCGGGCACGAACGCCTTGATGCCGTGCACGACGCCCCACACGTTGACCGCGAACACCCAGCGCCAGTCATTCAGCGGCAACTCCCAGATCGGCACGTCCTCGTGGGCGCCGACGCCGGCGTTGTTGAAGAGCAAGTGCACCTTGCCGTGACGCGCGATGACTTCGCGCTCGGCCGCCTGCACGGACTCGAACTTCGTGACGTCGCAGACGACGCCCGAGGCGTTAGCGCCCGCCGCACGCAGCCCCGCGACCGCGGCCTCGAGCGCTTTCGCCTCGACGTCGAGCAGCACGATCGTGGCGCCTGCGCGTGCGAAGCGAGCCCCGAGCGCGCGCCCGATCCCGCTCGCGCCGCCGGTGATTACGGCGATCTGGCCTCCGAACTGTGTCATCCCTGCGGCCCGCTAGATCTCGATGCCGACGCCCGAGGCGTCGTCGTAGCGGCCGTGCAGGAACGGCAGGAACCAGTCGCCGGGAATCGAGCGCAGCACTTTTCCGTTGCTCTGGCTGCCGCCCTCTTCGTACTCGCAGCGCACGAGGCGCTTCACAGGGATGTCCGCGACCGGATCGAAGGGCGATTCGCCGAGCGTGAGCTGGCCGCCCTCCACTTGCCAGACGCCGGAATGCTTGTGCCGCCATTCGAGCCGCACGAGCAGCGGGTCACCATCGAGCGCGCGGTCTTGCTCGCAGCTCGGCGAGGCTTTCACGCAGTAGGCGTACTCGGTGAACTCGCGCGGGCCGAGTGCGGCGCCGACCGTGCCTGCTACGGAGAGATACGTCATGCCCATGCGCGAGACGCTCGCGCTGACGCGCGCGCCCTCCTTCGCGAAGGCGATCTGCGCGATCTTCTTCGGCTCGCCGTAGGTCTCGCGCCCGCCAATGACAGCTTGCTCGGTCGTCATCGGCATCGTCACGAGGTACGTGCCGATGGCGCCGTCGTAGCGCGCGCTGACGCCGAGGATCGCCGAGCCAATCTCGAGCGTGCGCTCCGGGGTGATGTGCATCGCGACGTGCGAGAACGTGACGGCGATCTCCGGCCGCGCGAGCTCGAGGGGCTTGGGCAGCAATGCCGCAGCGACGCGCGGATCGGTCTCGTACACGCAGCGAATCGAGCGCACCGTGCTCGGCAGGAACTCGGGGTTCGCCTCCTGGGCCTGCTTGAGCTGCTCGAGGGTGCGGACGTAGCGAAGTTTCGACATCTCGTTCTCCTGTGCGCGGCGCGTTCGCCGCGAGTCATTAAAGAAAAGAGCGCTTCTCCGGGCCGATGCGCGCGGCGAGGGGCGCGAGCTTCTCGGCGTCGAAGCCGTAGAAGCGCGCGGCATTGCCGCCGAGCATCTGCGCGATCTCGGGCTCGGGCAGCCCGCGGAACGTCTCGAGCTGCTGCTCGCGCGTGATGGGCCACGAGCCTTCGGGGTGCGGGTAGTCGCTACCCCAGCCGAGGTTCGCGATGCCGATCTCGTGGCGCAGCTCCGCCTCGCGCCGCGGCATGCACGACGCGCCGATCAGCACGTTGCGCGCAAAGTACTCGCTCGGCTTGCTCTTCAAGTGGCTGCGGTAGTCGCCGAGCTTCTGCGAATAATGAGTCTCTTCGTAACGCTGATCGAGCAAGCGCACGAACTCGGGCGCCCACACGGAAGTGCCTTCGGTGATCGCGACTTTGAGGCGCGGGAAGCGCTCGAACGCGCCGCCCCAAATCATGAACGTCAGCGGCCGCACGTTCCACCAGGTCACTTCGGTGACGTAGATGCCCATCGCGCCGGGGCCGACCGGCGAACTACCGACCGGCGGCGGGCCAAAGAAGTCCTCCATCGGCGAAGGGCCCGAGTGGAAGTTGATGACGACGTCGAGATCCTGGCAGACGGCCCAGAGCGCGTCGTACTTCGGGTGGTGATAGGGCGCGTGCTTGCCCCACATCACAGGGATCATTATGGAGCCGAGCCCGTTCGCGCGCGCCCAGCGTACTTCGCGCACCGCCTCCGCCACGTCCCAGAGCGCGGGCACGATCGCGACGCCGACGCGCCGCAGAGGCGCCATCGAGACCAACTCCGCGAGCCACCTGTTATGCGCGCGCGCGCCGGCCCACTGCAACTCCGGCACGACGTTCTCGGTGGGCAGGCCGAGCGCCGCGCCGAAAGGCGGCGAGTTCATCTCGGTGATGCCGTCCGGAAAGATCACCTCGCCCGCGATGCCGTCTCCGTCGAGCACCTCGATGCGCGCCTCGTGATCCCACGCGCCGCTGAGCGCGCGCTCGCGCCCGTGCCGCCAGGCCGCGTTGATGTCGGCGACGAGGAACTGCTTCTCCGCCGCTTTCGTCATCGCGATCTGGATGGGCAGAGCCTGGTCGAACGCGGCGTGATACTTCGCATCGAGATAGTCGCGATACCGATCAGGCGGAAGGCCGGCGTGACAATCGCTGGAGATGACGAGAAAGCGTTCGGATGCTGCGCTCTGGTTCCCCATCGCGTTTCTCTAAGCCACCGGGTGCGAGTAGAACTGACGCGCCCACTTCCGGAACTCGGCGAGATAGTTGTCGGCCTCGCACAAGACAGGCCGCGCGCGGTGCACCTTGTTCGTCCAGATCGGAATGTCCTGCTGGACGCCCTGCGTGAGCCCCGTCATGAACTCCTCGCCGAAGAAGTCGACGATGTTCTTGGTGGCGGTGAGCAGCCAGCGCGAGTGGACTTTCTTGCCTTCGATGGGCGTGGTCGACGAGTACATCAAGAGGCCAGCGCCGGGAATGCCCTCGGTGCGCACGGCTGTTAGTCCGAGGCCCCACGAATCGCGCACGAGTTTGCTCTTTTCGAGGTACTGGGCCCAGGCGCCTTGCGCGACGAAATCGCTCACGATGCGGTAGTGGCGGCCGTCCGCGGAGTACTCGATCGACGACGGCGGCGTCTCCAGCGAGCGGTGCACGAACTGAAAGTGCACTGGATCGTTGTTGTTCTCGTGCGTGTCCTGCACGTGCGCGGGCAACACCAACTCGAACGTGCGCGGCTCGGACCAATCCGCATGCCCGATCTCAGGCATTAGGGGCATGTCCCACTCCGGCGGCTTCTGCTCGGCGTGATACCAGGCGAAGATCATGCCATTGCGCTCGAGCACGTCCCACGCGCGCACGCGCGCTTTCGCCGGAATGCGCTCGCAATAGGGAATCGTCGTGCACGCGCCGCTCGCGCCGTCGTACTGCCAGCCGTGGAACGGGCAGCGGATCGTCTCGCCCATCACGCGCCCGCCGTGGCCGAGATGCGCGCCGAGGTGCGGACAGAACGCATCGACGACGCGCGCTTGGCCGGAGCGCGTGCGAAAGAGCACCAGCTCCTCGCCGAAATAGTGGACGGGCTTCACGTCGCCCTCGCCTAATTCCTTGCTCCAGGCGACGGCGAACCAGCCGTTGGGCAGCGGCAGCTCGTCATCTTCTTGTTCACGCAGAGCCATCGTTCACTCCTCGGAGGTCACTTTTCGACTTCGCTCGACTTCGCTCGGCTTCGCCTCGCTGCGCGCGCCCGAGGCGCTTGCGGCCAGCGCGTCCGCGAGGAAGCGCGCCGCCGCGTCCGCGTGCGCGCGGATCGGGTGGTCATCGAGATTCGCGTAGTCGAAGATCAACACGTAATAAGCGCCGAGGATCATCTGCGTGAGCGTCTCAGGCGCGTGACGGCGCGTGAGCTCGCCGGCCGCGAGGCCCTCGCGCACGATCTCGCCGAACGCCGCGTGCAGCCGCCGCGCGTGCTCGGACTTCTCAGGCATGCCGTGCACGGTGTGCACGAGCTCGGTCACCAGCTCGCGGTGCATCGCGCCGCCCTGCTCCGCGCGCGCCGCCGTCTGCGCGAAAAAGTGCGCGAGCCGAGCCGCCGTGGTGTGCCCTTGCTTGCGCGCCGTCTCGACATCCACGAGCAGCTCGTCGAGCGCGTAGGCCGCGATCTCGCGCAGCAAGTCCTGCTTCGAAGCGAAGTGATTGAAGAAGGTCTTCTGCGCCACGTCCGCGCGCTCGCAGATGTCGGCGACCTTCGCGGCCGCGAAGCCGTGCTCGCTGAAGAGCGCGGTCGCTGCCTCGAGGATGCGCCCGCGCAGCGCGAACTTCTTGCGCTCGCGTCGGGACGCTTCGGGCGGCGAGGAGGAGGCCATCGCGGGCCACCCTACCCCGAACTTACACCCGAGTGCAAGATTCTACTCAGGTGCACCGCCGCCGCCCCGTGGGGCGGCAGCGAGACCGAAAGGGGTCAGACCCCGTTAGGTCTCGCGGCGCGGGCGCCTCGCGGCCCGACCGCGCGGCTCGGGAGCGCATTTCCTCTGCATTCTCGCGGGTTTCTCGATACCTGAGGGGCCGCGCGGGCCACTCTTCGGACCATGGTGCGCCCTATCTCTCTATGGCTGACGCTGCTCACCGGCTTCAGCGGGCTGGTCTACGAGGTCGCGTGGCAGAAGTACCTCGCGACGCTGCTCGGCTCCCACAGCGAGGCCACCGCCGCGGTGCTCGCGATCTTCCTCGGCGGCATGGCGCTCGGCTACGAGCTGTTCGGCCGCGTCACCCAGCGCCTCAGCGCGCGCGCCTCGGGCGCCGGCGAAGTCCCCGCGCTCTTGCGCACCTACGGCGCGGTCGAAGTCAGCATCGGCATCTGGGCGCTGCTCTTCCCGTGGCTATTCAGCGCAGCGCAGCGCGTTTCGTTCCTCGTGCCGCCGGGCCACGAGGCGCTCTCGTTCGCCTTCGACGTACTGCTCTGCGCCGTGCTGTTAGGTCCGCCCACCGTGCTGATGGGCGGCACGATCCCGCTACTCACACAGGCGCTCTCGCGCACGGTCGCAGAAGCGACGCGCGTGCACGCGTGGATTTACGCGACGAACACAGCGGGCGCATTCGCCGGCGCACTCGCGGGCGGCTTTGCGCTGGTGCCGTGGCTCGGCCTCGACGGCGTGCTGCGCGCGATGGGCGTCGTGAACCTCACGGCGGGCGCGACCTTCATCGTGCTCGATCGCGTTCGCAAAGCGCGCGCACAGCGCGCACACGCATCGCAGGAGAACCTCGCGAGCGCAGTCACCACCCTGGCGTCGCGAGCGCCCCAATCACTCGGCGTTTACGCAGGCATCGCCTTCCTCGGCGGCTTCGCGATGATGGCGCTGCAGACCGTCGCGAACCGCATCGGCGCGCTCTCACTCGGCTCTTCGCATTTCACCTTCGCGATGATCGCCGCGCTCTTCGTGCTGTGCATCGCGCTCGGCAGCTTCACGGTCGCCGCGCTGCCGCGCATTCCGCGCGCATTGATCGTGGCCTCGCAGTGGGCGCTCGTCGCGCTCGTCGCGGCGCTCTACTTCGCGGTGCCGCGCGCGCCGTACGCTGCGCACGTCGTGCGCGCGATGTTCCGCGACGTCCCGCAAGCCTTCGGCCCTTACTACGCCGCGACCTTCCTCTGCATGCTCGCCGTGCTCGCGATCCCGATCGCGCTGTCGGGTGCGCTCTTGCCGCTGCTCTTCCACCACCTGCGCGATCGCTACGGCGAGCTCGGCCAGATCGCGGGCCGGCTCTACAGCGCGAACACGCTCGGCTCGCTCGCGGGCGCGCTGCTCGGCGGCTACGTGCTGCTGTTCTGGCTCGACCTCGGCGACGTCTACCGCGTCGCGCTCGCCGCGCTAGCGCTATCTGCGGCGCTCCTCACTGCCAACGTGTTAGGTGCGCGGCGCGGACTCGCGGGCGGCGCCTGCGCCGCCGTAATCATCGCCGCGCTGCTGCTCCCGAGCTGGGACCCTCTACATCTCACCTCCGGCGCGTTCCGGCAGCGTCAACCCGCGCTCGAGACCTTCGCGGGCTCCGAAGAGTTCTACGCAGCAGAGTCGCGCGGCACGAAGCTGCTGTTCCACCGCGACGACCCGGTCAGCACCATCACCGTGATCGAAGCGCCTTATCAGGGACGATTGTCGCGTTCGATCGTGAATAACGGTAAGTCCGACGGGAACACGGCCGTCGACTACGCGACGATGGGCCTGTTGGCGCTGGTGCCCGCTCTCGTTTCGGACGATCCGTCGAACGTCTTCCTGATCGGCTGGGGCACCGGCGTGAGCGCGGGCGAGTTCACGCGGCTCGAGAGCACTCGACTCGTGCGTGCCGCTGAGATCTCACCGGGCGTGATCGAAGCAGCGCCTCTCTTCGATCCGTGGAACCTCGGCGCTCACGCGGACCCGCGGGTCATCCTCGAGCGTCGCGACGCATACCGCGCCCTGCTTCGCTCGCGCGAGCACTACGGCGTAATCCTCTCCGAGCCGAGCAACCCGTGGGTTGCCGGCGTGGAAATGCTCTTTAGCCGCGAGTTTCTCGCCGCCGCGCGGGCTCGCCTAACACCCGGCGGCGTCTACGCGCAGTGGATGCACGGCTACGAGAGCGATGACGCCACGCTCGCTGTCGTGATGCGCACCTATGCAGACGTGTTCGAGCACGTCGCGGTGTGGACGACCGGTGGCAACGAAGTGCTCTTGCTCGGCTTCAACTCGCCAGCGGCCTACCCGCCGCTCGCGGCGATCAAAGAACGCTACGCGCGGCGCGACTTCCGCGCGGGCTTCGCTCGCTGCGGCGCACGTACCTGGGAAGAGCTCGCGACGCACGAGTTGATGCCCGCAGGCGTCCTCGTACGCGAGCCCGGCGGACGCATTCACACCCTGCGCCACCCGATCCTCTCGCACCTCGCGGCGCGCGCCTTTTTCAGCGGCGGCGAAGCCCACCGGCCCGCGCTGGTCGGCGCCATCGACGCGCCCGATCCTGTTCCGCGCGGCTTGCTGGCCCCCGAGGCCGGAGTGCTGGACGAAACCAAGCTGAGCGCCATCACTCGCCACGTCTGCGCGACCGGTCGCAAAGCCGAGTGCGCAACCTGGCTAGCCTATTGGTCGCACCGTTTTCCGGATTCCTCGCTGCGCGAAGGAACCTGGCGCGAGACGCGCGCGCTGTTCGGCGCGAACGCGGAGAGCGCGCGCAGCCTAATTGCTCGCCTCGCGGGCTTCTACCGCGGAGAGACGCCCGCATTCGCGACTCCCGATCGCGTTCAGGCTGCCCGCATGACGGCAGCTCTTTATGCCACGCACTTCGTGCACGCGATCCCGTTTCCGCGCGCAGGCCTGCGGCGCGCCTTCAGCCGCTGCGAGCAAGGTGTGACCGCGCTCGCGTGCCTGGACGCGCACCGCGCGGCAAACCAGCTGCTGACCGGCATGGCGCCGGCTCCGCGTTTCTAGATACATGGCGCGGCGAGCCGGCGAGAGGCGCTGGCGACCGCTGCTAGCGCCTCACAAGGCGCGAGCCGACCGCAAACAGGATGACGCTCCACGCCGCGGCGCTGACCAGCGCGCCCACCACGAAACTGTCTCTCGCGTAGCTGATCTCGATCTCGCGATCTTGCGGGCCCACGGCGATCGCGAGCAGTCCGGCCGCGCTGGTGATGGGCCTGCCATCGCTCGCTCTCCAGCCGCGGTAGTAGTTTTGATTCACGATGAGCCGCCCGCTGCTTGCCGCTCGAACACGGAAGCGCAGCTTGTTGGGAGACCAAAACTCGGTCGCTACCTCGCCGGCAGTCCCCGTCAGATGGACCTCACCCCGGTAGCCCTTGGCGCGCATAGGGACGGCCGCACGCGGCACAAGGGCGGATTCGTAACAACGTGCGAAACCGAGGTTCATGAGAAAAGCCGGATAGTGCGCGCTCCATGCTCCATAGACGCGCGCTTGCCCATAGGGCTTGGGGACGAAGCCATCGGCGTCGTAGTTTGGGAGACCCGCGATCTGCCGGAACTCCGGAGAAGCGCGGAACGTCATCGGCGCTATTGGGAATGCGGCCTGATAGATCGGGCGGGTGACGACGAAGAGGTCGATCAACACGGCGAGCAGCGTCGCGGCCACCACGACGTCGCCATAGGGTCGCCCCGGGAACCGCGACCCGAGCGCGCGTCGCACGAGCTGCAATCCACTGCCGGCGACGAGCAGCGCGCAGAGCAGCCATACCAATCGATAACGCTCCGCGAAGCGCATCGACTCGAACACGGGGAGCTGCTGCAGGATTTGGTACGGGCCCAACGGCAGCCGGTCGCCGAGCGAGAGCAACAGAAAGAACAGGAAGGCGAGCAGAAGCTTCCAAGTCTTGCGGCCTTGGCAGGCGAGGCCGAGTGCGAACAACGCGGCGACAAGCGGACCGACGTACATGCCTACGTCGTCGTAGTCCGCGCTGATGCCGCGCAGGAGTTCGCCGGAATGAACGCCATCGAATTGCGTAGCGGCGACTTCCAGGCGTTGATCGCGACTGAACAAACCCACGGACAGGGACTGCATGCTGAAGCCAGTGGGCTGCTCGGCCTGGCGTGGGAAGTCCCGCATGAAGTCGATCGAGGGGAGCAGCTTGATGGCTCCGAGCAAAACCGTGAGCGCTACGAGTGTGCCAATCCGCCTTCCTGTGCGGACAAGACCGAGCTCGCGCAGATCGAGCAGCGCTAAGAAACCGAAGAAGAGCAACGCGATCGCAAGCGGATACGCCCCACCGCCGAGATACATGAAGACCAGGCAAGCGCTGCTCGCGACGAGGTGACGGAGTTCGCCGGCTTCAGAACGAAGAAAGAACAAGAGCGCCCACGGCAGGAACGCGACCGAAGTGAACCAGGCCATGCCCGCCGTGACCGGCAGCGCGTAGAGCGGACCGAGGAAATACGCGAGCGGAGCGAGCCAGGCGCTAAAGCGATCCAGCCCGATTTGGCGGCCCGCGGCGTACAGGCCGAGCATGCCCGCGGCGGCGTGCAGGAGCATCTCGAGCTTGAGGCCGCCGACTGCCCCCAACAAGAAGACGAGCGGCGAAGTGATCGCGAAGACACGCGAGCCCGGGTGCGCCGCCAGATCCGTTCCACCGCAGCACCAGGGATTCCAGAGCGGGAGTTGGTGGTAGTCGACCAACGTCCGGCGCGCGGCCTCATGGTGCGCGGCCCAATAATCCCAGTCTTCGATGCCCCAGTTGCCCCATGCCTGCACAATGGGCCACAAGAACGCGAGCGTCAGGCCCGAGCACGCCAGTGCGGCGAGACCCATCTCCCGCGAACGCAACCTGAACGGACGATCGGCGGAAGCCGCGAGTGAGGTCATCGAGGCGAAGCGTGGCCTCTGCGATTTCCGCCCGCAAGCTCCGCTCGGGGTCGCGAGTCATATCCGACACTCGGCTACGTTGCCCCGCTCTCGCAGCCGGAGAACACCAATGCCCGACTTGATCCTTCACCACTACTGGACGTCGCCTTTCACCGAGAAGGTGCGCATCGCGCTCGGGCACAAGGGCCTCGCCTGGAGAAGCGTCCTACAGCCGAACATCATGCCGAAGCCGCAGCTGGTCCCCCTAACAGGCGGCTATCGCAAGATCCCGGTCATGCAGATCGGCGCGGACATCTACTGCGATTCGCAGTGCATCCTGCGCGAGATCGACCGCCGCCATCCGTCGCCGAGCCTCTGCCCTGGCGGCGCCGAGGCGACGCACTGGGCCAGCGCATTCTGGTCCGACCGCGTGTTCTTCCAAGCCGCAGTCGCCGTGATTTTCGGCCAGATGGCGGATTCCGTGCCGAAAGATTTTCTGGAGGACCGCTCGCAGCTCACTGGGCGTCCCTTCGACACGCAGCAGATGAAGGCGGCGGTTCCGATGATGAAGGAACAGCTGCGCGCGCAACTCGATTGGCTCGACGCCCAGCTGCGCGATGGCCGCCCCTACTTGTTGGGGCGCGAGGCGGGCCTCGCGGACTTCACCACGTATCACTGCGTGTGGTTCTTGCAGAGCTTCTACCCGCCCGCGGGCGAGCTGCTCGAGCCGCACGTGGGCGTGCGCGCGTGGGCGGGGCGCATCAAGTCGATCGGCCATGGGCGACACACGCCGATGGAGCCGAGCGAGGCGCTCGCGATCGCGAGAGCGAGCAAATCCGAAACGACGCCCGGCGTCGAGCCGGGCGAGCCCAACGGCTGGCGCGTGGGCGACCGCGTCGCGGTGATGGCGGATGATTATGGCCGCGACCCGATCGCGGGCGAGCTCGTGCGCGCCTCGGCGCAGGAGATCGCGATCAGGCGGAACGACCCCGAAGTGGGCGACGTGGTCGTGCACTTCCCACGCGCGGGGTTCTTGGTGGTGCGCGCTTAGGGCTCAGCACTCAGCACGAAACGGGAGGCGAGATGGCGAGCGCAGTGACGAACCCGGGCGGCGCGCGCAGCGGTTTCATCGCCACGCCCGCGTTCGACCTCGCGTTCTTCATCCTCGCGCCGTGGCTGTGCCTCGCATTCGGTGTCGGCATGCTGCTCGTGCCGTGGTCGAACCAGCCGGCTGTGTTCATGGGCGGCGATCGCACGCGCTATCAGCTGTTCGTCGCGGTCTGGATCTACGGCCACCTCGCCGCGGTCGTGTTCCGCAGCCACCTGAACGCGGGCATCTTCAAGAAGCATCCCGTTCGGTTCACGCTCGTGCCGATCGCGTTGTATCTGGCGATGGCGCTCTCGCGCACTGCGTTCCTAATGGGCGTGCTGCTCGCATCCGTCTGGGACGCCTACCACACGAGCATGCAGAACTTCGGCCTCGCGCGGATCTACGACGCGAGAGCGGGCAACCCACCCAAAGCCGGGCGCACGCTCGACATCTGGCTCGCGCACGCCACCTACATTGGCCCGCTGATCGTCGGGCTCTCGTTCATCCCGACGATCGACGATCTCGACAAGTTCCAGGCCGTCGGCTGGCAGTGGCCTTCGCAGTTGCTGCGCTGGCTCGACGCCAACCACGCGTCGCTCGGCAACGCCACGGCTGTCCTCGCCGCTGCCTTCGTCGCCTATTACGTCTCGTCCTACTGGGGAATGGCGCGAGCCGGGCATCGCATCTCTCGCCAGAAAGTCGGCCTGCTCGTCTCGACCGCGCTCGTCACGATCCTCGCCTTCGGCTTCTTCGACGCCTTCCTCGGCTACGCGATCACGAGCCTGTATCACGGCCTCCAGTACTTCGGGATCGTGTGGTGGACGGAGCAGAAGAATCTCGGCCAGCGGCTCGGCTTCTCGAGCGGGCGCGCACTTCCGCTCGCACTGCTGTTCGGCGCCTCGATCGCGCTCGCGGGCCTCGGTTACGAGGCCGCGCTGCAACTCGGCGTGCGCGAGGCGTCGCTTGCGCGCGGCGCGTTCTGGATCTTCCCGATCCCGTTCGTGGTCTCGCTGATGCACTTCTGGTACGACGGCTTCATCTGGTCGGTACAGCGCAAGGAAGTCTGAATTGGCGGCCGTAACAAGCGACGCTCCGGTTCCGCGCGCGAGCGGCTACATCGCTGGCCCCGCGTACGACTGGATCTGCTTCATCCTCGCCCCGCTGCTCGCAATCGCGTTCGTGTGGCTCGTCAGCCGCTTCGCGTGGCCGCTCGCCGTCGTCACGAGCTCCGGCCAACCGCGCACGCGCATCGAGCTGTTCGCCGCCGTCTGGACCTACGGGCATCTGTTCAGCGTGGTGTTCCGCAGCCACTTCAATCGCACAATTTTCCGTAAGCATCGGCTGCACTTCACGCTCGTGCCGATCGGGTTGTACGGCGTCTTCGCCGTCTCGAAATTCGC
>JANNDT010000442.1:0-3067 GCA_031387905.1 Deltaproteobacteria bacterium
GATCGTCTCGAGCAGCGGGCGCAGGTCCTTCATCGGCTCGTCCGGGGTGAGCCCCGCCACCATCTGCTTCGCGGAGCAGAACACCACCGGGAACTCGAGCTGCACGTCATCGGCGCCGAGCTCGACGAGCAGGTCGAAGACCTCGTCGACGATCTCTTGGCCGCGCGACTCGGGGCGGTCGACTTTGTTGACGACGAGAATCGGGCGCAGCTTGTGCTCGAGCGCCTTGCGCAACACGAAGCGCGTCTGCGGCATTACGCCATCGACGGCATCGACCAAAAGCAGCACGCCGTCGACCATGCCGAGCACGCGCTCGACCTCGCCGCCGAAGTCCGAGTGGCCGGGCGTATCCACGATCTGGATGTGCACGCCCTCGAAATCGATCGAGGTGGTCTTGGCGAGAATCGTGATGCCGCGTTCGCGCTCGATGTCGTTGCTGTCCATCGCGCGCTCTTGCAGCACCTGGTTCGCGCGCAGCGCGCCGGTGAAGCGAAAGAGCCCGTCGACCAGGGTGGTTTTCCCATGATCGACGTGCGCGATGATCGCGAGATTGCGGAGTTCGGTGCGCGGTGCGCGCGCATCCGGCGAGGTGGTGGCCGTCATTTGAGGGCGCGCACCTTAGTGGAAATCTCGCAGATCGCTCCCGTGGCCCGGCAGGCGACTGCGGCCGCAAACGCGCATACGCGTCACGCCGGAAAGGCGACAGCTTGGCGACCTGCTGTCTATTTGCGTACGCGCGTTCCGCGGCAGACGCCCCGCGTACAGCGGTCGTTCGTCGTGAAGCGCTTGCCGTCGTTGCAGACGGTCCCGTCCGCGCGCGGGATCTCGCGGCAACCGCCGCTCGCAGGATCGCAGGTGGGCACCGCGCACTGGCTAGGAGCGCCGCACGCGACCGGCGTGCCCGCCGCGCAGGAACCGCTGGCGCTGCACGTCTCCGCGCCATTGCAAGCGTTGCGGTCGTCGCAGTGCGACGCGTCGGTGCACTGCGCCGCTTGGCAGGCGCCCGCCATGCACATGCCGTAAGCGCTGCCGGCCGCGCTGCAGAAGGTGCCGTCCGGCAGGGCGGTGTGCGTACAGCCGTTCGGGCCGCAGTCGTCCGCGGTGCATTGCTGGGCGTCGTCGCAATAGCGCGGGTCGCAGGCCGACGCGGCGAGTGCGATCTGGTTCGAGTGCGGCGATTCGCCAATCGCGTTGTAGGCGGTCACGGCGATGTAGTAATCGCGCGTCGAATCGAGCGTGACGGTGGCGCGGCCGATGCCGTCGATGTCGATCGGCACGAAGCCGAGATCGAGGATCTGGTCGTACAGCGAGGGCGTTCGCCCGAGGTGCACGCGGTAGCCGTCGATCACGCCGCTCGGCGGGACCCACTGCAAGACGTGATCGCGCGGCGAAGCGTCGAGCCCCGTCGGCGCGAGCGCCGAGAGCGAGACGAGAAAGCCGAGCGCGGCGGCGCGCAACGAGTTCGCAGCGGCGAAGCGTGACGTTTGCATCGCTGAGTTGAATCGGACGCTGCGCGGACTGCCCGCGTGACGCGGCGCACCGCAGTTCGAGGCTGCGCGCGCGCCGCCGTGATGTGGCCCACGCCGCGCGATCTCTGCTCGCGCCTCGCGCGGGCCGAAACCATCGAACAGCGCCGGTTGGCGCGATGCAGCGCGATTTCTGCGTCGAGCGCGCGTGCGACGATCGCGAACGCGTCGCGGAGTGGCAGCGCGTTATTCGCGGCGCCGAGATAGGCGCCTAACACGCGCAGGCGTTCCCCCCGCGAAAGCTTCGCGCCGCCGCGCAAGCGCAAGTATTTGCAGCGCGCGAGGCAGAGCAGTGGGCCGTCGCGCGCGGCCGCGAGCGCGGGCAGCGCGTCTTTCGGATCGCGATCGATCAGCGCGAGTTCGCCAGCTTCGTTCGCGATCACGTCTTTGCAGCGAACTTCGTGATGAATCTGATGCGCGTGCAAATTGCCGAGCAGTTCGCCAAGAGCGCGCGGCAAAGCGCTGCGCGTCGCGTGCTCGAGGGCGTGCGTGAGCGCTGCGCCGCGAATCTCTTCGGTGACGAGCACCGACTCGTGCGCGATTCCGAAGCGGCGCACGCATCCCCAGCCGACCGGTCGCGATGCGCGCACCCCTGCGGCGAACAAGCGCGTGAGTTCGCGCGCCTCGCGGGCGCCGCGTCTGGTGCGCTCGCCGCGCACGGCGTCGCCGAGCCGAGCGCGAAGCGGAGGCGCGGCGAGTCACTTCAGATAGGTCCCAGGCCCGCCCCCGGGCGGCGCCAGGTGGCGCACCTCGCGCCCCGGCTTGCGCTGAACGGTGCGCCCGACCTCAGCACTGAAGAAGTGCGTCGGGTCCGTTAGGCCGGCGCGCTCGAGCCGCTTGCGCCAGTTCGGCTCGATGTGGAGTTCCAGCTTGCTCACGGCGACGCAACGTATCGGCTCGCGGGCATTTGGAGCCCCTGCCGGCGCTCGCCTCAGGGCTCGGCTCAGCTCCCCTCATTGCACACCGAGCCGCTTCATTTTCTTGTGCAAGCCCTCGCGTGTTAGGCCCAGCGAGCGCGCGGTTTCGGCGCGCCGGCCGCCGTGGCTCGTGAGGCTCTTGCGCAACAGCCAGCTCTCGAAGCGCGCGAGCGTTATGCGCAGCGGCTCGCCTTCTGCGACCAGCTCGCGGCCCGGCTCGAGCAGTTCCGCGACTCGCGGCGAAAGCAGCGCAGCGGGAATCTCGTCGCCCGGCTCGGAGAGCGCGAGCGCCCGCAACATCTCGTTCTCGAGTTCGCGCACGTTGCCGGGCCACGGATGCGTCGCCAGCCAATCGAGCGCCTCCGCCGCGAGCCGGCAGCCGCGCTTGTTCTCGCGCTCGCCGTGCAGCGCGAGAAAGTGCCGCGCGAGCGGCGCGATGTCTTCGCGGCGTTCGCGCAGCGGGGGCACGCGAATTGGGAACACCGCGAGCCGGTAGTAGAGGTCCGCGCGAAAGCCGCCGCGATCGACCTCGCGGCGCAGTTCGCGGTTGGTCGCCGCGATCACGCGCACGTCGACGCGCTGACTGCGGTTCGCCCCGACCGGCCGCACCTCACGCTCTTGAAG
>JANNDT010000445.1:0-6081 GCA_031387905.1 Deltaproteobacteria bacterium
TCCACCTCGACGCGATCGCGGATCTCCGGGTAACTGCGGCTCGCGGAGAGCGGCACGTCCTCGGACATGTAAAGCGGGTTCTCAGGCGCCGCGCCGTACACGGTGCCAGTCGAGACCACCACGAGCTGCCCCACCTCGAACGCCGCTCAGTGGTCGAGCAGGCTCTTGCTGCCGCGCACATTCAGGTCGTGGCGGTTGCGCGCGTCGCCGCGCATCTCGCGCTGCACACCGAGGTGCACCACCGCAGCGGGCCGCTCGCTGCGCACGACTTCCTCGAAGCCGCGCTTGCGCAGATCGACGACGTGCATCGCGATCTCGCGCGGGTGCCCCGCCCAAGGGCGCGCGTCGACGCCGCACACGACCCAGCCCGAGGCGAGGCGGCGCGCCAGCAAGCGGCCCAGCGGGCTCGCGATTCCGGTGATCAAGACCTTGTTCATGAGTCCCCGCGGAGCGGACAGTACTCGGATTGGCCTGAATCCGGCGCTCAGCGCACTTCCGCTCGCGAAACCAAGTCGGTAAGGTCCGCCCGCCGCTCGCCCCCCGGGGCTGAGAGCTGCCTCACAAGAAGGATGGGCGTGTCCGACTCCGCTCCTCAGTACGAGCCGATCAAGATCCCGCTGGGCGAGCCCGTGCACGGGCTCGACTCCGTCACCGGCCGCCTCGGCGTGCCCGAATGGTGGCCCACGGGCGCGCGCGTCGCGGTGGTGTTCGCGCAGGCGTCGGCCGACGAAGATCCGCTGCTCGACACGCTGCAGAAGGCGCTCACCGAGCGAAAGTACCTGACGCTGCGCTTCCCAATGCCGTTCATGGTCGCGAAAAAGAAGAAGCCAGATGAGCCGCGCGTGATGCAGCGCGTTTATCAGGCAGCGATCCAGGTGCTCTCGCAGGATCCGAGCGCCGCGCCGGCCTACGTGTTCGCGGGCGGCAAGAATATCGGCGCGATCGCGGCCTCGAACGCTGCGACCGCGCGGCTGCGCATCCAGGGCCTGTTCTTCCTGGGCTATCCGCTGCACAAGCTCGGGAACACCACTGAGGTGAACGCCGATCGCCTCTACCGAGTGATTACGCCGATGTTGTTCGTGCAGGGCTCCAAGGACCGCTACTGCGACCTGCCCGCGCTGCGCAAGACGCTCGGCCGCGTGGGAGCGCCGGTGAACCTGCACGTCGTCGAGGAGGCCGACCATCACCTCCACGTCTCGAAGAAGGGCCCGCGCACCCAGGACGAAGTGAACCGAGAGGTGCTGACCGTGCTCGAGACCTGGGTGCGGAAGTCGCTCGGGAACGCCTGAAGCACAGCGGCGAGTCGAGCGACCGACGATGCGTTGGCACACGCTCTCGCCCGCTTCGAGAATTCGCGAAGGCCAAGTGCTCGCGTTCACGATCGCGGGCCGGCTGCTCGCGGTGGGCCGCAGCGTGACGGGCTACTTCGCGGTCGACGCGAGCTGCCCGCACGCGGGCGGCAACCTCGGGGAGGGCGAAGTCGAGAACGAGTGCGTGATCTGCCCGGTGCACGGCTTCGCGTACAACGTGCGCTCAGGCTGGGGCATCGACGACGGCAGCCGCTTGCGCGTGCATCGCGTCGAACTCGACGGCGACGTGCTCAGAGTCGAGCTGCCGGACTAGGCTTCGCTCAAACTCACTTTCGGAGCCCCCGATGCCCAGCGATCTCTACTTCGCGCAGCTCCCGGTCGGCGAGATGCAGAACTTCGCGTACCTGATCGGCAGCCACAGCACGCGCGAGTGCTTGCTCGTCGATCCGGCCTGGGCGGTGGACGCGCTCATCGATCAAGCCGAGCGGGACGGCCTGCGCATAACGGGCGCGCTCGTCACGCATTACCACCAAGATCACGTCGGCGGGCGCATCTTCAACATGGAGATCGAGGGGCTCGCGCGCCTAATGGCTCGCGCGCCCGTGCCGGTGCACGTGAACGCGCTCGAGGCGGACGGCGTGCGCAAAGTGACGCAGCTCTCGGAGAGCGACTTCGTGCGCCACGCGAGCGGCGACACGATCGCGCTCGGCGGCGTGACCGTGCGGCTGCTCCACACGCCGGGGCATACGCCGGGCTCGCAGTGTTTCCTGGTCGAAGAAGCCGGCGCTGCTGGAAAACTAGTCAGCGGCGACACGCTCTTTCTCGGCAGCTGCGGCCGCGTCGACCTGCCCGGCAGCGACCCCGCCCAGATGTACGACAGCCTGCATAACAAGCTGAGACTGTTGCCCGACGACACGCTGCTCTACCCGGGCCACTTCTACGCCGCCGATCCGTACGGCTCGCTGGGCGAGCAGAAGCGCAGGAATCCGTACCTGCGCGCGGCATCGCTCGATGACTTCTTGATGTTCATGGGCGCTTGAGCGGCGCGCGTTGAAGGCTCGCGCCCCGCTGCCGCTATCGACGCTCGTGCTCTACGCGCTACCCGGCGCTGGCGTCAGCTTCATCTACACGTTGTTCTTGGTCACGTTCCTCAAGTTCGCGACGGACAAGCTGTTGATCTCGCCATTCGCGATGGGCGGGATCTATCTCGCGGCGAAACTCTGGAACGCGCTCGCGGATCCGCTCGTGGGAACCTGGAGCGATCGCACGCAGAACCGGCTCGGGCGGCGGAAGAGCTGGATCCTCGGCTCTGCGCTGCCGATCGCGCTGTTCACTTGGATGGCGTGGTCGCCCCCCGAAGCGCTCGGGCAGATCGCAGAGGTCGCCTGGGTCGCCATCGCGGTGTTCGGCTTCTACACCGCCTTCACCGCGTTCGAGGTGCCGCACGCCGCGCTCGGCGTCGAACTCACCCACGAAGCCAGCGCGCGCAATCGCGTGTTCGGCACCAAGTACTTCGTGCGCTCGATCGGCCTGCTGCTCGCGCTCGTCTTCGGCACGCAAGTGATTCTCGATCCCGCGCGCGACCGCGGCGAGGCGAGCTCGCTGGCGATCGTCTCCGGTTTCGCCACGGCGGCGTTGATTGCGCTGGCGATCTGGCGGCTCCCCCGCGAGCGCTCGGATTATCAGGGACGCGGCGGCGCGGATCTCCGGCAGGCGCTTCGCGACGTCTGGCACAACCGCGAGGCGCGCCTGCTGCTGATCGTGTTCTTCGTCGAGGCGATCGGGCTCGGCGGGCTCTCGGTGCTCGTGCCCTACGTGACCGAGTACGTGATGAAGCGGCCCGATCTCACGCCGGCGATGCTCGCGATCTACATGCTCGCAACGTTCCTCGCGATTCCCGTGTGGGTGCTGCTCGCGCGACGCTTCGAGAAGAAGAGCCTCTGGCTGTTCGCGATGGTTCAAGGCGGCATCGGCTTCGGAATGCTGTTCTGGCTCGGCGAGAACGACTGGCCGCTGATGGCACTTTCTTCATTCCTGGCCGGCAGTGCGGGTGCGTGTGGCAACTCGATCGGGCAGTCGCTCAAGGCCGACATCATCGACCTCGACGAGCTGCGCACCGGTGAGCGCAAGGAAGGCGCGTACTTCGCGGCCTGGAGTTTCGTCTCGAAGCTCGGTAACGCGCTGCTTGCGAGCAGCGCCGCGTTCGTGCTCGGCTTCGCGGGCTTCCAGCCGAACGCCGAGCAATCCGAGGGCGTGAAGTTCGCGCTCGTCTGCCTAATGGGCGGGGCGCCGCTCATCGGCTACGCGATCGGCTCGGTGTTGTTCTCACGCTTTACGTTCAGCGCAGCCGACCACGCCCGCGTTCGTTCCGAGCTCGACGCGCGCGCTACGGCGCCATGAGCGCGCTGCTGGAGATCACGCCGGCGCCGGATCGGCGGCGTCGCTCGTCCCGAAACGCGCTGTCCGGCGGCCTACCGCGCTCGTGCGAGGCCCGCGCAGCTCCACGAACCGGGGCTGGTTCCACGACGCGACGCGTTGAAAGGCCCAACCCCCTCCGTTACCGTGCTCGCCGCTTTCTGCCCCCCTTTGGTGCTTGCTCGCGCGCGCTGCGTGCGCCCGGCCGCTGCGGGGCAAATGCCAACCCCGACGGAGACCGCGCACCATGAAGATTCTGGTTTGCTTGAAGCAGGTGCCGCATCAGGACGCGCGCCTCGACATCGCGGGCGACGGCGCCTGGATCAAAGAGGACGGCATCAAGTTCGAGATCAACAGCTACGACGCCTTCGCGCTCGAGGAGGCGCTGCGGCTGAAGGACGCTGGCGTGGCGACGGAGGTGATCGTGGCCTCGATCGGGCCCGACCGCGTGACGCAGGCGTTGCGCACGGCCCTCGGCATGGGCGCGGATCGCGCCGTGCACGCGAAGGACGCCGCGTTCGACGGCAGCGACGCCCTCGGCATCGCGCGCACGCTGGCAGCGGTGGCGAAAGGCGCGGGCGCGGACGCCGTGTTCCTCGGCCTAATGAGCGACGACGCCAACGCCTCGGCCGTGGGTCCGATGATCGGCGAGCTGCTCGGCATTCCGAGCGCGACCGGCGTCGTGAAGGAAGAGAAGACCCCGACGGGTTTCAGGGTCGAGCGCGAACTCGAGGGCGGCGCGGTCGAGGTGGTCGAGCTGCCGGCGGCCTGCGTGCTCGCGGTGCAGACCGGCCTCAACCAGGTCCGCTACGCGTCGCTGAAGGGCATCATGGCCGCGAAGAAGAAGCCGCTCGACGTGAAGACCGCGGCGGACCTCGGGCTCGCGGGTCAAGTCGGGGCCGGCGCAGCCAAGGTAAAGATCCAGAAGATCTACTCGCCGCCCAAGAGCTCTGGCGCGCAAATGCTCAAAGGCAGCACCGACGAAATCGTCGCGGGGCTCGTCGGCAAGATCAAAGAACTCGGGCTTCTTTAACAAGAACGCTCACGGGAGAAGTGATGACGATTCTCGTCGTTGGTGAGATTCAAAAGGGCATTGTGCGCGAGGCCAGCTACGAGCTGATCGCGTTCGCCAAGAAAATTGGCGGAGACGTGAAGGGTCTGATCATTGGCAGCGGCGTCGGCGCCGAGGCTGAGAACTTCGCGAAGAAAGGCGCCGGCCACGTCTACGTGGCGGATGACGCCGCGCTCGCGAACTACAACGTCGACGGCTACGCGCGCGCCATCAAGGCCGCCGTGAAGGCCTCGGGCGCGAGCACAGTGCTGATCTCGAACACCCCCTCGGGCTGGGACGTGGCCGCGCGCGTCGCCGCGGGCCTCGATGCGGGCTTCGTCTCCGACGCGTTCAACTACGCGGACGGCGCCTTCGTGCGCCGCGTGTTCAACGGCAAGCTCGACGCGCGCGTGGTCTCGACCGCCGCGCTGACGGTCGTCTCGGTGCAGCCGGGCGCCAACAAGCCGTTCGAAGGCGCCGCCGACGGCAAGACCGAGAGACTCGCGGTCGATCTCGGCGGCCTCTCGACGAAGTTCATCGAGACCAAAGTGGCCGGGGCCAAGGGCCACGATCTCAGCAAGGCCGAGATCATCGTCTCCGGCGGCCGCGGTGTCGGCGCGCCCGAGAAGTTCAAAGAAGTGATCCAACCGCTCGCCGACGCACTCGGCGGCCAGATGGGCGCCTCGCGCCCCGTGGTCGACGCCGGCTGGCTGCCGCACGAGTACCAGGTCGGCTCCTCGGGCCAGGTTGTTACGCCGAAGCTGTACGTCGCCTGCGGCATCTCCGGCGCGATCCAGCATCTGGTCGGCATGAAGGGCTCGAACTTCATCATCGCCATCAACAAGGACCCCGACGCGCCGATCTTCGAAGTCGCGCAGCTGGGCGCCGTTGGCGATTTGTTCGAGATCGTGCCCAAACTGACGGCCGCAGTGAAAGCGGCGAAGGCTTAGCGATGCCGGATACCTCGGACTTCCATAACGGCATGAAGTTGGTGATCGAAGGCGACCCCTGGGTGATGACGTACTTCCAGCACGTGAAGCCCGGCAAGGGCGGCGCGTTCGTGCGCACCAAGATCAAGAACCTGCGCACGGGCAAGAGCGTCGATCGCACCTATCGCGCCGGGGAGCGCGTCGTCGAGGCCGACATCGAAGACCGCACCATGACCTACCTCTATGCCGAAGCCGATGGCCTCGTGTTCATGGACACGACCAACTTCGAGCAGTTCACGATCCCGATGAAGCAGGTGGGCGACGCCAAGGACTACTTGCAGGAGAACGCCGAAGTATCGGTGATTCTCTACGACGG
>JANNDT010000506.1:0-10627 GCA_031387905.1 Deltaproteobacteria bacterium
GTGCGCGCGCGGGCGAGATCCGCGGGCTTGCGTTCGCCGTGCTCGAACAGCTCGTGCAGCGCGTGGGCAAGCGCGTTCGAGTTGGAATGCGCGCCGGCCTGGAGGAAGAAAGCGGCCTCGCGCCGCAACACCTCGGGAGAAAGATCGAGGCGATCCTCGTTGCGCAGCAGCACCGTGAGCACATCGCGCGGCAGCTCGCGCTCGCCGATCTCGCCCGCCGCGAAGCGCTCGAGCAGCGCGCGCCGCCGCGCGATCGAGGCGAGCAGGAACCTCGCGTCGAGCTCCGCCAGCGCCGCGCGCACCTCCGCCCGCACTTGCTCCTTGTCGCGCGTCGAATGCACGAGCGTCGCGCCCTCGCCGAACTTCGTGACGAGCCGGAGCAAGTCCGCGTGCTGTGCGGGCACGAAGTCGATGCCGGTGATGCGCGCCGTCAACTGAAACGCCGCGCGCCGCCCGAACGCCACGGCATCGACGCGGCCCGCGCTCACGCAATGCGCGAGCGCATCGGCGATCGCGCGCGGAACGACATCGCGCTCTAACTCGCGAAACACGTCTGCACGAAGCACCCGCGACTCGAGGCGGCGGCGCTCGAGATGCTTCTCGCCATGCAGCGCGAGCAGCGTGTCCGCCGTAACGACTGCGCCTTCGTCGTAGAGAGCTTGGCGCAATGCGGGGTGACGGAAGGCGGCTTCGACGTCTTCGAAGCGCGAGAGCACGACCTGCGTCACGAGATCGTCCTGGTTCTCATGAGCGCCGCCGTAAGTGGGTTCTCGGTCCCGGCACACGCCTTCACCAGCCGCACGAACTCCGGGTTCCTCGCGAAGTCCAGCGAGAAGAGGGCGTCCGGACCGCTCCGCTGTTTCACGCGCAGCGCGTCGATGCCGGAATTCGAATGCAGTCCTACCGAAGCGATCCGGTCCCACGCAATTGACGCGCGCGATCTCCAGAACCCCGGCGCCACAATCCCGTTCTCGTGGACAGAGACCGCACCGAGCCTTCGCATGAGGAACAGGACGATCGGCGCGGCGACTGGAATCGCGTCGATCAAGGCTCCCGCCCAACGGCGGTCTGATTCGCGTGTTGGCCGAAAGACGCCCAAGAGTCTTCCCATCTCTGCCAACGCCGACGGCCTCCTGCCTCAGCTGTCCGCGAGCCTGCGCGTGAGGATCTGCCGCGAGTAATGACTCACGCGCTCACCGGAGATCGGGCGGCGCTCGGGCCACGGCTGCGTGAGGTCCACCGCCACGCCGCCCTTCCACACGCCGCGCAGCTTCTCGCGGCGGCCGAGCACCGCGACGTCCGCGCTTGGGTCGCCGTCCACCGCGAGCAGGTCCGCGTACGCGCCAGGCTTCACGACGCCCAGCTCGCCGGGCTTCCGCATCGCGATGGCGCCGTTCGCGGTGGCGGTGCGGATCGCCTCCAGCGGCGAGAGACCGAGGTGCTTCACGAACACCTCCATCTCGCGCCAGTGCCAGTGCCCGTAAGGTGTTAGGGAGAACCCGCTCTCGCTGCCGGAGAGCAGCGGTACGCCCGCATCGTAAGCGCGCCGCAGGGCGCCCGCGCTGCCGGAGATCTCCTTGCGGAAAAGCTCCATCAGCATCGGTTCGCTGCCCACCTTCGCGCCGTAGTCAGCGAGGTTCGCTTGGAAGGTGAGTGTCGGAACGAGCGGAACCTTCCGCGCGACGACGGCTTCGAGCGCGTCCTCCTGCATGAACGTCGCGTGCAGGATCAGGTCGACGCCGGCGATCGCGCAGTCGCGGGTGGACGAGCTGTTGCGGCAGTGCGCGACGACCGGCACGCCGAGATCGTGGGCCGCGCTCACCACCGTCTTCAGCTCGTCGAGGCTCCACACCTGGATCTCGCCCTGCTCGCGCTGCCGCGGCACGAGGCCGGTCGCGTGCACCTTCACCCAATCAACGCCGGCTTTGATCTGTCGCCGCACCTCGCGCACGATCTCGTCGCGCGTGCCGACGATGCGCGCGTAGCCGATCTCGCCTTCGTCGGGGAAGAGGCGCCCAGCGGTGCCGCCCACGGAGGTGAGCAGCGCGTGGGCGCCGGTGCTCATGCGCGGGCCGAGCACGGCGCCGCTCTCGATCGCGTCGCGCAGGTCGATGCCGAGATCGAAGATCGTGTCGGCGTCGAGGAAGCTCGTTACGCCGGCCAGTAACAGCTTGCGCACGTTGAAGCCCGCGATCAGCGCGGCGAGGCCGGGGCGGCGGTGGAAGAACAGCTCGTCGTTGCTGACGGGCTCGTCGAAGGTGACGTGGCAGTGCGCGTCGATCAGGCCGGGCATCAGCGTGAGCCCGCTCAGATCGATGCGGGCGACGCCCTGAGAGCTTGCGCTGCGCTGCTCGGCCTCGACGCCGATGGCGGTGATGCGTTCGCCCTCGACGAGCACCGCCTCGCGCCGCGGCGCAGCGCCGGTGCCATCGATCACGTTCGCGCCTGTGAACAGCGTAAGGCTCATTCTGCGCCCCTAAGCAGTCGTCTTGGTGGTGAACAGCTCTTCGCGCGACGTCTGCGCGCTCATGTCGATGCGCAGGATGCGGTCGTTCTGCCAGCTGGGATCGGTCATCTCGCGCGCTCCGGCTCGCCTGCCAGTTCGCGGGCCAGCCTACCCCAAGCCTCGCTTATGCTGCGCGCTTCCCACGCGAAGGAGCGCTCGTGACTGGACGACTCGCAGGCAAGGCCGCACTCATCACCGCGACCGCGCAAGGCATCGGCAAGGCGGCGGCATTGGCGTTCGCGAAGGAAGGCGCGCGGGTCGTGCTCGCGGACATGAACCCCAAGGGCGAAAGCGTCGCGGAGGAAATCCGCGGGCTCGGCGGCGAGGCGCACTTCGTAACAGCCGACCTCGGCAAGCCCGCCGAAGTAGAGCGCGTCGTCGCCACCGCGATCGCGAGACTCGGCCGCCTCGACTGCGCCTTCAACAACGCCGGCATCGTGGGCAACGCGCACCCGCTGCACGAGTGGACGCTCGACGAGTTCGACGCGATCGCGAACGTGAACCTGCGCGGCACCTTCGTCGCGATGAAGCACGAGATCGCGCAAATGTTGAAGCAAGGCGGCGGCACGATCGTGAACACCTGCTCGACGCTCGGGCTGATCGGGCTCGGCGGCTTCGTCGCCTACAGCGCGACGAAACACGGCGTCGCAGGCCTCACCAAAGTCGCCGCGCTCGACTACGCCACGCAGAACATCCGCGTGAACGCGATCGCACCGGGCGTGTGCCGCACGCCGGGCGTCGAGGAGATCATGTCCGCGACGGGCGGCGAGGCCGCTTTCGTGGCGCCCATCCCGATGGGGCGACTCGGAAAGCCGGAGGAGATCGCCGAAGTCGCAGTGTGGCTCGCGTCGGACGCGTGCAAGTTCATGACGGGCTCGATTGTTACGGCGGACGGCGGGACGGTGATTCAGTGAGCGTGGCCATAGTCACCGGCGCTTCGCGAGGCATTGGCGCCGCGACCGCGAGGCTCGCAGCGGCGCGCGGTCACGCGGTGTGTGTGAACTATGCGCGCGACGAAGCCGCCGCACAGCGCGTCGTCGCGGAGATCGAGCGAGCGGGCGGACGCGCGATCGCGGTGCAGGCAGACGTCGCGCGCGAGGCCGATGTCGTGCGCCTTTTCGCCGAGGTCGACTCGCGGCTCGGCCGCATCACGGCGCTCGTCAACAACGCGGGCGTGTGCGCCGTACAGGCGCGCGTCGAGGCGATGGACGCGGAGCGGCTCGCCTGGGTGTTCGGCGTCAACGTGATCGGCTCGTTCTTATGTGCGCGGGAGGCGGTAAAGCGCATGTCCACGCGCCACGGCGGCAGCGGCGGCGCGATCGTGAACATGTCCTCGGGCGCATCTCGCCTCGGCTCGCCGAACGAGTTCGTCGACTACGCCGCCAGCAAGGGCGCGATCGATACGTTCACGCTTGGGCTCGCGCGCGAGACCGCGAGCGAGAGCATCCGCGTGAACGCCGTCCGCGCGGGGCTAGTGATTACGGACATCCACGCCAGCACTGGCGAACCTGGCCGCCCAGAGCGCATCGCGCCGACGATCCCGATGCAGCGCGCGGGCAGCCCCGAGGAAATCGCCGAGTCGATTCTGTGGCTGCTCTCGCCGGCCGCGTCCTACGTAACGGGCGCGCTGCTCGACGTGACGGGCGGGCGTTGATCGACGAAGGGGCAGAAGACGCTGCGCGCTAACCGCGGGCCGCCCGCCCTAGCGCCCCCAGGCGCAGTGCACCGCCTGATAACCGCGCAGGAAGAAGTGCGGCGTGTGCCTCAGCGCCGCGCCCGGGACGAGGCGCAGGTTCGGCAGCCGCTGCGTGAGCGCTTCGAGCGCCACGACGGTGTCGGTGCGCGCGAGCGGCGCGCCCGGGCAGAAGTGGATGCCGAGGCCGAAGGCGAGATGGCCGCGCAGGCTCTCGCGGTCGAGGTCGATTGCGTCGGGGTTCGGAAACGCTGCGGGGTCGCGGTTCGCGGAGCCGTACAGAATCTGCACGTGTTTGCCGGCGGGGATCGTGACGCCGTGCAGCGCGACATCCACGTTCGCGGTGCGGAACAGCGCCTGCGTCGGCGTCTCGAGCCGTAACACCTCCTCGACGAACGCGGGCAGCAACGCTGGCTCGCGCGCGAGGCGCTCGCGCACGGGAGCGTCGCTGAGCAGGTGCACGAGCGCGGCGCCGATCAGGTTGGTGGTGGTCTCGTGGCCCGCGACGACCGTCTGCATCAGCGTCGTGAGCTGGTCTTCCATCGAGACGGGCGGCTCGGAGAACGCAGCGCGCGCGAAGTCGCCCATGAAGTCATCGCGGCCGTCGGCTCTGGCGGCGAGGACCAGCTGCTCGAAGTAGCGCTGGAAGGCGACGAAGCCGCGTGCGCATTGCTTGCGCTCCTCGATCGAAAGATCCGGCGAGAAGCGCGCGACGAAGTCGCTCGACCACGCCTTCAGCTGCGGGCGGTCGCGCTCGGGAATGCCGATCACGTCGGCGATCACGTTCAGCGGGTACGGCACGCCGAACGCGGCGATCAGGTCCGCGGAACGCTTCGCCGCGAACTCGTCGATCAGCGCGTGCGCGAGTTCCACCATCCGCGGGCGCTTCTGGTCGACGCGACGCTGGGTGAGCGCACGATTGATCAGCGCGCGGTGGCGCGCGTGGCGCGGCGGGTCCGCGGTGAGCAGCGCCTCCGCCTCGGGGCGCCCTTCCGCCAGCACCGCGGCCACCTCGGGCGGCGTGTGAGCGAGCGCAGTATTCGCGGCGCGCGACGAGAAGCGCTCGGTGTCCTTGAGAATCGCGGCCACGTCGTCGTGCCGCGCGACGACGTAGATGTCGAACTTCTCGGCATAATGCACGGGCGATTCTTCGCGCAGCCGGCGATAGACGTCGTTGATGCTCTCGAGCTGCTCTGGATCGGTCGGGTCGTAGGTGAGCGGCTTCACGTTCCGGCGGCCTCCAACAGTTCGGGGCGGCGCAGCAGGCGCGCGGCGTTCCGCGCGAGCGTCGCGCCGAGTTCGCCCGTCGGCTCTGGCTCGGCTTGGTCCCAGCCTGCGAAGTTGGTGCCGTAGACGAGCCGCCCGTCGCCGACCACGCTCCGTAACAAGCCGAGCGCACGCGCGTCGTGCACGTGCACGTCGAACCAGAGCCTGGCTAGGCGCTCCTCAAAGGCCCCGTCGGGCTTCAGCGCCGCGTCAGCCCAGGCCCGCTTGCGTGCGGCCGCCGCCATGCGGCCCACCAAGTAGGGCGCAGCGCCACCGCCGTGGCTGATGCAGATGTCGAGCGCGGGGTGGCGGTCGAGCACGCCGCCATAAATCAGCGTCGCGACCGTGAGCGTTTCCTCGGCGGCGAAGCCCATCACCAGATCGAGGTCGAAGCGGCCGAGGCGCGCGTCGCCGGGCGGTCCGTCGATGCCGGCGGGCGCGGGATGCAGGAAAAGCGGCGCGTCGCGGGCAACGCAACCGGCGTAAAAGCGATCGAGCGTGGGCGCATCGAGCAGCGTGCCGAACTCGCTGCCGATGTAGCCGGCGATTAGGCCGAGTGCGCGCGCGCGATCGAGCTCATCGAGCGCGGCGGCGATGTCTTGCATGGGCAGCGCCGCGAAGCCGAGCAGGCGCCGCGGATGCGCGTGGAGCACTCGCGCGAGCGCGTCGTTGTGGCGGCGGCAGAACGCGATCGCGTCCTTTGCCGCGATGTGGTGGAAGTAGGTGAGCGGGTTCGGCGAGAGCACCTGCACGCCGATCTGTGCGGCGTCCATCGCGGCGATGCGCTTCAGAGGGTCCATGAACGGGCTGCCGCGGTAGCGCACGCCGCGCAGGCAATAACTACCGACGCGGAACACCGGCACGCCGTCCTCGTCTGCGAGCGTCGGGCCGTGCGGGCCCGCGGCGCCGAGAGTGTCCTCGAGCACGACGTGGGCGTGAACATCGATTGCGCGCATCACACCTCCGGAGGCTGAGAGTTGCGGATCAAAGAACGTCCCCGCGGCGCAACTCCGCGCGCCGCGCCTCCAGGTTGCCCATGCGCACCCATGCTTCCAGGATCGGCGCGAGCGCGCGCGTGAACTCGCGGAAGCGCGCCTCATCGCGCTCGTCGAAGGCGCCCCCTCTGCGCTTGTTGAGCAGCTGCGCGACGGCGAACACGTCGCCGCGACGGCTCGCGATCGGCACACAAAGCACGCTGCGCGTCTTGAAACCAGTCGCCCGATCGACCTCGGGGTTGAAGAGCGGCGAGGCGTAGGCGTCGTCCACGCGCAGGCTCGCGCCGCTCGTCGCGACGCGGCCCGCGATGCCGCGATCGATCGGCATACGCACGTCCAGCGGCCGCCCGCCTTCGGCCTGCGCGACTCGCAGCGAAAGCTCGCGGCGCTCTGCGTCCACCAGAAAGATCGAGGCGCGCTCCGCTTCGAGCAGCTCGCCAAAGCGCAGCGTGAACGAGGCGAGCACCTCCTCGAACATGCTCTGGAACGCATCGTCCTGGCTGAGTTCGGTGACGCGCAGGAACTCGTCGGCGCTCTTGGTGGCCTGGTCGAGCAGCTCCGAGAGCTTGTCCGCTGGCGCCTCGGCCACGCGGCGCTGCAAATCGCCCTTCCGGTTGTTACGGGCCAGCATGTCCATCATGTGCTGCGTGTTGGCGGTGACGTGCTCCGTGAAAGTCGAGAGCCGGCCGTCTTCGAGGTGCACGATGCGGTCGGCGATGTCGAGGATGCGATTGTCGTGAGTCACGAGCAGCACGGTCACGCCTTGCTTGCGCGCGAGCTCTTGCATCAGGTCGACGACCTCGCGGCCCGATTGCTTGTCGAGCGATGCGGTGGGCTCGTCCGCAAGCACGATGCGCGGCGAGCCCGCCAGCGCGCGCGCGATCGCAACGCGCTGGCGCTGGCCGCCTGAGAGCTGCGAGGGGTGGTCCCGGCGGCGCTCGCCGAGCCCCACGGCTTCGAGCCACTGTTCGGCGCGCTTCTTGGCTTCGCGCTTGCCCACTTTGTCGAGCAGCAGCGACATCATCACGTTCTGTGTCGCGCTCAGCGCGTCGAGCAGGTTGTGCGCTTGGAAGATGTATCCGATGTCGCGCCGCACGCGCTCGAGCACGCGCGGACTCGCGCCGCGAAGTTCCGCGCCGAGCACTTGCACCGAGCCTTCCTGCGCCGACCGCAGCGCGCCGATCAGCGTGAGCAGGGTCGTCTTCCCGGAGCCCGATGGCCCGGTCACGATCACGATCTCGCCTGCGCGGATCTCGACCGAGATGTCGTGCAGGATCTGCTTGCGGAGCGCGCCGGCGCCGAAATGATGGTTCACGTGCGCGAGTTGGATCGGCGCGGGCGCGTTCATCAGAAAATCTCGGCCGGGTCGGCCGAGCGCACTTTGCGCAGCGCCATCAGCGCAGAGACCGTGCACATCGCGACCGTCAGGCCGAACACGAAAACCGCGCGCTCGGTCGTCATTTCGAGCGGCAGCCGCGTCGCCTCGCCCGAGATGCGATACAGCACGAGCGAGAGCCCGATGGCTGGAATGAAACCGAGCGCGGCGAGAATCACAGCCTGCTGGATCACGACGCCAGCGAGAAAGCCGTTCGAGTAGCCCATGGCCTTCAGCGTCGCGTACTCGGGCAAGTGGTCGTTCACGTCTGCAAACAGAATCTGGTAGACGATGATGCCGCCGACGACCATGCCGACGATCACGCCGAAGCTGAACACGTATCCGATCGGCGTCGTCGAATCCCAATAATCAATTTCCTTGGCGCGATACTCGGCGCGCGTGAGCACGAGCACATCGTGGGGCAAGCGCGCGCGAATTTCGTCGCGCACGCGCAGCGAGTCCGCGGTCGGAGCCAGGCGCACGAGGCCGAGTTCGATCAGGCCGCGCTGCCGGTTCGGAAAGATGCGCAGGAAGTTCGTGTCGCTCGTGATTGCGCTGCCGTCGATTCCGAAGGACGTGCCGAGGCTGAACAGGCCCGCCACGCGCAGCATGCGGTGGTTCACCTCGACCTCCAGAGGAACGCCGCTTCGCACGCGCTCGGCGATCGGTCCGAACTCGGGGCGCGACTGCTCGTCGAAGATGAGCTGATCCTCGCCCGCGATCGCCGCGCGCTGCCGGTTCACATCGTCGCTCGTGAGAACTCGCTCAGCGGGATCCATTCCGACCAGAAAGATGCTGCGCACCCCGTTCGTTTCGGGGTTCTTCCAGTTGCCAAATCCGACATAGACCGGCGTGACGGCCTCGACTCCCGCAACGCTGCGCGCTTGATACAGCCGGCGACTCGAGAACGAGGAAGGCCCGACGATGAACGCCATGTCGTGAGCGATCAGCACGAGATCCGCGTCGAGCGCGTCGTGGAAACGGACGCTGCTCCGGAAGAGCGCCTCGCGGAAGCCGAGTTGCATGAGAATCAGCACGACCGCGAACGAGACTCCCAGCAGCGCCACCGCGAAACGCAGCTTCTCGCGTTTGAGCTGGAGCCAGCCGAGGGGGATCTCGAACATCGGCGCTGGCTCGCTTGCTACGAGCCCGAGGGCTCGATGGTCACTTCGACTTGTAGCTGCGTGAGCGGCGCAGCGATTGCGCTGTCTGCGTCGTCGAGCCGCACCTCCACTTCGATCACGCGCGCGTCCGTCTTTGCGGCGGGATCGGTGCCGAGCGCGTCGACCTTGCGCACGCGCATCGCGATGCGATCGACGTGGCCGTGGAGTTCGTGCGGCAGCGCGGGGCTGATTACGGTGGCCGCGGCGCCCAGCTTCACGCGCGCGATCTCGGTCTCGTAGACCTCGGCGATCGCGTACATCGCAGTGGTTTGCCCGAGTTCGAGGATGCCCTCCGGCCCGACGCGCTCGCCTGCGCGCGCGTGTACGTCGATCACCTGCCCGTCGATGGGTGCGCGCACTTGCACGCGCGCGAGTTCGGCGCGCGCGAGGCGCAGGTCCGCCAGCGCGACGTCGTGCTCGAGCTTCAACTTCTCGTGCGACGAAGCCGAGATCACGTTGCCGATCCGCAGCTGCTCGTTGCGCGCGAGCTCGGCCGCAGCGTTCGCGACGCGCGCCTCGGCGCGCTGCACCGCTGCCTCGCGCAGTTCGGCGTCATCGAGCCGCGCGATCACCTGACCCGCGCGGACGACGTCGCCTTTGTCTACTAATAACTCGCCGACCACCGCCACGGCCTGCGCCGGCCCCGCGATGATCCGAATCCCGTCCTTCGGCTGAAGGCGGCCGAGCGCCGCGACCCCGCCGTCCGAGGCAGCCGGCGGCGCGAGCGCCACATCCGGCAACGGCGCGGGCTGCTCGCGCAGCGCGGCGAGCGGCAGCTTGTCACGCAACGTGAACGCGACCCCGCCGGCTCCCGCCAGGAGCAGAAGCGCGACTACGCCCCCGCGAACGCTTCCCGATTTCTGCTTCGACATCCGCAACTCCAGCCAACGGCCGGCCACATCATCTCACGCGCGAGAGTGTGATGGAAGGCGGCGTCGCGCCTCCCCCCGCCAAGAAGTCGGCCGGCCCAGAAACCGAACGCGCAACTCTAAAGCAAGTGAGGGTTCGAGCCGCCGTCCACCGGGACTGCGGCGCCCGTAATGAACGCGGCGTGCACGGAGCACAGGAACGCCACCACGTGGCCGAACTCGTCGGCCGTGCCCAGGCGCCCGACCGGGATGCCCGCCGCCATGTCGCCAAGGCGCGCGTCCATCCGCAGCGTGCGAATGCGCTCGGTGTCGTGCACGCCCGGCAGCACCGAGTTCACCGTCACGCCGTCTCTCGCGACCTCGCGCGCGAGCGTCTTCAGGAAGCCCGTCGCCCCGGCGCGCGCCGTGTTCGAGAGAATTAGGTGGGGCAGCGGCGTCGCGACCGCGATCGAAGTGATCGCGACCACGCGCCCCCACTGCTGCGCCTGCATCGCCGGCACGGCCTCCTTGCACATCGCCACCACGCTCATCAGGTTGAGCGCGAGCGCAGCGGGGTACGCCTCGAGGGGCGTGCTCTTGAAGTTGCCGGGCGGCGGGCCGCCGGCGTTCGGCACGAGGATGTCGAGCCCGCCGAGCGCCGCGCTCGCCTCCCTAACAAACCGTGCAGCTCCCTCGGCCGTGCTCACGTCCGCAACCAGCGGCAGCGCGCCGTCGCCGATTTCGCGCGCTGCGGCCTCGATGCGCGCGCGATCGCGCCCGC
>JANNDT010000099.1:0-4345 GCA_031387905.1 Deltaproteobacteria bacterium
CGACTTGCTCGGCGACTTCGTGTGCCGGCTGCTGAATCGCATGCAGGAGAAGGGCGCGCGGAAAGTCACGGTCGCTCTCCGGCCCGAAGACAAGGACATGCCGCTGTTGCCCTGGATCGATCCGGAGAACTTCAACCCGGGCTACCTGATGCGCGCCATGCACCTCCTGCCGAAGCGCGGCAACAAGCCCGAGTGGCAGCACACGCAGGACTACTGGGCCGAGAAGGACGCGCTGCCGGCGATCGACCTCGAGGACAAAGCCTTCGTGTACGAGTAGACAGGGACCGCGGCGCTACCGAGTTCCGGAAACGCGCACCTCGGTGTGCTGGGTTCTCGCGCTCAGAACGTGATGGGGAGCGCCTCGAAGCCCTGTACGAACTCGGTGTTGAACCGGCGCGCCCGTGTCAGGTCCACGGAATACTTGGGCGCTTTCGCGAGGATCGCTTCGAGGCAGAGCTTGCCTTCGAGGCGCGCGACGTGGGTGCCGAGGCAGGCGTGCTGGCCGGCGCCGAAGGACGCGATGCGCGGCGGCTTGCGCGAGATATCGAACACGTCGGGTCGCGCGAACTCGCGCTCATCGCGGTTCGCGGACGGATAGAGCATGAGGACGCCTTGGCCGGGCTTCAGCTGCTGGCCGTGCAACGCGATCTCCTTGGCCACCGTGCGGCACAGGAACTGCGTCGGCATGTCGTAGCGAAGGATCTCGTTGTAGGCGTCGGGGATGCCGCTCGGATCGCGCGCGAGAGCGGCGCGCTGCTGCGGGTGCTCCCATAGGCGCACGAGCCCGTTCGCGAGCGTCTTCGGAAAAGTCTCGCTGCCGCCGACGATCAGCAGCGTGAGGTGCGAGGCGAGTTCGTCTTCGCCCAGCCGGCGGCCGTTGAGCTCCGCCGCGCACAGCGCCGGCAACGCCTCTGCGCGCCTGGCCTCCGGGCTCCCTGAAGGCGCGCTCCGCTCGTCGCGCACACGCGCGAGACAATAATCGGTCATCTCGGTCATTGCGGCCCAGCCGTCCGCGGAGATGCCGTGTTCCTGCGGGTCGTGCTGGAAGAAGCGCTGAACGAGACGGTGCAGATACTCGCCGTCCGCAGTGGGCAGGCCGATCGCCATGCAGGCGACCTTCACCGAAAGCCGCGCCGCGACATCGCCCACGATGTCGCAGCCGCCGCGGGCGAGCTGCGGTGCGAGTAGATCATCGAGCAGCGCACGAATGCTCGGCTCGACGCTACGCAGGTGCTTCGGCATGAAGCACTGCCGCACCACGGCCCGCAATTTCGAGTGCTCCGGCGGATCCATCGAGTTGAGCATCGACGTCACCGGTTGATCCTTGGTGACGACCTGCGCGGACGAGGTGCCCTTGGTCGCAGTGAAGTGCTCGGTGTCGCTCGACACGTTCCAGACATCTTCAAAACGTGAGAGCGCCCAGCAGTCGTACTTCGCGAGGTAGTAGGCGGGCGCCTCGTCGCGGAGGCGCTTGTAATAGGGGTAGGGGTCCTTGATTACGTCCGGCGAGAACGGGTCGTAGTCCACCGCGGCACTCCTTCGAGCGAAACCGAGAGGGCAACCTTGCAAGCCTCGTACCCCCTGTGAGTCGAGCGGCGCTCGCTTTCACACCGGGCGGGACGGCTTTGCCACAGCGCGTCGCGAGCGGCTGAGGCGGCTCGCCGCAGGGCCGTGCGGCGCGATGCGCTCTCCATGCAGTTCCCACCGGCATGCTCGGTGCAATGAACGCCAACGGGAGGCACCAGCGCGTGCGAACGTTGCTTCGGAACGTGAGCTTGCTCGATGGCGTTCGCGCCGCGCGTTCCAACGTCTCGGTGCTCGTCGACGGCGATCGGGTTGCTGCGATCGGGAACGACGCGGAGTTCGCGACGCGGCCCGGCGATGGCGTGCTCTCGCTGCCCGGCAAGACCGTGATGCCCGGCATGGTGAGCGGACATTTTCACGCCACGTTCGACGGCGCTGCGCTCGACATCTTCCCGCTCGGCGTCGATCAGCCTGCCGGTGTGTTGATGCTGCGCGCGGCCAAGAACGCGCGGCTCGCGCTCGCCTCCGGCTTCACGAGTGTGGTCGGCGCGGGCGGAGGCGACGACATCGACGCGCAACTCGCGCTCGGCATCGCGCAGGGCCTCGTGCCCGGCCCGCGCGTCGTCCCGTGCAGCCGCAACCTCGGCACGACCAGCGGCTACATCGATCTCGCGCCGTGGTGGTACGGCATGCAGAACATCGGCGCGTGCCGGCTCGGCGATGGGCCCGATGCGTTCCGCGCGATCGTGCGCGACGAGATCAAGCGCGGCGCGCGAATGATCAAGGTGTTCGCGACGGGTGGGCACGGCAACCTCAACACCGGCCAGCGCGAGTTCGCGCGCGCGGAGCTCGCGGCGATCGTCGAGACCGCGCACGAACGCGGCGCGCGCGTTCGCGCACATTGCGCCTGGAAGGCGCACATGCTCGAGTGCATCGCGCTCGGCATCGACGTGATCGACCACGGCGACGAGATCGACGCCGAATGCATCGACGCGATGGTGCGCGCCGGCACGTTCTGGGATCCGAGCGCGCTGTACTTGCAGCGGCTGCTCGAACTGCCCGCGCTGCAGGGGCCCGAGCACGCAGCGCTGCGCGGCGCGACTGCGCGCGAACTCGAGAACATCGCGCGCTGGCTCGCGCCTGCGCAGCGCGCAGGGGTGCGCATCGTGCTCGGCGACGACTACGGCACCGTGCTCCTGCCGCACGGCACATACGCGGACGAGATCGCTTATTACGTGAAGCGGCTCGACGCCGCGCCACTCGACGTGCTCGGCTGGGCGACGCGCAACGGCGGAGCGCTCACCGGCAACGCGGATCTCGGCACGCTCGAGCCAGGCAAGCTCGCGGACCTGCTCGTCGTCGATGGGGATCCGAGCAGCGATCCAACGCTGCTGTGCGACGCGTCTCGCATCCACGCTGTGATGCAGAGCGGACGTTGGTTCCGAACCCCCGTGGCGTGAAGGAGAACTCGCAATGACGATGAACGTGCAGACCATTCCGACAGTGAGCGACCGCATCAATCAGATTCGCTTGCTGACGGCGGAGATCATCAACAAGGAAGTCCTGCCGCACGAGAACGAGCTCTGGGCCGGCCGCAGCGAGGGCGCGCCGAACTCCACGAAGAAGCGTGCATTCGATTTGCGCGAGGGCGTGAAGGCCAAGGTGAAGCAAGCGGGCCTGTGGGCGCCCCATCTGCCGGAGGAGTACGGCGGCTGCGGCCTCGGCTTCCTCGAGCACGCCTACATGAACGAGGTGCTCGCCTACTGCATGGGCGCGGCGTCACTGTTCGGTGTCGTGGCGCCGAACTCGGGCAACCAGAAAATTCTCGCGCAGTACGGCACCAAGGAGCAGATCGAGAAGTGGCTGATTCCGCTCACCGAAGGAAAGCTGGAATCGGGCTTCTCGATGACCGAGCCCGACTCCGCCGGTTCGGATCCGCGCTCGATCAAGACGACCGCGCGCCGCGAAGGCAACGACTGGGTGATCAATGGCCATAAGTGGTTCACCTCGAACGGCAAGCGCGCGGACTTCTTGATCGTGATGTGCCGGACGGAGGCCGCCGCGGGCGATTCCGACCGCAACGCCAAAATGACGCAGATCATCGTGCCGACGAAGACGCCGGGCCTCTCGATCGTGCGCGGCGTGCCCGTCTGGGGCCACGACAGCGACCACTGCGAAGTGCTCTATGAGAACGTGCGTGTGCCGCTCGCGAACCAGCTCGGCAAGACGGGCTCGGGCCACCGCGCAGCGCAAGATCGCCTCGGAGCAGGGCGCGTTTATCACTGCATGAACTCGGTCGGCCAGATGTGGCGCGCCTTCGACCTGATGGTTCAGCGCGCCGCCACACGCGAAGTGCACGGCGGCAAGCTCGCGACGAAGCAGTTCATCCAGGGTTTCATCGCGGATTCGTACATCGACCTGCAGGCCTCGCGCCTAATGACCATCCACTGCGCCGAGCGCATGGACAGCGGCCTCGATTCGCGCACGGACATCTCGGCGATCAAGATCTTCGTGCCCGGGGCGTATCACCGCGTCGTCGACCGCGCGATCCAGGTGTGGGGCGCGGCGGGAGTCTCGGGCGACCTACCGCTCGCGGACATGTATCAGGGCGCACGCACGCTGCGCATCGCCGATGGCCCCGACGAAGTGCACAAGATCCTGATCGCGAAGAACGTGCTCGCACGCTACGCCGAAGGCGAAGGCTGGGACTTCGGCAACTAACCCGAAAAGGCAATCCGGGGACGTTGTTGCCTTTTGCCCGGGAAACCGGGCGCAGCGCAGCGTTGCGCTTCCTGCCGCGCCGCGTGGTTGCGGCCTTCGC
>JANNDT010000131.1:0-2318 GCA_031387905.1 Deltaproteobacteria bacterium
CTCGCGAAGCAGCGCGGCCGTCTCGGCGAGGCTGCCCGGCATTGCGCGATGCAGCGAGCGGGTCGCGCTGGGCGAGTACTCGTGCTGCTCGCCGCCGCTCACCGAGCGCGCGGAGATCACGACGTCGAAACCACGCGTCGCGAGCGCCAGGGCGGTGGCCTTGCCGATGCCGCGCGAAGCGCCCGTAACAAACGCGACCGGCCTGGTCATCTCCGCTATTCCGCCGCGCCGTGGGCGCGGCCAGCACGCGCTCTGGCGCGTGCTGCCACGAAGTCCGGCTCGCGTTTCTCCATGAACGCGCGCACCGCCTCGATGTTCTCAGGCGAACCCGCCTGCGCCTGCATGCCCGCCATCTCGGCTTCGAGCGCGCTGCGCAGCCCAGCCGCGTGCGCTGCTTTCAGGGTGCGCTTGGTCTCGCGCAGCGCCGAGACCGGGAACTGCGCGATCTCGCGCGCCTTCGCGAGCGCAACTTCGGCGAGGCCAGCGTCCGCGTGCAGCGAAGTCGCGATGCCGAGCGCGAGCGCGCGCGCCGCCGGGATCCACTCCGCGGTGTAGAGCACCTCCGCCGCGCGCCGCGGACCAATTAGGGCTTGCAACAGATAACTGCTCGCGCCCTCGGGCACGAGACCGAGCCGCACGAACGGCAGGCGCAGCCGCGCGCTCTCGCCGAGGTAGGTGTAGTCGCAGTGAAACAAGAATGTCGCGCCGAAGCCGACGCACACGCCGCTCGCGGCGGCGATCAGCGGCTTCTCGAACGCGACCAGCGCGTCCATCGTGTTGTCGTAACCGCTCGCGAACGGCCCCGTGCGCGCACGCGCGCCGCCGCCGAACGAAGCCAGATCGACGCCCGCCGAGAAATCGCCGCCCGCGCCGGTCACGATCGCGACCGCCACCTCCTCGTCCGCGCTCGCCGCGCGCAGCGCATCCGCGAAGCCGTCCCACTGCGCGTCGTCGAAGGCGTTCTTCTTGTGCGGGCGGTTCAGCGTAATCAGCCGAACGCCCGGTGCTGGCGTCTCGACCCGCGGTGACTCGAACATCTCGGCGCTCCTCGCGAAGGCGCCGTGTGTATCAGAGATCGCCTAGATCCTCAGCCACACCGCGTGCCCCTGCCGGCCCGCCGCCACGATCAGGTCGCGCAGCCGCGCCAGCGCGCGCTGGTATTCGCGGTTGTCGATGCGCACGCGGAACTCGGCGCCCGTCGCGCGCGCCACCACGAACTCCCAGCTCCCGCCATAAGTCTTGCGGTCGGCCTCGGTGAGGATGTCAGCGGCCTCGTCGAGCGTGGCCTGCGGCAGCATCACTTCGCGCCCGTCGCCGAGCTTGCCCATTTCGAGCGGGAGGCGGTTCAGTTGGGCGAGCACGCCGTGGCCCTCGAGCGCATGCAGCGTATTCGCGGAAATCCGCACGCGCTCATCGGTGAGAAGTTCGCCCTGCTCGCTCATCCAAACGCGCCCGCCCGCGCCCGCGCGAAACGGCGGCGGCGGCGCGTCAAAGTGCTCAGGTTCCAGGTAAATCACGTTCACGGCGGGCGCACATTAGTAGCCCCAGCGGATCGCTTCGATAGGATGGGCAGCTTCCGAGCCCCCGCCGAGGAGCTTTTCATGCCCATCAGTCTCAAAGGCCGGAGCCTGCTCACGCTGCGCGATTTCAGCGCGGACGAGATTGCGCTGATGGTCGACACCGCAGCCGATCTGAAGGCCGCGCGCCGCGCTGGCATTTTTCCGCGCCGGCTCGCGCACAAGAACATTGCGCTGATTTTCCTGAAGCCTTCGGCGCGCACGCGCGCATCGTTCGCGGTCGCGGCCGCGGACGAGGGCGCGAACCTCGAGGTGCTGCCGCCGGCAGATATCCGATTCGGCGAGAAGGAATCGGTGAAGGACATCGCGCGCGTACTCGGGCGCCTGTTCGACGGCATCGTGTTCCGCGGTTTCCAGCACGCGCTCGTGCGCGAGCTCGCCCAGCACTCGGGCATCCCGGTCTGGAACGCGCTCTGCGACACCTATCACCCGACCCAGGTGCTCGCCGATCTGCTCACGCTGCGCGAGAACGTCGGCCACATCCGCGGCACGAAGCTCTGCTACGTGGGCGATGGCCGTAACAACGTCGTCACCTCGCTGATGGTGGGCGCCGCGAAGATGGGCGTCGATCTGCGCGTGCTCGCGCCGCGCGCCCTCCAGCCGAGCCCGCAGTTGGTGAAGGAACTCTTCACGGACGCCTCGGTCGGCGCGGAAATCACCATCACCGAGGAGCCGCACGAGGCGCTCGCGGACTGCGACGCCGTCTACAACGACGTGTGGGTGTCGATGGGCGAAGAGCAC
>JANNDT010000302.1:0-13064 GCA_031387905.1 Deltaproteobacteria bacterium
ATCCCCGTCTGCGAGGCGAGCGCGCGCGGCGACGTGTGCCGCTTGTACGGCGTGCTCGGCGGGCTCGACGTCGCGTGGGGACAGCGCGCGCAGGTGGTGAACATCTCGTTGGTCGGCCCCGCCAACCGCGCGCTCGAGCGCGCCGTGCGGCGGCTCGACACGCTCGGCGTCGCCATCGTCGCCGCGAGCGGCAACCGCGCGAGCGCGGCGCCGGCCTACCCGGCCGCCTATCCGTGGGTGATCGGCGTGGCCGCCAGCGACAAGAATCGCCGCCTCGCGCCGACCGGCAGCGTCGTGGACCTAACAGCACCTGGCGTCGAGATCGTCTCGACTGCGGCGAGCGGCGGCTACTCGTTCGCGAGCGGCAGCAGCCTGGCTGCCGCGCACGCAAGCGGCGCGCTCGCGCTTCTCACGTCCGCGAGCGGCGGCGACGTCGGCGCCGCCCGACGCGCGCTATTCGGCGCCGCGCTGCGCAGCAGCCCCAACAGCCCGCCCGCTCTCGCGCCCCTCTGCACCGCGCTCGCATTGCTAGGCAAGCCGTGTGGGGACGTTCCTTGACGCGCGGCGCGATTCGCTAGACGCGACGAGGATTTGCGCGAGCGGGCCGCGCGGTTGGCTCCGTTCGTGAACCAACGTCCCCGGGGTTTTGTGAACGGGGACTACGCGCCGTTGAAGGCGGCGCTGGTCATGGCGCCGCGGGGGAACTGGATCAGCTCGATGGGCGTGCCGTCGGGGTCGGCGAGGAAGAACATTTTCACGCCGCCCACCTCGATGGGTTTCTGGAGCGGGCGCAGGCCGCGGGCGATGCACTCGGCGTAGGCGGCGTCGAGGTCGTCTACGGAGAGGGAGATGTTCGAGTAGCCGGTGAAGCGGCCCGGCGGCGGGCGCTCGCTCTTCGGCTGCTCGAAACCCAATAACTCGATGCAGACTCTGCCAGCGCCCGGCGCCAGCAGCCCCAGCATGCGGCCGCTCGCGCCGCGCGTGCCCGTTATGGCTTCCAGCCCCGCGCCGTCGAGGCGCACGTCGAAGATCGCGCGCAGGCCGAGGCCGTCGCGGTAGAACGCGAGCGCGCGCTCCATGTCCGAGACGCGCACCGTAATGTGGGAGAACTCGCGAAACGAGAGTCCGCTCATACGGCGATCCCCGGCAGCTCGGCGCCGAACATGCGCATGGCCGCTTGCTGGGAGAACGCCTCCGCCGGCAGCGCCTCGGGCCCGGCCATCGCGCAAATGATGGCTAGCCCCAGATCGGGCTCTCGAGCCTGGCGCGCAAACACGTCGGCGCGCACGGCGCGCGCGGCGTCGCCGAACTCGACCGTGAGGCGCGACTGCATCGCCGCCGCGAAGCGCAGCCGCCGCATGCGCTCACGGCGCTCCTCGGCGTAGGGCGCGAGCGCGGCGCTCGCAAGGCGCGGCGCGGCCAGTAACAAGTCGCGCACTACGCGCACATCGCGCAGCGCGATCGAGAGACCCTGCCCGGTGATGGGATCGTTGTAGCCCGCGGCGTCCCCAACAAGCGCGACGCCTTCGACGTACGGCAGATCTGTCCAGGTATCTTGATTCGGGTAGGTGCGGCACGGCCCGGCCGCCGTCGCGGCGCGAAACGCCTCGCTCTCGGGAATGCTCGCCAGCACGCAGGCCTCGATGAAGCGCGCGGCGCCTTGGCTGCCTGAAAAGCGGCCCGCCTGCTCGCGCGCGTAACCGGCGTAGAGCCGCACGCGGCCGTTGCCTTGCGGGAACGCGAGGAACGAGACGTCGCCCTCGGTGCCGATGGCCTGCATGTCCGCGGGCCACGCGTGCGCGCCGTCGACGAGAAGGCCCGCGAACAAGTGATGCTCGGGCGCCTCATGCAGCGCGATGCCGAGTTGACGCCGCACGCTCGACGCGCGCCCGTCCGCCCCAACAACCAACTGGGCGTGCGCCTCGTGCGGCTCCCCGCCGTGCGTGAAGTGCACCGCGGGCGCGGCGCCTGCGATCACGCGCACGTCACCGACGCCGCGCACCACGCGCGCGCCCAGCTTTGCGGCGCGATCGAGCAGCGACTGACACAAGTGCGGGTGCCCCATGCAGATCGGCCCTGGCACTCCCGGGCGGAAGACGTCCATTGCGAGCCGCGCGGCGTAGGCCTCCGCAGGCGGGCGCGTCTCGTCGAAGCCGAGGTGCCGCAGCAGGTGATGCCCGCCCGCTTCGAGCAGGAACTGGTAGAGCCCGAGCGCCTGCGCCTCGGCGACGCCCCACGGCGAGAGCCACTCGCCGCGCACCAAGTCCTCGAAGCGCTCACTGCGCTCGAGGATCAACACGCTCTTGCCCGCGCTTGCGAGTGCGCCGCCGAGTGCGCTGCCCGCGATTCCGCCGCCCACGATCACTGCATCGAAGTTGTGTGAGGACATGGCGCGCGAGTATGCGCGATCCTGCGCGGCCATGGGCGCAGCGTTCTCGGGCAGCAAGACACGCACACCCGTTTTGGTGGGCGCCGCCGTGATCACGCAGCGCGAGGACGACCCGCTCGCGGCGAAGGAACCGCTCGCGCTGATGTGCGATGCACTCGCGCGAGCGAGCGAGGATTGCGGCAGCCGCGCACTGCTCGCGCGCGCCGATTGGGTGCGCGTGCCGCGCGGCTTCTGGGATTACGCGGACCCTGGCCGCGCGCTCGCTGAGCGCGTAGGCGCCTCCAGCGCAAAGACGGAGATCGCCGAGATCGGCGTGTTGCAGACCACGCTGTTAGGCGATTCCGCGCGCGCGATCGCGGCGGGCGAGGCGGACGTGATCGCAATCGCGGGCGGCGAGGCGCGCGCGCGTGCGATGCGCGCCCAGCAGCGCGGCGTTGCAGTGGCGCTCACCCAGCAAGGCGACATCGCGCCCACGCGCGTGCTGCGCCCGAAGCAGGAAGTCGTGCACCCGGCCGAGGTGAAGCTCGGCATGCTTCTGCCCGTGAATCAGTACGCGATGCTGGAGAACGCACTGCGCTTCGCGGAGCGCGTTTCGATCGCTCAGCACCGCGACGACGTGGCGCGTCTGTGGGCGCGCATGAGCGAAGTCGCGGCGAAGAACCCCGACGCGTGGAGCCGCGAGCCGGTGAGCGCCGCCACGGTGCGCGACGCGAGCGCGAAGAACCGCATGCTCGCCTTCCCCTACACGAAGCTGCACAACTCACAGTGGAACGTGGACCAGGCCGCAGCGCTCATAATGACTTCGACCGAGACGGCGCGCGCGCACGGAATTCCCGAGTCGCGCTGGATCTACCCGCTCGCGGCCGCCGAATCGAATCACATGGTTTCACTCAGCCAGCGCCGCCCGTTCCACCGCTCGCCCGGCTTCGCGCACGCGGGACGCGCAGCGCTCGCGCGCGCAGGCATTGCGATCGAGCGCATCACGCGCCGCGAACTCTACTCGTGCTTCCCCGTTGCCGTGCGCCTCCAATGCCGCGAACTCGGGATTTCCGAGGACGCAGATCTCACCGTCACCGGCGGCATGGCGTTCGCGGGCGGTCCCCTCAACAACTTCGTGCTGCAAGCCGCGGTGCTCATGGCGCAGCTCTTGCGCGAGGCGCCGGGCGAGATCGGCATGCTGAACGCCGTGAGCGGCTTCCTCACCAAACAGGGCGTCACGCTCTGGTCGAGCGCCGCACCTGATGAGCCGTTCGGCTTCGACGACGTGAGCGAAGCCGTCGCGTGCGAGACTGAGCAGGTCGCCCTCGCCGAGGACGCGCGCGGCGACGCGACCTGCGTCTCCTACACGGTGCAGTTCGAGGGTGAGCGCCCCGCGCGCACGCTGTTCGTGTGCGATCTCCCGGATGGCCGGCGGGCGCTGGCTGCGAGCGCGGAGCCCGCACTCGCGGCGGCGGCGCTGACGAACGAGCTGTGCGGACGAAAGCTGCGGCTCGCGAGCGCGAGCGCGGAGCTCGCTTAGCGCATCGGCTCGCGCTGCTTGCCGCCCGTCACCGAGCGGTGTCATGCTCGCGAGCCCCTACGCCGAAGGAGCCCCCCATGCGCAAGTTCAACTACGAACGCCTCTCGGCCCAAGACAACACGTTCCTGCTGTTCGAAAAACCCGGCCTCTACATGCACGTCTCGGCGACGCAGATCTTCGAGCTCGGGCCGCTGCGCAGCGAACTCGGCGGCGTCGACTTCGAACGCATCAAGGCGTTCATCGCCTCGGTGCTGCACCGCATTCCGCGCTATCGCCAGAGACTCGCGTGGATTCCGATCGAGCAGCGGCCGGTCTGGATCGACGACGACGCCTTCGACCTCAACTACCACGTGCGCCACACCAGCCTTCCGCGCCCGGGCTCTGAAGCGCAACTCAAGAAGCTCGCGAGCCGCGTGATGGCGCAGCACCTCGACCGCGAGCGCCCGCTTTGGGAGTTATGGGTCATCGAGGGACTCGAGCGCGACCGCTTCGCGATCATCAGCAAGATCCATCACTGCATGATCGACGGCATGTCGGGCGTCGACCTCGGACAGATCTTGCAGTCCCCTGATAAGAACGCGACGGAGATCGGCGAGGCGCCGCGCTTCCACCCGCGCCCCGCGCCGACCGCCAGCGAATTGTTGACGGACGCGGTGACGTGGCGCCTGCAGACTCCGCTGCGCGCACTCAAGAGCCTGCGTGCGCTGCGAGAAGAGACCGACGACCTGCGCTCCGAGGTCGAAGCGCGCTGGAAAGCGATCCGCTCGATGTACGGCGAGGGCATGGAGAAAGTCTCCGAAACGCCGATCAACGGCGACAACAGCCCGCACCGCGCGTTCGACTTCTGGAGACTTCCGCTCGCCGACATCAAGGCGCTACGGCGCGCACTCGGCGCCACCGTGAACGACAGCGTGCTGACGATTGTTACGGGCGCCTTCCGCGACTACCTCGCGCGCCGCGGCTGCGACCCGGCGCGGCTCGACTTCCGCATCCAGGCGCCCGTCTCGATGCGCAGCGAAGACGAGCAGGGCAAGCTCGGCAACCGCATCTCGGCGTGGACCGTGCCGCTACCGCTCGACGAGGCCGACCCGCGCAAACAGCTCGAGCGCATTCGCGAAACGACCCAACAACTGAAGGACTCGCGCCAGGCGCTCGCGGTCGAGACGATGATGTCGGTGATGGACGCCATGCCGACGCAGCTGCTCTCGCTCGCGTCGCGCCAAGCGCAAGGCACGGTGAACTCGATCGTCACCAACGTGCCGGGCCCGCAGTTCCCGCTCTACTTGCTCGGCGCCGAGCTGAAGGCGATGTACCCGCAGGTTCCGCTGATGCTCGGCGTCGGCATCGGCATCGCGCTGATCTCGTACAACGGGAACCTGTGTTGGGGCTTCAACGCCGACGCGGTGAGAGTGCCCGACCTCGCCGACTTCGTGGGTGCGATTCGCGCATCGACCGAGCGCGTCGCGGCGGCGTGCGAAGTGAAGCTGAGCCCGCCACTGACGGATTGAACGCGCCGAGGCCTGGTTCCCGCGGAACCCCTGCGCCATCTTGCGCCCAGTGAAGGAGCCGCCGTGGCCCAACAACAATCCGCCCCGCGCATCGTCCTCGATCCCACCAACGAGCGCGCACCCGCACAGCGCCAGCGCTTGCCCCGCCTCGCGACGCTCTCCGGTGTCACGGTCGGCCTGCTGGACATCTCGAAGCCGCGCGGCGACCTGTTCCTGAACCGCCTCGAAGAACGCCTCACCACGGCCGGCGCTTCCGTGAAGCGATACAAGAAGCCGACCTTCACGAAGCCCGCGCCGGTGGATCTGCGCCACCAGATCGCGAGCGAGTGCGGCGCGGTCGTCGAAGCGCTCGCCGATTGAGGCAGCTGCACGTCGTGCAGTGTGCACGACATCAGCGACTTGGAATTGCGCGGCCTGCCCGGCGTGTTCGTGGCGACCTGCCAGTTCGAGGACGGCGCGCTCGCGCAGGCGAGAGCGCTCGGCGCCGACACCGCCGCGGTCTACACCGAGCACCCGATTCAGGATCGCACCGACGCCGAGATGCTCGCGATCGCGGATCGCGCCTACGACGCGGTGCTGAAAGCGCTAACGCAGTAACTCGGCGCAGCTGCAACCCCGAGCGGAGCCCCTGACAAGTGACGCGCCCGATCGCCTTTTCCGGCAACACGCTCGACCGCGACGAGAAGCACCGCAAAGACGAGACCTACCTCGTCACTTCGCTGCAAGACGACAACACGCGCATCCTGCCGGTCTGGAAGCTCGCGCCGCTCGTGCGCGATGGCGCCGAAAAACGCCTCGCCTGGGCGACGCCCGCAATTCTCGACGGTCACAGCGGCCCCGACCCCGTGTTCTTGGGCATCGCCGACAGCCGCGCGCACTTCGCGGTCGACATCTCCGCGCACGGCGAGCCCCTCGTCGAGTTCGGCTGGGAAGGCGCCGCGACGTTCCCCGATCTGCGCGCCACCGTGGGCTTGCTTCCGCCCGGCGACGGCGGCATCGCCGCGCAGGCGCGCCACGTGATCGACTGGCACTCGCGCCACGGCTTCTGCCCTGGCTGCGGCGAGAAGACGCGCCCCAAAGACGGCGGCTGGGCGCGCATCTGCACCGCCTGCAGCAGCGAGCACTTCCCGCGCACCGACCCGGTCGCAATCATGCTCGTGCACGACGGCGACCGCTGCTTGTTAGGGCGCCAGGCGGGCTGGCCGAAGCCGATGTACTCCGCACTCGCAGGTTTCGTCGAAGGCGGCGAGACGCTCGAGGAAGCGGTGCGGCGCGAGGTGCGAGAGGAAGCGGGCATCCAGGTCGGCGAGATCCGCTACGTCGCCTCGCAGCCGTGGCCATTCCCGGCGAGCCTAATGATGGGCTGCATGGCGGAGGCGGTCTCGCGGCGCATCGAGATCGACAAGAACGAGCTCGAGGCTGCGGACTGGTTCACGCGCGAAGAGGTAAAGGCTGCGCTCGCGGCGCCGACGACGAGGCTCGGCGTGCCGCCCGCGATCGCGATTGCGCATCATCTGATCAAGGCGTGGGTGACGGAGTAGCCAGCAGCCGCTGCAGGTTCGCGATCGCCTGCGGCAGGCTCCCCGCGAAGCGCTGAAGTGCGTCGAGCATCCTCGGGTCGCTCGCTAGCGCGGCTGGGCGCGGCCCGAAGAGATTCAGCCGCGCGCTCGCGATCCACGACGTGAGTTCCGCGTCCTGGGACCAATGCACGTCGTTGAGGGCGTTCGCGAGGGTCGCGCGCAAGAAGTCGAGCGCCGCGTTCGGGTGGGGGACGACCGTGCACAGCGCGTTCTTCTGCGCCACACCGGCGTAGGCCGCCTCGACGTGCGCGATGAAGGCGGCGCTGAACACCTGCTGGCAGCTGCGAACGGTCTGCAGCGTGATGCGGTCAGCGTCGAAGACAGGCACGCCGGGCCGCCGCTCGAGCGCGTCCGCCGAGCAGTCGACATAGAGCTTGTGCGGGTCCGACGGCAGCGCGCCTTGCTCGAAAACGATCTCGTTCGCCGCGATGCCCTGCACGCGGCCGCGCCGCACCACGCGACGGATCCGCCGCAGCTGCTCGAGCTCCGCAGCCGTGACGGTCGCGCAGCGGTACATCGTCGGCTCCACCGCCTCGTCGAGCCGTAGCAGCTGCCCGCACGCGTTCACGCGCGCGAACAAATCGGCGACCGACGTCGCGCCCGCGATCGCCTCCATCTGCTTCGCCCCGCCGAGCAAGCTCTGCGCAAAGAAATCGCCAGGCTGGATGTTCGCGCGATCGAGCAGCCAGGAGTCGCGCGGCATGATCCAAGTGATCGCGTCGGGGTCGACGCCGTTTGCAAGCAGCCAAAGGCACGCGTCCATGCCGGTCTTGCCGGCGCCGACGATCACGTACCCGCTGGCCGGGCGCTCGCAGCGCGGCAGCTCGTTCAGCGGAACGCAGCGCACGCCCGGCGCGATGGCGTAGGCCGGCGCGCGCGTGGAGGGCACGCTCACTCGCATGTACGTCGCGTCCACGACTTTTTTCGCACGCACCACGAACTCGCGGCCCGACGGGATTGACGCGAAGCGGCCGTCGCCGTGATACGCGCAGCTTGGAAAATACTGCACGCGGCCAGACGGCAGGAACTGGCGCTGCATGACTTGATCGAAGTACGCGCACACCTCGGCGCCCGACGCGAGCTCGTAGAGCCCCGCATTCCAGCCGACGCGATCCATCACGTCGCCGCCCAGCGGCTTCGAGTTGACGCCGTAGAAGGCCGACGGCTGGTGCAGGCGCACGTACGGGTACGCATCGTTCCAATGCCCACCCGGGCGATGGTGCCGATCGATCATCAGCACCGTGGCATGCGTCTCGGTCATTAGGACGTCGGTGAACGCCATGCCCATCGCACCGCTGCCGATGACGAGGTAGTCGGCGGAGAGTGTGGAAGCGCTCATGTGGTTTCGCCTCGAAATGGGCGCAAAGTGAGACGTTCCGAGTTCACGCGAACGACGGGTGCATCAACAGCGCACGCTCGTCGAGTTCACAACCCCTGCAGCGCAGCCGCGTTCGCGCGCAATCTCGCCGGCGTCCCCAACAACTGGCGTGCGAGCGAGACGCGCTTGAACCACAGCTGCAGGTCGTAGGCGTCGGTGAAGCCGATGCCGCCGTGCACCTGCGTGGCGGTGCGCACCACGTCCATCGCGACCTCGGCCATGTGCGCCTTCGCGTGCAGCGCGAGCAGCGGCGCCTCGGCGGGGATCTCGCTGGCGGCGTGCGCGGCGTACCAGACGAGCGCGCGCGCGGGCTCGATGGCGGCGGCCATCTCTGCGCACATGTGCTTCACGGCCTGGAACTGCGCGATCGGGCGATCGAACTGCTTGCGCTGCGCGGCGTAGTCGACGGACATCGCGAGCGAGCGGTCGCAGCAGCCGAGCATGTCGGCGGCGAGCAGAACGCGCGCGGCAACGAGCGCTCGCGCGATGGCGGCGCGCGCGTCGGCGCCGCTCACGAGCAGTTCGCTGGGCGTAGCGCCGTCGAAGCGCAGCTCGGCGAGCCGGCGCGTGCGGTCGACCGTGGGCATCGGCTCGACTGTTAGGCCGACTACGCCCTTCGCGACGAGCGCGAGCGAATCGCCCGCGGCGACGAGGTACGCGTCGGCGCCAACGCCGTCGACCGCGAACAGCGCGGCGCCGCGCAGCTTGCCGGCGTCGAGCGCGACGCCCGCGTCGTCGCGGCGCTCGACTTGCTCCGCGATCGCGACGCCGATGCGCAGCTTCCCGGCCGCGAGCTTGGGCAACCACTCCTTGCGCTGCGCGTCGCTGCCGGCGTCAGCGATTAGGACTGGCGCGAGCACCGCGCTGCCGAGGAACGGCGTGGGCGCCGCGGCGTGACCGAGCGCGGTCGAGATGACTGCGGCGTCGAGCAGCGTGAGCCCTGCCCCGCCGTGCTCTTCGGCGATCAAGCAGCCTGCGACGCCCAGTTCCGCGAGTTCGCCCCAGGCCTTGGCGTCGTGCGCATCAGGCGTCTCGATCAGCTCGCGCACGCGCGTTGTGGGCACGCGCTCGGCCAAGAACCTGCGCAGCGATTCGTCGAGGAGTTTCTGTTCGTCCGAGAGGCCGAAGTCCATCTTGTCTGATCTCCATTCGCCCGCGACTCAGCGCGTCTTCGAGAAGCGCCGCCGCGGTCCTCTGAGGATTTTCGTCGTGGAACGTCCCCTCAGGCTTTGGGCTCGCGGGGCATGCCGAGGCCGCGTTCGGCGATGATGTTCTTTTGGACTTGCGCGGTGCCGCCGCCGATGATTAGGCCGAGCTGGAACATGTAGGTGAATTGCCAGCGGCCGCCGTCGCGCACGCGCCTCCCGCCGCGGTAGAGGGCGCCCGCTTCGCCGGCGGCGTCGATCGCGAGGCCCGCGAGGTCGTGGTTGAGCTGGCAGCCGTTGAGCTTGGTGACGAGGCCCGCGACGCCGGGCGGCTCGCCTTTCACGCGCGCAGTGAGCAAGCGCATCGCGTGGCACTTCATCGCGATCGCCTTGGCTTGCAGCGCCATCAGCTTGTCGCGCACGAGCGGGTCGTCGATGGCCCGCGCGCCGTCGACGCGTTCGTCTTGCAGCTGGCGCACGAGCGACTGGTAGAGCGAGTCGCTGGTGCCGGCGCTGCCTAACATGTCGCGCTCGTGGCGCAGCGTGGTGTTCGCGATCTTCCAGCCCTCGCCTCGCTTGCCGATCACGTTCGCCAGCGGCACGCGCACATCCGTGAAGAACACTTCGTTGAACTCGGCCGCGCCCGTCATCGTCTTCAGTGGGCGCACGTCGATGCCGGGCGTGTTCATCGGGATCACGACGTAGCTGATGCCCGCGTGCTTCTGCGCCTCCGGCTCGGTGCGAATCAGGCCGAACATCATGTCGCTGAACTGCGCGGTGCTCGTCCAGATCTTCTGGCCATTGATCACGAGCGTGTCGCCCTCGGCGCGGCCCGAGGTGGTGATGCTCGCGAGATCGCTGCCCGCGCCGGGTTCGCTGTAGCCCTGGCACCAGACGAGCTCGCCGCGAATCGTCGGCGCGGCCCACTGCTGTTTTTGGTCTTCGTTGCCGTGCTCGAGCAGTGTCGGCACGAACATGTCGGGGCCCTGCCCTCCGACGCCCGAGGAAACGCGCGCGCGGCCGAACTCTTCGGCGAGGATCGTCGAGATCAGCGGATCGGGTGCGAAGCCGCCGCCGCCGTACGCTCGCGGAATCGTGCGCGCGGCGTAGCCATGCTCGATCAGGAGCTTCTGCCACGCCCGGATCTTCGGATCCTTGAGCGTCGTGATCTCGCCGCCGCGCAGCGCCGGCGCTTGCTCGCGATTCGCCTCGAGGAACGCGCGCAGATCGCGCCGGAAGGCCGCGTGCTCGGGGCCGTAACTCAGATCCATGATGCGCCTCCGCAGAAGAAGCATTGGTAGCGCGAATCGAGCTTGCGAAGCCGGGGCCGGCGGTGGAAGAGTCCCACCCTCGCAGGCGCGCGCGGAATGCGGAATCAAGGAGTCCTGAAATGCAAGTCGGTCTCGTAACGGGGAAGCGCCAGATCACGCTGCGCGAGATGCCGGAGCCGGAGCCGAGCGCGGGCAAGGCGGTCGTCGAGATCGCTTATTGTGGAATCTGCGGAACGGACCTCCACGCCTGGGCGAGCGGCGCGCCGTACAACCCGGCGATCTGCGGGCACGAGTGGTCTGGCACCGTCGCGAAGCGCGGCGCGGGCATTACGCACGTGAAGGAAGGCGACCGCGTGACGATCGGCATCGCGCCGGCGTGCGGACAGTGCGCGGATTGCCGCAGCGGCCGCGGCGCTTATTGCAGCAGCGCGTTCATGGGCGTGCTCGGCATGGGGCCGCTCGCCGCGCCGCACGGCGGCTTCGCGCGCGCGATCGCGGTCGACGCGTCGCGCATCATTGGCGTGCGCGCCGGGATCAGCGATGAAGCGGCCGCGATGCTCGAGCCGGCGACGGTTGCGCTGCACGCGGTGCGGCGCACGCCGATGCGGCTCGGCGATGCGTGCGTCGTGATCGGCGCGGGGCCGATCGGCATGCTCACGCTCCAGTGCGCGCAGGCTGCGGGCGCGGGCGCCGTCGTCGTGATTGAGCCGCATCCGGTGCGCCGCGAGAAGGCGAAAGCGCTCGGCGCGACGGCCGTGATCGATCCGAAGACCGAGGACGTCGCCGCGCGCGTGAAGGCCGCCCTCGGGCCGTTCGGCGCCGACGTGGTGTTCGAGTGCGCGGGCATTCCGCAGACGATCGACCAGGCCGCGGGGCTCGCAAAGCGCGGCGGCGTGGTCTCCCTGGTTGGGCTCGCGAACGTGCCGGCAACCATTACACCTGGCACCTGGCTCGTGAACGAGATCCGCATGAGCGCGTCGCTCGCGTATCTGAACGAGGAGTTCGACCTGACGATGGGGCTCGTGCAGGACGGGCGGCTGAGACTTGGGCCGCTGCACACCAAGACGGTTTCGCTCCAAGAGATGGACGCCGCGTTCGCGCTGCTCAACGATTCGCCCGCAGAAATCAAGATTCTCGTGCGGCCGAACCTGTGACCGAGCTGCACTTTCGCTCCGCTAGCGAACTTGTTGGGGCGCTGCGCCGCCGCGAGCTCTCGAGCCTCGAACTGCTCGATCATTTCCTCGCGCGCGTCGCCAAGCTGAACCCGCGCATCAACGCCGTCGTGCACGTCGACGCGGAGCGCGCGCGCGAGCGGGCGCGCGCGGCGGATGCGGCGCTCGCACGCGGCGAAAGCTGGGGCGCGCTGCACGGGCTACCCATTACGGTGAAGGATTCGTTCGAGGTGGCGGGCATGCCGTGCACTTCGGGCGCGCCGGCGCTCGCGGGGCACGTGCCGGCGAGGAACGCGGATGCGTCGCAGCGCCTCGTCGACGCAGGCGCCGTGGTGTTCGGGAAGACGAACCTCCCGCTCTATGCCGGCGACTTCCAGTCGTACAACGCCGTCTACGGCACCACCAATAATCCCTGGGACGTGACGCGCGGGCCGGGTGGATCCTCGGGCGGCGCCGCGGCGGCGCTGGCGGCAGGGCTCACCGGTCTCGAGCTCGGCAGCGACATCGGCGGCTCGATCCGCAACCCGGCTCATTATTGCGGCGTGTACGGGCTGAAGACCACGCACGGGATCGTGCCGATGCGCGGCCACATCCCCGGCCCGCCCGGCATGCTGACCGCCGCGGACCTCGGCGTGGGCGGGCCGATGGGCCGCAGCGCCGCAGATTTGTCGTTGGGCCTCGACGTGCTCGCGGGCCCGGGCGAGAGTGCGAGCGTGGCGTGGAAGCTGGCGCTGCCTGCGCCGCGCGCGAACCGCCTCGCGGACCTGCGCGTCGGCGTGTGGCTCGAGGACGCGCTCGGGCCGGTGGACGCGGAAGTCGGCGACGTGCTGCAGAACGCGGTCGACGCGGTCGCGAAGGCCGGCGCGAGAGTCGACGCGAAGACGCGTCCAGTGGATTCCGGCGAGCAGCACCGCACTTACATCCAGCTGCTGAACGCCGCGATCTCCGCGGGCCTTCCGGCCGAGGTGCTCGCGCGCATGGAGGCCGACGCCGCGGCGCTGCCCGCGAGCGACGACAGCTCCGGCGCGAACTCGATCCGCGGTATGGCGCTGCGCCACCGCGAGTGGCTCGGCCTGAACGAACGCCGCGCCCGCCTGCGCGC
>JANNDT010000138.1:0-4925 GCA_031387905.1 Deltaproteobacteria bacterium
CGCCGCTCTCGATGTACTTCTTGGCGTTGTCCCAGGCCGCGCCGCCGGTCGTCATCGAGATGCCTAGGCAGACGCCGCAGATGATCGAGCCGATCAAGAGGCCGCCGAGGCCCTCGGCGCCGAGGGCGACCGCAACCACGATCGGAACCACCGCGGGAATCAGCGCCGGCACGATCATTAGGCGCAGCGCCGATTTCGTCACGATGTCGACGCAGGTGCGGTAGTCCGGCTTGCCGGTGCCTTCCATGATGCCCGGGATCTCGCGGAACTGGCGGCGCACTTCCTCGACCACCTTGAGCCCCGCCTCGCCGACCGCGTTCATCGCGAAGGAGGCGAACACGAACGGGGTCATCGCGCCGATGAACAGGCCCGCGATCACTTTCGGATCGTTGAGCAGGAAGGTGGCCGCGATGTTCGCGGTCTTCAGGTCTTCGATGAACGTCGCGAACAGCGCCACCGCCGCGAGCCCGGCCGACGCGATCGCGTAGCCCTTCGTGACGGCCTTGGTGGTGTTGCCGAACGCGTCGAGCGGATCGGTCACCGCGCGCACGTCTTTACCGAGCTCCGCCATCTCCGCGATGCCGCCGGCGTTGTCCGTGATCGGGCCGTAGGCGTCGATCGAGACGACGATGCCGCCGAGCGAGAGCATGCTCATCGCCGCGATGCCGACGCCGTAGAGGCCGGCCTGCGCGAAGCACACATAGATCGCGGCGACGATCACGATCACCGGGATTACGGTGGACTGCATGCCCACCGCGAGGCCCGCGATGATGTTGGTCGCGTGGCCACCCTTGCTGGAGGTCGCGATGTGCACGACGTGGGGGGAGTTTCCGCCCGTGTAGTAGTCGGTCACCCACATCATCGCGGCCGTAACAAGCGCGCCGACCAGCGCGCACAGCCAGAGTGCGTTCGCGGTCGGCGCGGTGAGCCCGTTCACGTCGAACGCGGGGATGGCGGTCTGGCTGTTGATCAACCACACGCCCGCCAGCATCAGCACGGAGGCGATACCGAGGCCGATGTACATGGCGCGCATCACGGCGGGCACTTCGCCCTTCGCGGGCTCGCTGATGCGCACGAAAAAGATGGCGACGATCGAGCCGACGATGCCGACGGCCCCGATCGCGAGCGGGTAGAGGAACATCGCCTCGCTGCCGGGGAACAGGATGTGCCCGAGCAGCATCGCGGCGGTGGCCGTCACGCCGTAAGTCTCGAACAAGTCCGCGGCCATGCCCGCGCAGTCGCCGACGTTGTCGCCAACGTTGTCGGCAATTACGGCAGGGTTGCGCGGGTCGTCCTCGGGGATGTTCGCCTCGACCTTGCCGACGAGGTCGGCGCCGACGTCCGCGCCCTTCGTGAAGATGCCGCCGCCGAGGCGCGCGAACACCGAGATCAGCGAGCCGCCGAAGGCGAGGCCGATCAGCGCGTCGGGCTTCGTGTACCCCTGCGCGTGCATCGCCATCACGATTGCGGTGAGCGAGAGCAGGCCGGCGCCCACCACCATCATGCCGGTGACCGCGCCGCCTTTGAAGCTGAGGTCGAACGCGGGCCCGAAGCCGCTGCTGGCAGCCTTCGCGACGCGCACGTTCGCGCGCACCGAGACGTTCATGCCGATGAAGCCGGCCGCCGCGCTCGCGAGCGCGCCGACGGCGAAGCCGCCCGCGTACCACCAGCCGAGCGCGGGCAAGAAGCCAATTAGGAAGAAGAGCGGCACGCCGACCATCGCGATGGTGCGGTACTGGCGGCTCAGGAACGCCTCGGCGCCGGAGCGGATCGCGGCTGCGATCTCGTTGGCCTTATCGGTCGACGTCGGCGCCGCGAGCACGGCGCGGAACCAGAGCAGCGCTGCGGCGACCGCGAGCACGCTGGCGATTAGAGCGAGGACATCAACCGACATGGCATCTCCTGAGCAGGCTTCGAGGAACGGGGAAGCAACGGGAACCAGAATGGGCGGCGCGACCGGTCGCGGCGGGCGCACGATAGGGGCCTGACCCGCGGTCTTCCAGGGGTTTTCGGGCGCGCGTCCGGGCGATTTTCGCGCCCTCGCGCAGCCAATGCGCGATCCTGCCGCGCTTCAGGGAGGCCTCCATGAACGGCGCGGAAGTGTTGCTCGAAACGGCGCGGCGCGGCGGCGTGGACGTGTGCTTCGCGAACCCCGGCACCACCGAGATGCCGCTGGTCGCGGCGCTCGATCGCACCAACGGCGTGCGCGCAGTGCTCGGCCTGTTCGAGGGCGTCTGCACCGGCGCGGCCGACGGCTTCGCGCGCATGACGGGCAGGCCCGCGGCAACGCTCGTGCACCTCGGCCCCGGCTTCGCCAACGGCATCGCGAACCTGCACAACGCGCGGCGCGCGCGCACGCCCGTGATCAACTGGATTGGCGATCAGACCACCGGGCACCACGGCTTCGACGCGCCGCTCACCTCCGACATCGCGGCGCTGACGAGCAACGTCGGCTGGACGCGCAGCGTGAAATCGCCAGCGGAGATGGCGGAGGCCAGCGCGGCGGCAGTCGAAGTGGCGATGGGGCCGCCGGGGCGCGTCGCGTCACTGATTATTCCCGCCGACTGTCAGTGGGAAGCGAGTAGTGCGCCCATCACGCCGAAGTTCTCGCGCACGGCGCCAGTGGCTTCCGCCGAAGACGTGAAGGAGGCGGCGCGACTCTTGCGCGCGGGCGGCGGCGGCATGCTGCTCGGCGGCGGCGCGCTCGGCGAACGCGGGCTGCGCGCCGCGGCGCGCATCGCCGCGGCGACCGGCGCGACGGTGTTAATGGAAACGTTCCCGGCGCGCCTCGAGCGCGGCCGTGGCCTGCCGAACTTTGCGGGCTTGCCCTACTTCCCGGAGCAAGGCCGCGCGGCGCTCGCGAAGGTTACGTGCCTCGTGCTCGCGGGCGCGCGCGATCCGGTCGCGTTCTTCGGCTACCCGAACGAAGAATCGCGGCTCGCGCCCGCGAACGCGCCGGTGCTCTCGCTCGCGGATCCCGACGCGGGCGTCGACGCCGCGGGCGCGCTCGAAGCGCTCGCGGATGCGCTCGGTGCACCGGCATTCGCGGCGCCCCCAGCGCGCGCCGCCGAGCCTTTCGCGCCGAAGGGCGAGAAGCTCGACCCCAACAACTTGGGCCGCGCGCTGGCTTCGCTCCAGCCCGAGAACGCGATCGTCGTGAACGAGGCCGCTACGACCGGGCTCGTCTGGAACGTCACGAGCGCTCCTAACTCGGCGCCGCACACGATGCTGAGCCTGACGGGCGGCGCGATCGGCCAAGGCCTGCCGAATGCATTAGGCGCCGCGATCGCCTGCCCGGACCGCAAAGTGATCGCGTTCCAAGCCGACGGCAGCGGCCTCTACACCGTGCAGGCGCTCTGGTCGATGGCGCGCGAGGGCGCAAACGTGACGGTCGTCGTGTGCGCGAACCGCAAGTACCGAATCCTGCAAGCCGAGCTCGCGCGAGCCGGCGTCGCCGAGCCGGGCCCGAAGGCGCGCGACCTGACCGACTTATCACGGCCCGCGATCGAGTGGACGAACTTGGCGAGAGGCTTCGGCGTAGCCGGCTGCACCGCAAACACCGACAGCGAGTTCGTCGAAGCGCTGCGCCGCGCGCTCGCCGAGCCGGGCCCGAGCTTGGTGGAGGCGGTGCTGGGCTGAACCGCTCGCCCGCCAGGAGCTCTCCGCAATGCCCGACGCCACGTTCGACCCGGTCGCCGCCACCGAAGCCCTGCTCGCGTCAGTGGCTCCGGACGCCCTCGCACGCTCCGACGCCTACTTCGAAGGCGGCTACTGGCTCCTGTTATGGGGCACGCTCGTCAGTGTCGCCGGCGCGTGGGCGCTGCTGCACTTCGGCTGGGCCGCGCGCATGCGCGCGTTCGCGGAGCGCGCCTCGGGGCGGCCTTGGCTCGTCGCACTCCTGTTCGCGCCCGCGTTCATCGTCGCGAGCACGCTGCTCGAACTGCCGTGGTCGATCTACGCAGACTTCGTGCGCGAGCACCAGTACGGGCTCGCGACGCAGAACTTCGCGGAGTGGATCGCCGAGGCCGGCATCAACCTCGGCGTGAACGTGGTGCGGCTCGGTCTCGCAATCGCCGGGCTCTACGCCGTGATCCGCCGCGCCGGCCGCGCCTGGTGGGCGTGGGCAGGCGCGGGCTTCATCGTGTTCGCGGCGTTCGCGGTCGCGATCGCGCCCGTCTTCATCGAGCCGCTCTTTAACGACTACGCGTCGCTCGAACCCGGCCCGCTGCGCGACGACATCCCCTCGCTCGCACGCGCCAACGGCATCCCGAGCGACGATGTGTTCGTCGTCGACGCCTCGCGCCAGACGACGCGCATCTCCGCCAACGTGTCCGGCTTCCTCGGCACCACCCGAATCGCGCTCAACGACAACCTGCTCGCGCAGGGCACGCCCGCCGAAGTGCGCGCAGTGATGGCGCACGAGATGGGCCACTACGCGCTCGGGCACGTCCCCACGCTGCTGATCCAGCTCGGCTTGTTACTGGGCGTGGGGTTTCTGTTCGCGGATCGCGTGTTCAGCGCGCTGCACTCGCGCTTCGGCGCGCGCTGGGGCCTGCGCGGGCTCGGCGACCCCGCGGGCTTCCCCATCTTGTATGGGGCGCTCGCGGTGTTCCTGCTGCTCGCGACGCCCGTGTGGAACACGATCATCCGCACCCAAGAGGCGCACGCAGACCTGTTCGGGCTCAACGCTGCGCGCGAGCCCGACGACTTCGCGAGCACGGCGTTGAAGCTCTCGGCCTACCGAAAGCTCGCGCCGGGGCCGATCGAAGAGGCGCTGATGTACGACCACCCATCGGGCCGCAGCCGGATTCTCATGTCGATGCGCTGGAAGGCGGAGCAGCGAGGCGCGGGCGCGCCGAGCGGCGTGTCGGTGAGGGCGCCTGCGCGCCGCGACCGCGGCAGGAAGGTTGGGTGGATAGAACCGG
>JANNDT010000150.1:0-2464 GCA_031387905.1 Deltaproteobacteria bacterium
CCGGGCGAAGCACTGTGGGCGCTCTACTACGCCGGCGCCGGCAGCGAAGCGCTCGATCGCGTCGAGCAGATGTGCGCGCGCGACCCCGCCGACTTGCAGCTCAGGAAGGATTTCATCTGGCTCGCCCTGCAGACGCGGCAGTATGCGCGGCTCGGCGCGTGGATCGCCGCGCCCGAGCGCGCCACGGCGGAGCGCGACTTCCTGCTTGTGGCGCTCGACCAGCATCTCCAGTCGCATGGGCGCAAGCTCGACCCCGCGCTGCTGCCGGGCCTCTTCACCCACGCCTCGCAGAACCGGCTGTGGGAAGCGGCGAAGATCCTGGAAAAACGCGCGCGGCTGCGCGAAGCGGCGCAACTCGGCCAGCGCGTCTTCGATGCCGTCTCCACGCAACGCGCCCGCTACGGCGCGGACCTCGCCGGCTGGTCTCTGCGGCTCGGCGAGATCGACCGCGCGCGCGACTTCCTCGCGCGCTCCGTGCAGACGACCGCGGATTCCTTCGACGCACCCGTCTATGCGACGCTGCGCGCTTCGTGGCTGCTGCTCGCGCCGGCCGATCGCCCCGCCTTCGCTGAGGGCTACCTCGCCAGCATCGACGCCAAAGAGCATCCGCTCCATCACGCCATCGCCAGCGTGCTGCTGCACGGTCTCGCGGGATCGGAATCCGCCGCGCGCGCCGATCTCGATCGCCTCGCCACGCTCGGTGCGATGTCCGGCGGCGCACTCGACGATGCGCCGCTCAGCGCTCGGCGCTGGGCCTTCCTGCTGAGCGCGGGGATGCGGCTCGACTCGTGGAAACTCGAGCCGCTCGCCGCCCTGCTCTGGGAGCGCGCGCTCGCCGACGACGCACTCATCGAACTGGAAGGCGAACCCGCCTTGGAGATGGCGCGCGAAGTCCGCCGCCGACTGCACGCGCTGCGGATCACCGCAGCCCCTTCCCCCGAGGCCGCGCAGGAGATCGTCGAAGCCCTCACGCGGGTGACGGCCAAAGAAGGCATGGTGCAACTCGGCGAAACGCTCGACAATGCCGGGGCACATCGCCACGCCGTGCTCGTCTATCGGCTGCTCTGGGAAGCCGACCCCACCAATGCGCAACTGCTGCGCAGCCTCCTCGCGGCGTGCCGTGCGGCGCAGGACGTGGAGACGGCAGAGAATGCCTTCACCCGCCTCGTCGAGGACGGCCTGCTCCGCGGCAATGAAGTGGCGCAGCAGGATAATCTCCTGCAACTCGCCGACGTGCTCGATACCGCGGGCGGCGGCGAACGCGCCCGCGTGCTCCTCGCCTCGGCGCTGGAGCAATCGCCGCGCGATTCGCGGCTCGCCCTCCGCTACGCGCAGCTCTGCGAGCGCGGCGGCCATCCGGCGGAGGCCATCGCCGCCTGCCAGCGCGTGCTCCAGACCGAGCCGCGCAATTTCGCCGCGCAGCTCGCGCTCGCCGGCACGCTCGAACAGCAGGGGGACATCGCCGGCGCGCTGCGCGTGCTGCAGAAGAGCACATCGAGCGAAGGCGAAGCACGCATCGCACAGCTCCGCGCGCGCGCCGGCGAGATCGACGAAGCGCTCGCCTCCCTCGACCGCCTGCCCGCGCCGCAAAACGTGTGGCCCTCCATCCACGTCGCCGCGATGCTCGCCGAGCGCGGCCAGACGAAGATCGCTCGCGGCGTGCTCCAGAGCGCACTCGATCGCAATGGCGATCCGCGCATGCGCTTTCCGCTCCAGTCGAAAGTGATCGAGATGCTCGCGCCGGACGCGGGTACGACGGCCATCCTGCGCGAACTGCGGCGGCTGCGACAGCTCGCCGGTGAGCAACCGGAGCTGCTCAGCAGCTACTTCGATTTCGTGCAGAAGCAGAGCGCGCGGCTCGGGGTCGCCACGCAGTTTCAGGAAGAACTCCGCGCCGCGTGGGCCGATGGCGCCGGCCCCGCCGCCGCCGGGCTCACGCTGCTCGCCGCGCAACTCGAAGCGAAAGACACCGCCGTGAGCACGACGCTCGATCACCTGCTCGCGCGCGACGATCTCGGCGAAGGGTGGCTCGGGCGCGTGGCCGAAGCGTTGCGCACTGCCGGGCGCCACGATCTCGCGGCGCCGGTCTTTGCCGAACTGGCGGCGATCAATCCCGCCAACGAAGAGCACGTCCTCGACTGGGCGCGCGCACTGCACGCAGCGGGCCGCGTCGCCGAGTCGCAGGCCACGCTCGGCCGGCTCGAAGCGCTCGCCGTGCTGAACGACGAACTCGCCGGCCGCCTCGCCGCCGCTTACGCCGCGTGCGGCGCGAACGAGCGCGCGCGCCTTTTTTTCCAGCAAGCGATGCGCGCCGATCCGGCCGCGCGCCACTACTCCACGTATCTCGCCTGCGCGCGGATGCAATCCGCCGACGACGACTTCGACGGCGCGAAGCGCACGCTGCGCGCGGCCTTTGCCAATCCGGCCAACGACGAATTCCCCGCCATCGTCGCGTGGCTCATCG
>JANNDT010000182.1:0-17342 GCA_031387905.1 Deltaproteobacteria bacterium
CGCGGGGCGGCGGGTCGCGCGCGAGAGCGACTGGATTCGGCTCGATTTTCCTGCGCTGCCGCCGCGCGCCGAACCCTGTGCGCCGCCGGCGGGGCTACTCGCAGCGCTCGGCCTCGCGGCGGCGCTTGTTCATGAGGTGCCGCGGCCGAACGCGAGCGATGGCCCGAGCTGGCTGGTGGAAGTGAGCAGCCCCGCCGAGTTGCTCGCGGTGCGGCCCGACTTCGCGGCCCTGCGGAACGTCGCGGGCCACGCGGTGATCCTCACCGCCCGCGGCAACGCTGAACACGCTTTCGTCTCGCGCTTCTTCGCGCCGAAGGCAGGCGTCGATGAGGACCCTGTTACGGGCTCGGCGCACTGCTCGCTCGCGCCGTTCTGGTGCGCTCGCCTCGGGCGCGACGAACTCACGGGCATGCAACTCTCGCAGCGCACGGGCGTCGTGCGCGTGCGGCAGCGCGGCGCGCGCGTCCAGCTGCTCGGCCGCGCGGTGACGGTGCTGCGCGGGGAGTTGAGCGCTTAGGGCTCAGTCTCCGAGGAACTCTTCCGCCACGCGGATCGCCGGGTTTTAGGGCGCGAGTGAGTTCCCCATCACGCAGATCGCGACGTCGCGCGTGCCGCGTGTGAGCGTCGCGGCAAACAGATTGGGCGAAGGCATTAGGCCATAGCCGTTCGAGTGGTGCTCGTTCACGTAGATGCCGTCGAAGCCGACGTCGGCAGCGAACTCGAGCTCGTCGAGGAAGTCGTTGTACATGCCGTTCGCCTTGACCGGGTCGAACAGCGTGGGGTCGATGTCGACCCAGACCGAGGGGCGCTTCTCGCGAAAGAGCGTGCCGCAGCCGCGCCCGATTTCGCGAGCTTCGCTCGTGCGAGGCGGGGGTGACGCTGCGCTCAGCCGGGCCCGAGCGGCACTGTCACGTCGGCGACGCCGCCGTGCAGATCGCCCGCCGACACGTTGCTGCGTGCCGCGTTTTGCAGCGGCCAGCCGGCGCCCGCCTCGGCGCCGATCACGAAGTGCGCCTCGCCATGCACGGCGAGATCCCGGCCGACCGTATTGCCGCTGCCGCCGTAATAGGACGAGTACCGCAGCTTGGTCAGGTCGCGATTGAACACGGCGATGAACGGCGACACCGTCCCTGGCTTCGTGTTCTGGTACGCACCGCTCGTGACGGGGAGATTCGCGGAGAACGACCCGCCCGTGACGTAGATGTTGTTGTTGAGGTCCGCGCCGACGCCTTCGCAGGCCTCGCCCACCAGACCGCCGTAATAGGTGGCGCCGATCAGCGGAAAGCTGCCGTTCGCGGCGACGATCGCGATCGCGCAGTCGGTCGGATAGTTCGTGCCGGCGCCGGTACCACTGCCCCCATTGCCATTCTGCGTCGAGTCGTAGGACACCGCGACCTGCGCAGTGAAGTCCGTCGAGCGCGACGCGCCCGCGATCACGAGCGTGTCGTCGCCGCGGATCGCGAGGTTGTGGGTTTCCGTGCCTTCGCCATCGCTGCCGCCGACGAAGGACGCCCAGCTGAGCGTTCCGTTGAGCGCAAACTTCGCGAGATAGAAGTCGCCGGCGCCGCTGAGCACGCGATCGACGACGCCCGCGGTGGTCTCCGCGTTGGACGACTGGGTCGTGTAGAGCACGATCGGGTTGCCCTGCGAATCGACGCGCACGGAAGGCACGGCGGACTCGTCCGCGGTTCCGCCCACGTACGTCGCCCACGGCATGCTCTGGCCGTTGGACGAGAGCTTCGCGAGCACGCCGTCGATCCCGCCGCGGCGGGTCGGCTGATGGCCGTTCAGCAGCGCGGCCGCGATCGCTGGCGTGTAGCTGCCGCTGTCGGTCGACGCCGCGAGATAGATGAAGCCAGTCGCCGGGTCGACCGCGATGTCGCGCACGATACTGGCGTGGCTGTCGCCAGCGGCGCCGAAGAACGTGGCCCACACCTTCGTGCCGTCCGAGGCGCGCAGCTTCGCGACGAAGCCGTCCTGAGGCGTTGGGTACAAGGGGGGAGCCGCGAGGCCGCCCTGGAATTGCGTCTGGATCACGCCGGCCGTCACGGGGAAGCTCGCGCCGCAGCGGCCCGCGACGATCACGTCCGTGCCCACGACTTCGACCGCGTAGGCGCGGTCGAGTTCGATACCGCCGAGAAAGGTCGACCACACGATCTGGCCCTGCGGGCTGAACTTCACGATGAACGCGTCTTCGTAGCCGCCGAAGGTCGGCTGGGCCGTGCCGGCTGTGGTCGGGAGGTCGCTCGATTCGGCGCCGCCCACGGCGTAGACGTTGCCGCTGCTGTCGACCGCCACGTCGCGCACGAAATCGTGGTTCTGGTTGCCCAGATACGTCGAGAAGTTGAGCGTCGTGGTGCCCGGGACTTCGTTGACGTCGGTGACCGTGACGGCAATCGCCTGCGTATCGGTGAGCGCGCCGTCGCTCACCCGCACGCTGACGTCGTAGACATTGTTCGCGCCGGCATCGGTGGGCGCTTCGAAGTCCGGCGCGGCGACGAAGGTCAGCACGCCGCTGGAACTGTTGATCGCGAACTTGGCTGTATCCGCCCCGCCGCTGATCGAGTAAGTGAACGCGGTGGCCGCATCGACATCGGTGGCCGTGACGGTGCTGACCGCGGTGCCGTTCTCGGCCACGTTGCGGGTGGCGCTCGCGCCGCCTCCGTCGCTGGTGATGACCGGAGCTTCGTTCGCGTTGGTGACGGTCACCGCGATCGCCTGCGTATCGGTGAGCGCGCCGTCGCTCACCCGCACGGTGACGTCATAGACATTGTTCGTGCCGGCATCGCTGGGCGCTTCGAAGTTCGGCGCGGAGACGAAGCTCAGCACGCCGCTGGAACTGTTGATCGCGAACTTGGCCGCGTCCGAACCGCCACTGATCGAGTAGGTGAACGTGGTGCCGGCGTCGACGTCGGTGGCCGTGACGGTGGTGACTGCGGTGCCGTTCTCGGCGGCGTTGCGAGTGGCGCTCGCGCCTCCGCCGTCGCTCGTGATGACCGGGGCCGAGGTCGAGGGTGGACCGCCCCCCGACGGCTTCGTCGCTCCACCACAGCCCAAGAGCGCCGCGATCATCAAAAACACGAGTGCGCTGCGATGCATGAGTTCCCCCGCGAAGAATCGCCGAGCCTACGGGACCCGTGGCCCCGTGAATGCGACATCGGTCACCAGCCGGCACCGTGTGAGCAAGAACCAAGCCCTAGAACCCGCGCTGGGCTCATGAGTCGCGAAGTGCGGGCGGCCTCAGGGCGCGAGCTGGATCGTCAGATCGGAAACGACGCCGTGCGCGGGAGGCGCCGTAACGCTGCCCCGAGCGGGCGTGCCGGGGGACGGCGTCAACGGATAGGCCGCGCCCGCCTCGCCGGCGATCACTACGCGCGCGTTAGTCGCTGTATCGCTGCGGATCAGCAGCGCGTTCGAGTTGCCGAGGCCCGTGCCGCCGAAGTAGCCGCCCTGCAGGAGGGTCGTGAGATCGGCGCTGAATACCGCGAGGAACGCGGAGCGCGGGCCAGGCAGCAGCGACTGATGTGGGCCGCCACGGAGCGGGAGATCGGTCGAGGAACTGCCGCCGGTCACGTAGACCCTGCCCTGCGAATCAGCCGCGACGCCGGTACAGCCGTCGCCGCTGGCGCCCCCGTAGAAGCTGGCCGCGAGCAGTTGGTTCGCGGTGGGGCTGAGTAGCGCGACCGCGCAATCCGCGGAGTAGAAACCGCCGCCGCCCACGCCATTGAACGTGGGGTCGAAGCCGGGGACCACGGGCCCGAGAACCAGCGAGTTGGAAACGCCAGCGACCGCAATGCTCTGATCCGGGCGGATCGCGAAGTTCGCCGATTCGACGCCCTCGCCGCCGACTTCACCGAGGTACGTCGCCCAGATCATCGGGCCACCGTTCATCGGGTACTTCGCGAGATAGAAGTCTGAACCCCCGAGAGTGGCGTCGAAAGCGTTCTTGGTGATGACTTCGTCCGTCAGGACGATGAACGTCGCCGATTGCGTGAGCACGCGTTTGACGCTCGCGGTCGAGTACAGCACGATCGGGTTTCCCGAGGAGTCGAGGCGCACGCTGGATGCGTCGCTCTCGTCGCCGGTTCCGCCGACGTAGGTCGCCCAAGCCAGCGTCGCTCCGTCTGGCGCCAACTTGGCAAGGATTCCGTCGATACCTGAAGAACCCGCCGTGTCGAGACCGGGCAGCGTGGGCCGATCGCCGTTCTGCAGCGCGGAGAGAATCACTCCCGGCAAGTTGCGAATGATCGGCTCGATCGTGGTAGCGCTCTGGTCTAGATCGAAGCGCGCGGTCGGCCCGCGTACCGAGAACGTGAGATAGATGTCGCGCGTGAGCGGATCGACCGCGATGTCGCGCACGATGCTGGTGCGCGGGTCGGCGTCGTCATTGAAGTCCGTGACGTTGTCGTCTGCAGTGCCCGCGCCGTCGAGGTACGAGTCCGCCTCGAACTTGCCGCTTCCGAAGTACGTCGCCCAGAGCAACGCGCCGGTCGCGCCGTCGAGTTTCGCTACGAAGCCGTCCCGCGCTGGATTGGTCGTATCGACGACGCAGACGGCACCTGCTGGCGCGGGCGGAGTTCCGGCGCTGGCGAGTTGATTCGGATCGCACGTACCTGCGCCGCCTTGGAACTGCGTGAGCACAGCGCCGGCCGTCACGGGAAACAGATTGGCCGCGCCGCCGCCGATCACGACATTGTCGTCCGCGTCGATCTCGATCGCGTAGCCGCGATCGGGCCCCGGGCCGCCGAGGAACGTCCACCACACGACCGCGCCCGCGCCGTCGAACTTCGCAACGAACGCATCCTCGCCGCCGCCGAACGCGCTCACAGGCGTGCCGGGCAGCAGGTTTGCGGAGAGCGCGCCGCCGACTGCGTAGACGTTGCCAGTGGAGTCCATCGCGATGTCGCGCACGACGTCCGCGAGATCGTTCCCGAGATACGTCGAGAAGTGGATGACGGTGGCCGAGACCGGGGGTGGAATCACCGGCTTCTTGATCGGCTTCGAATTGCTGCACGCCGCGAGAAGCAGCGCCAAAAGAACTACGAATCGTCGCAAGGCGACCCCCGAGTGGCGCGGGAAGCTAAGCGACAGCCTTGGGCGACGGTAGGCGCGCAGCGGGATCGCGAGCGGAATCCGCGATCTGGGTGCACGATCCCGCGATGGACAGCCTGAAGCTGAGAATCGTCCACCGGGAACCCGAGCCGGTGGACTTCGAGTTGCCGACGGGGCTGGTGTGGATCGAACGTGGCCCGCAGCGCGCGGCGCTCTACACGCCCGACGAGATCGACCCCGCGCGCAGGTATCCGCTGCTGACGGTGCTGCACGGCGCCGGGCGGCAGGACGAGGCGCTGATGCGCGCGTACCGCGACGAGGCACAGGCACGCCAAGCGCTCGTGCTCGTAGCGCGCTCGTTCCACATGACGTGGGACCTGATCGCGCTGGGCATTCAGGGCGGCGCAGCGCTCGCGAGCGACGCGCCGTCGGCGCGCCCCGATCTCGATTTCCTCGAGTACGCGTACGACTTGATCTACCGCCGCTACCCGGTGGACCCCGCGCGCCAGGGGCTCGTCGGCTACTCGGACGGCGCGAGTTACGCGCTCTCGGTGGGGCTCTCGAACCCGGGCTTGTTCAGCGCCGTGATGGCGTGGGCCGCCGGGTTTCTCGCGCTCGAGAGCGACGTCGCTGAGCCCGGCACACGGCGCCCTGCGGTTTTCCTCGAGTACGGGACCCACGACGAGCTGTTCCCGTTCGAGCGCGTCGCGCTGCCGATGAAGGCGCACCTCGAAGCACTCGGCTGCCCGCTCGAGTTCGTCATCGACGAAGGCGGCCGGCACTGGCCGCCGAGCGAGTTCCAGCCCGAAGCGCTCGACTGGTTCTTCTCCGAGTCCTGGCAGCCGCGCAGCTAAAAAGGCAAGCGGGGACGTTCTTGCCTTTCCGCCGCGACCCTCACCAAAGGCCGCGCGGGTGAAGCCAGCGAGCCGCGAGCGCGGCGGCGAGGCCGAGCGCCCAGACGAGCAGCGGGATCTCGCGCAGGCCGCGCAGTGCCCCCGCGCGCGTGAACGGGAGGAACGGCGTTGCGGCGTGGAACGCGGCGAAGCCGGGCGGCGGCGCGTGCAGCTTGCGCGCGTCCTGGTGCCACGCGCCTGCCAGCGAGAACGCGACGAAGCCGCCGAAGAACGCGACGTCGGCGCTGCTGGCATTCGGGACTAGGTGCAGCGCCCAGACCCACGCGAGGCCAAGCACGAGCGGGTGGCGCGTCACGCGGTAGATGCCCGCGACCTCCGCCTTGCCCGGCGCCACGGCGGCCGGGCTCGGCTTCACGAGCGCGCCGACCGTGAGCACGAGGCCCACGGTCATTAGGAAGTAGAGCGCCGCGCGCAGTTCCGGACCGACGGCGATCGCCCACAACCACGGGCCGGCGTGGCGATTCTCGAAGTAGAGCTTCGCCAGCGGCACGAAGATCGCGAGCGCGACGAGCGAGTAGAGGCCGAGGAACGCGCTCGCGCCGAGCCGCGCGCGCAGGCGTGGCTCGACGCGCACGCTCGCGAGCCCGAGATGCGTGGCGATGAAGGCGGCCCAGAGCAGCGCGATCTGTGTGGTGATGCTCACGGGCGAGAACTCCAGGCGCGCGGAATGCGTGCAGTCTCTCACGCCGCGGCGTGGCGCGCCTGCTCTAGCGTGCGCGACATGCCCGACTTGCTGTTCGAAAAACGCGACGGCGTTGCGTGGATCACCTTCAATCGCCCGGAGGTAAAGAACGCGCTGAGTCCCGAGGCCATCTGCCGCCTCGCCGACGCGCTCACTGAACTGCGCGAAGACGACTCGCTGCGCTTAGGTGTTCTCACGGGCGCCGGTTCGGACATGTTCACTTCAGGCGGCGACCTGAAGCGTCTGCTCCCGCTGTGGACCGGCGGGCGGCAGCCGTCCGATGAGTGGGACCGCCGCGTGCTCGCCGACCCGGCCGTGATGCAGACCGCGCTGATGAAGGGCGGCGAGATCGACAAGCCGCTGATCGCCGCGATCAACGGCGACGCGCTCGCGGGCGGCTTCGAGTTGATGCTCGCATGCGACATCCGCGTCGCCGTAAAGCACGCGCGCTTCGGGCTCACCGAGGTGCAGCGCGCGCTCGTTCCGGGCGGCGGCTCGATGGTGCGGCTCGCCCGCCAGATCCCGTGGGCGCGCGCGATGGAAATCCTGCTCACGGGCGACCCGATTCCGGCGAGCGAGGCGCTGCGGCTTGGGCTCGTGAATCGACTGGTCGAGCCGAGCGAGCTCGCGCCCGCCGTCGAGGCGCTCGCGGCGCGGCTTGCGCGCAACGGGCCACTCGCGCTGCGCGCGATCAAGCGCACTGCGCTCGAGACGAGCGGCGTCGCACTGGCGGAAGCGTTCGCGATCGAGGCACGCAACTCCACGCCCGTGATGCGCTCCGCGGACGCGCTCGAAGGGCCGCGCGCGTTCGCGGAGAAACGGGCGCCCGTGTACCGCGGGCGTTAGCGCGAGCCGCGCCGGGCGCTGCGCGATTGGTGTACGGTCGCTCGCCTCATTTCAGAGGAGGCTTCCCGCAATGGCCAAGATCGAGATCACACCCGCGATGCGCGCGGTGGTCGGCGTCGAGTCGCCGCCGTGGACGCACGAGGTCACCAGCACGAGCGTCCGCGCCTTCGCGCGCGGCGTCGGTTACGTCGACCACGTCTACTTCGTCGAGGATGTCGCGAAAAAGGCGGGCTACCGGAACCTGCCCGCGCCAGCGACTTACTTCGGCACGCCGATTTTCATTCCTGGCAAGAGCAACGACACCTTCGGCCAGCCGATGCTGCCGGGCCCGCGCCTCGAGCACGGCCTCAAGAACGTGCTCGACGGCGGCGCCGAGACCGAATACTTCGACGACATCTGCGCCGGCGACACGCTCACCGTGACTTCTCGAGTCGCGGACTTGTCGACGCGCGAGAGCAAGGCGATCGGCGAGATGCTGATCGTCACCAACGTCACGACCGTTACGAATCAGCACGGCCGGGTGGTGGCGACGCAGCGCTCGCAGGGCCTCTTCTACTAGCCATCACAAGGAGAATCGCGATGCCCCTCTCTTGGGACGCGTTCAAAGAAGGCGACGAGATTCCGGTGCTGAAGAAGAAGCCCGGCGTGACGCAGCTCGTGAAGTACGCGGCCGGCGGCGGCGACTTCAATCCGCTGCATCACGATTTCAACTTTCCGCAGTCGAAGGCGATCGGCTCGATCATCGTGCACGGGCGCTTCAAGTACGCCGCGCTCGGCGAGCTGGTCTCGAACTGGCTCGACCACGGCGGGCGCATCCAGAAGCTGTCGTGCCAGTACCGCGGGATGGACATGCCCAACAACGAGATGACGCTCGGCGGCAAAGTCATCCGCAAGTGGGAAGAGAGCGGCAAGAGACTCGCGGAAGTCGAACTGTGGGTGAAGAACGAGAAGGGCCAGAACACGACGCCGGGCACGGCGGTGGTGCGGCTGAACGGCTGAGGCTTGCGAGCGGCTCGACTGCGCCTCCCTAATCCGTCTTCTTCCGCTCGCGATAATCGCCGAACTTCGCGTCGCGCGCCGAGAGGGCGTGCTTCACGCCCTTCGCGAACTCTTTGAAGTATTCGCGCGACGACTTCTGGTGAAATGCGAGCGCCTGGATCTCCGTACCCGCTTTGATGGCGGCGCGAATCCCCATGATCTCCATCGCGCGGTGGACCGAACGCTTGTTGAGCTGCTGCAAATCGGGCGGGATCTTCGCGATGCGCTCCGCTTGATCGAGCACGCGCTCCTCGAGTTCCTCGTTCTTGAAGCAGCGGTTCGCGAGGCCCATGCGCACGGCCTCGTGTCCGTCGATCGAGTCGCCGGTCAGCATCAGCTCCATCGCGTTGCGCATGCCCGCGAGCCAAGCGTGGAACTGGTTGTCGGGCGGGCTCATTAGGCGCACCGGCGGGTAGCCGATCTGCGCGTTCTCGCTCACGTACACGAGATCGCAGGCGCTCATCAGCTCCGAGCCGCCGGCGAGGCAGTAGCCGTGCACCTGCGCGATCACCGGCTTGGCGAGATCCCAGATCCTGAACGCGCCGTCGACCACGTGGCGCGGCCAGAAGCCGTCGCCGCCCGCGGTGAAGAACGGCAGGTCCTTGGTGTTATTGCCGCCAAGGTCGTAACCAGCGGAGAAGCACGGGCCCGCGCCGCGAATGATCGTGACATGAACGCTCTCGTCGCGGTCCGCGGTCTCGAGTGCGTGGAAGAGTTCGCTGCGCAGCGGGTTGCCGAGCGCGTTGCGCTTCTCGGGGCGGTTCAGCGTGATGCGCCGAAGTCTCGGGCGCGGGTCGTCGACCAGAATGAACTTGTACTCGGTCATGCGTTTTCTCCAAGAGCTGCGGCGATGAACGACTCGCTCCGGCGCAGAGCCGCCGCGCCGAGCGGAAGCGGGAACAAGTTGAAACCGTGCACGCCGCCGGGATACACGGCCAACTCCGCGCGATTTCCGGCGGCGAGCCAGCGCGGCGCCATGAACAGCGTGTCGTCGAGCAGCGGGTCGAGCGTGCCCACCGTGAACAGCGCCGCTGGCATGCCGCGCAGATCCGCGTGCAGCGGCGAGGCATCGGGCTCGGCGCGGCGCGCGACGTCGGGCACGAAGTGGTCCGTGAACCACGCGATGATCGGCGTCGAGAGCACGAGGTTGCGCTCGCCCCAGCGCCGCACGCTCGGCGTGAAGCCGAGATCATAACAACCGTAGACCAGGTTCGCGGCGCGGAACGGCGTGAGACCGTGGCGATCGCGCATTCGCAGCAACGTCACCACCGAGAGATGCGCGCCCGCGGATTCGCCGCCGATCGCGAGGCGCTCAGTACCGAACTCGCGCCGCGCGTTCTCGACGACCCAGAGCGCCGCGGCTTCGCAGTCGTCAGGGCCCGCCGGATATGGGTGCTCCGGCGCGAGCCGGTACTCGACACTCACCACCGTCGCCCGCGCCGCTCTCGAGATCGCGTCGAGCATCACGTCTTGCTGATCCGCCGCGCCGAGCATCCAGCCACCGCCGTGAATGTGCAGATAGACGCCGCGCGCTTCGGGGTGGCGGAAGATGCGCAGCTTTACCTCGCCAGCGGGGCCGCGAATCGTGCGCGTCTCGGCGTGCGCGAGCAGCACGGGCGCCGGGAACAGGCTCGCTCCCGACGCGCGCGCCGCACGAATCTCCGCGGGCGTCTGCGTGTGCATCGGCGGCGCCTGCGCGAGCAGCTTCTCGAGCATCTCGTTCGCAGCGCGAGTCGAGGCGTCGATTGCGTCGGGCGAGAACAGGCGAGCATCGATGTGCATGGCGCTCCTCCGCGAAAGAGGAGCCACGCTAGATCAGGCGCGTGCCCGCCGCGCGCGCTAACGGAGCGCGCGCTGGATATCCCGCTTCAGTGCGAGGCCTTCCGGCGGGAGCTTCGCGTCTTGCGTACCGAGCAGGAACGCATCGAGCCCGCCGACCTTGGTGACCGAGCGCAGCGCACGCGCAGTGACGCGGATCGGCACTTGTCGACCCAGCGCGCCGCTCATTAGGTGCACGCGCTGAAGATTCGGCTCGAACGTGCGCTTCGACTTGCGGTTCGAGTGCGAAACGTTCTGACCCGAGTGGACCTTCGAACCCGTGAGGTGGCAGCGGCGCGGCATCGCTCAGGCTCCCTTGCGCGCGTAACGCTTGTTGAAGCGATCGACGCGGCCTTCCGTATCCAGATTGCGCTGCTGGCCGGTCCAGAACGGATGGCTCTCGGCGGAGATCTCGAGGTGGATCACTGAAACCTGCTCGCCCTCGAGTTCGCGCTTGGTGGCGGACGTCAGAGTCGAACGCGAGACCCACTCACGGCCCGTCGCGTTATCGACGAACACGACCGTGTGGTACTCGGGATGAATGCCTTCTTTCATGGCGGCTACCAGCTCGCCTTGCGCACGCCCGGCAGTTCGCCCTTCAGCGCCATCTCGCGCAGCATGATGCGCGACACGCCGAACTTCCTGTAGACGGCGTGCGAGCGCCCAGTGATGCGGCAGCGGCGCGAGAGGCGCGTGATGCACGAGTTGCGCGGCAGCTTCGCGAACGCTTCCTGCACCGCGAACTTCTCCTCGAGCGAGACGTTGGCGTCGTTCAGCTTGATGCGAAGTTCGGTTCGCCGCGCGGAGTGCTTCTTGATCAGGCGCGACCGCTTCTGGTCGCGCAGAACTTGCGAAAGCTTGGCCATGAAATCGTCTCCAGAGAGTGCGCCCGCGTCCGGCGGCTGAACGAAGTCACCGGGCGGCGCGAAGGCGCGGCAAACTAGGCGAAGCGTTCCCCGAACGCCACGCGCTGCCTGCGATTTCCGCCGCGCACCCCGTGGGGAGCGAGACCGAAAGGGGTCAGACCCCTTTCGGTCTCGCTGCGCGGCGAACGGAGTCGTTCGCGCCGCGCGAGCGCACGATCAGGGGACGAGGATCACCTTCCCCCAGCTTTGGCGGGAGCCGAGCGCGGCGAGCGCGGCCGAGACTTCCGCGAGCGGGTACTCGCGGTAGATCAGTGGCTTGATCTTGCCCTCGGCGTACAGGTCGAACAGCGCCCGGTACGTCTCGGGGATTCGCTCGGGCTCGAACTTCGCGTAGGCGCCCCAGTGCAGGCCAACCACCGCGATGTTCTTCAGCAGGATGCGGTTGACCTTCACGCTCGGGATCTCCCCGCCCGCGAAGCCGATCACCAGCAGCCGCCCGTTCCACGCGATGCACTTCAGCGACTTGTCGAAGATCTCGCCGCCGACCGAGTCGTAGATCACGTCGGCACCGCGCCCGCCCGTTTCTTCGAGCACGCGCGCGACCCAGTCTTCGCGCGTATAGTCGATCGCAACGTCCGCGCCGGCTTCGCGCGCGACTCTCAGCTTCTCCTCGCCCGAGGCCGTCGCGATCACGCGCGCGCCGAGTGCGCGGCCGATCTGCACCGCCGCGCTGCCCACGCCCCCCGCCGCCGCGTGCACCAGGAGCGTCTCGCCCTGTGCGAGATGTGCGCGGTAGACGAGGCCGGCGTACGAAGTCGGGTAGATGGTCGGCAGCGCTGCGCCTTCGGCGAAGCTCATGCTCGCGGGAAGCTTGTGCGCCGCGCCCGCAGAAACCACGGCGCGCTCGGCGAATGCGGAGAGCCCAGCGCCCGCGAGCACGCGATCGCCGACCGCGAAGCCTCGGACGCCTTCCCCGATCGCCGAGACGACGCCAGAGAGCTCCGCACCTGGGATGAACGGAAACGGCGGCTTCGCCTGATAACGGCCCTGCACCATCAGGATGTCGAAGAAGTTGCAGCCGGCCGCTTTCACGTCGATCGCGAGCGCACCCGGCCGCAGCTGCGGCTCCGGCGCCTCCGACACGCGCAGCTCCGCGGGTTCCATCCAGCGATCGACGACGACAGCGCGCATCTCGAGACTCCTTCGCGACTAGGGGGTCCTAAGATGACCCGCACTCGCCAGGAAATCTCGTGCTCATCTGCCGCGCTCGTCTCGCCCTCACGCTGCTGCTCGCCGTCGCAGGCTTCGCCGCCTGCGCATCCGCCCCGCCGCGCTTGCCCGATACGGGCATGCTCGTGTTCTGGCGCATCGCTCGTGCCGACGGCACGGGCGGCAGCGCGCACTTGCTCGGCTCGATGCACGTCGCGAAGGATGCGCTGGCGCTCGATCCGGCGATCGTGGTCGCGCGAGGAACCGCTAGCGAGATCGTGCTCGAGGTCGCACCCGAGGAGCTGACGCCCGCGACCCTGATCGACCTAATTGCCGAGTTCGGCCGCCCCCCGGCCGGCAAGACCTTTCGAGACTTCGTGAGCGCCGAGACAGCCAGCGCCGTCGAGGAAGCGCTCGCAGATCGAAATCTGCCGATCGCGGCCTGGGAGCTCTGGGAACCCTGGGTGTTGACGTTCATGCTCGCGAACGACCAACTCGCGAGCGAAGGCTTCTCGCAAGAAGCCGGCATCGAGCACTCGCTGATCGCCGATGCCGTTTCCGCGAGCAAGCCGACGCGCGGGCTCGAGACCGCGCGCGAGCAGATCGAACGCATGGACGGGCTGCCCCTCGCGACGCAGGAATTATTGCTGCGCGACGCCGTATCGAGCGAGCAGACTGCGTCGTCGATCGACGCGCTCAGCGACGCGTGGCGACGCGGCGACCTCGACGCGCTCGCTCGCGAACTCTTCGCGAGCCCGAGCGGCCCCGGCGCCGCAGCATTCTTCGAGGCGATCTACTTCGCGCGCAATCGCGCTTTCGCGGACGACATCGCGGGCCTCGTGGACGGCGGTGGCGACTGGTTCATCGCGATCGGCGCGGGACACATGGTGGGCGATCAAGGAATCCCGCAGCTTCTCGCCGCGCGCGGCTATCGCGTCGAGCGCATCGCGAAGACGCGCAGCGAGGAGCCCTGATGCAATCCATTCACTCGAGCGTGTTCATTGCGCCGGGCGTTCAGGTGTACGGAAAAGTCTCGGTCGGCGAGGGCTCCTCACTCTGGCCCAACTGCGTGATCCGCGCCGAGTGCCAGTACGTGCAGGTCGGCCGCAACACCAACCTCCAAGACTTCACGATGATCCACGTTGGCTTCGACGACGCGACCGTGATCGGCGACCGGTGTTCGATCACCCACCGCGCCGTGATCCACGGCTGCCGGGTCGAGGACGACTGCCTGATCGGCATCGGCGCGATCGTGATGGACGGCGCGGTGATTGGGCGCGGCTCGATCGTCGCGCCGGGCGCCGTGGTGCGCGAGAAGATGATCGTGCCGCCGCACTCGCTGGTGGCGGGCGTGCCCGCCAAGGTGATCAAGCAGCGAGATTTCAGCGCGGAGAACCGCGAGAACGCTTGGAATTATTGGCGCAACGCGCAGGCCTACGCGAAGGGCGAGCACCGCGCGTGGGAGGGAGAAGCGTTCGCGAAGTTTCGCGCGGAGATCAAGGCGCGGGGCTGACGTCCAGCGGCGGCGCGGCCGTCACTGCTCGGGCTTGGCAGCGATCCCTTCGAATAACAAGTCGACCGCAGCGGCGATCGCAACGCGGCATTCTTCGGCGTCGAGCTGGCCGTTCGCCCACGCCACGCGCGCGCCGTGGGTCACGTACGTGATCGTGCGCGCTGCGGCGAGCACGTCGGCCTCGCGGCGCAGCTCGCGGCGCGAGCGGCCCGATTGCAGGATCTCCGCGACGAGGCCGATCGTGCGGTCTTGCAGCGCGAGCACGCGCTTCGCGACGCGCGCTTCCGGGTGCGTCGTCGCGCGCAGCATGATTACGGTGAAGTCGCGGTCCTGTGCCAGCAGTGCGTGTTCGGCGTCGAGGAAGCGCCGCAGCCGTTCGCGCGCGGGCAACTTGCGCGGCTCCGCCCCGCGGTAGCGCTTCCACGCCTCGTCCTGCAGCTCGGTGAGTTCCTCGACCAGCAGCTCTTCCTTGCTGCGGATGTGGCGATAAATCGAACTCGCGCCCATGCCCGCGCGTTCGCCGATCGCGCGCAGCGTAGTGGCGTCAAAGCCGTGTTCGCGAAACAGCGAGCGAAACGCGGCGCGAATCTTTGCGCGACTCTTGCGGCCGCGAACCAGCCGCCCGTCGTCGGCGCGGCGCGGCACGCGCGAGCGCGTCTTCAATGCGACGGGGGGCTGCGTTTCCATGCGGCGAAGCAGCTTCGCATACGCGCACTCGACGCGTCTACTTGAACAACTCTTCTCGCAGGTCCTTCGCCTCGCTCGCCGCCAGCGCTTCGACGTGCGCGAGGCCCTCGGCGTCGAGCTGTTTCGGCACGCGGATCTGCACGCTCACGTAGAGATCGCCGCGCGCGCCGCTGCTCGGATCGGGCACACCCTTGCCGCGGAGCCGCAGCCGGCGCCCGCTGTCGGTGCCGGGCGGAATCGCGACGGTCGCGCGGCCCTCGAGCGTGGGCACTTCGATCTGCGCGCCGCGAATCGCCTCGCTCACCGTAATGGGTACGTCGAGCAGCACGTCGCGGCCATCGCGCCGGAAAACGGGGTGCGGGCGCACGCGAATCGTCGCGTAGAGATCGCCGCGCGGGCCGCTGCCGTGTGCGGCGCCGCCTTTGCCGGCGAGGCGAATGCGCCCGCCGTCCGCGACACCCGGAGGAATGCGCACCGTGACGGTCTCACTGCGCACCGCGCCGCGCGCCGCCGAAACCGCGAGCGTGAGCTTCTTCTCGCCGCCGCGCACCGCTTCGAGAAAGTCGAGCTCGAGCTCCGCCTCGACGTCGGCGCCGCGCGCGCGTCCGCGCCCGCCGCCGAAGAAGCGCCCGAGCAGTTCGTCGGTGTCGCCGATGTCCCCGAACTCGAAGGGCGTGCCGGGACCGTGCGCGCCGCCGAAGCGTTGACCGAAGCCGCCCTGCGCGCGCCGCGCGGCTTCCGTGTCGAAGCCTGCTTGCAGCGAGAGGTCGCCGAACTCGTCGTAGGCTTTGCGCTTATCAGGGTCCGAGAGCGCGTCGTAAGCGCGCGCGATCTCCTTGAAGCGCTCCTCGGCCTTCTTGTCGCCAGGGTTCGCGTCGGGGTGATTCTTCTTCGCGAGCTTGCGATAGGCCTTCCGCATGGCGTCGGCGTCCGCATCCCGCGCGACGCCGAGCAGCTCGTAGAGATCTTTCTTTCGCTCAGGCATCTCGCGGGCTGCGCTCCATTAGGGTGACGCTAACGCCGAGCAGGCTCAGCTCCGCACGCACTGCGAAGCCGAAGCGTACGTACCAGGCCGCGTTCGCCGCCGAATCCGTCTCCAGATACGCACGCTGCTTGGCAGCATCAATCGCCGCGAGCCAGTGCGCAACGAGCGCGCGGCCGGCGCCGCTGCGCTGGAGTTCGGGCTCGACGCCGAGCGTTGCGAGATACGCGTGCGGCGCCAGCGGGCGATGAAGCTGGAGAGCCTCTGCGACCGAGGACCAGCGCCCCGAGACGCCGGGGCGCTGCGCCACGAGCAGACGCAGCAGTGCGGGCCAGCTCGCGCGTGGCAGCGAGATGACGCCCGGCGGTAGCGCGACGAGCACGCCCGCGAGGCGCTCGCCGGCGCGCGCAGCGATTACGGCGCCCGCTGCGCGCGCGGCGGGCAGCACCGCGCGCATGCCGGCCTCGTTCGCGCGCTCGCGCCTTCGCGGTGTGCCGCCGACGACCGCGCGATTCATCGCGTTTTCGCAAAACGCGCGACCGAGCAGCGCCGCGCCCGCGCGCAGCTCGCCCTCGCGCAGCGGCGAGATTGCGAACGCCCCGCCCTCGCGACGCGCAGCGCCGCTCACGCTCGCGACGCGCTCCGCTGCAAATCCGCGCGCAGCGTGCGCGCGGCGAACAGATAATGCGCGCAAGCCCAGACGCCTGAGAGCACGAGCACCACCGCCAGCGAATAGCCGAGCGCGCGTTCGCCCTTCGCGGCGAACGCGTGGTCGCTGAGCACGCCCGTCAGCCACGGCCCGAGACCCAGCCCGATGATCGTGGTGATGAAGAGCAACACGCCCGAAGCCAAGGAGCGCATCTGCGGCGCCGCGAGGGTTTGCACCGCTGCGAACGTCGGACCCTGATAAAACGCCCCGAGAACGAAGCCGGGCACGGACCACATCAACGCCGCATCTGCGTCGCCGTGGAACAGGAACGTGAGCGTGAATGGCAGCGGACCGATCGTCGCGATCGCGGGCACCCACATCCACCAGCGCGGATCGCGGCGCCCGAGCTTGTCCGCGAGCACGCCGGCGAGGATCGAGCCAAGCGCGCCGCCGATCCCGATCGCGTAGCCGAGTTCGCCCGCGTCGCTCGAGGAGAGATGGTGCGCGCGCTGCAAGAAGGCCTTCGCCCAGCTCGAGAACGCGTACCCGCCGAAGGCCGTGAGCGCCATGCCGAGCGAGGCGTGCACGAACGCGGGAATCTTCAACAAGTACCCCACCACCTCGCCGACCGACTGGCGATCTGCGACCGCTGCGCGCGGCGGCTCCTTCAGCGTGAAGCGAACGAGCAGCGCGAGCGCGACGCCCGGCAGGCCGACGATCAGGAACGTCTTGCGCCAACCGAAGGTGTCGTCGAGCCAGCCGCCAAGCGTCAGGCCGAACAAGACGCCGATGTGAATGCCGACCGCGTAGATGCTGAGCGCCGTGGCGCGCCGCTCCGGCGGGAAATAGTCCGAGATCAGCGAGTGCGCGGCCGGCGACAGCGCGGCTTCGCCGACACCGACGCCGATTCGCGCGAGCGAGAGCTGCACGAGATTCTGCGCCAGCCCCGAGGCCGCCGTCATCGCGCTCCAGAGCGCGAGCCCGATCGCGATGATCGAGCGCCGCACCCACACGTCGGCCCAGCGCGCGAAGGGAATCCCGAGCGTGGCGTAGAACACCGCGAATGCGGTGCCCGTGAGAAAACCC
>JANNDT010000313.1:0-4551 GCA_031387905.1 Deltaproteobacteria bacterium
CTCGCGTTCTTCCTCCGCGCGCGTGCGCAGGATTGCGGCATCGAGCAGCGCGGTCGCCGCCATGCGCTGCTCGGGATCCTCGTTGCTCGTGCCGTGGCGATCCGGCGCCGCGAGCGCGCGGGCAAGGATGCGCTCCGCGTCTCGCGCGCGACCTGCGGCCAATAGCAAGCTGCCCGCGGCGAGATCCGAGTGCGCCCAGGTCTGCGCGCGCACGTTGGCGGTCTGCGCCTCGCGCCACGCCACCATCTCGCGCAGCGCCGCGGCGCCCTCCGCGAGGCGGCCTTGCCCGGTGTAGAGGAACACGAGGTCCGACCACGGGTTCACGAAATCCAGGGCGCCGTGCTTCGTGGCCTCCAGCAGCAGGCGCTCGATCTCGTCGAGGCGCAAACCCATGCCGGCGGCTTCCGCCGCGTTCGACCACGGCACCGCGCCGTCGCCGCCTTCGGCTTGGCTCGCGTAAGCGCCGCCCACGCAGGCCTGATAAGACGCCTCGCGGTCGAGGCGCTCCGCTTCGATCGCGCACAGCGCCGCGCGCGCCGCGTCGCGCGCGCCGACGTTCTGACCGTTCGCGAGGTAGTACTCCGCCACCTTGCGCGCTTCCGCGAAGCGCCCGAGGCGCATCAGCAGCCAGGCCGACCAGTTCGGCCGCTCGGCGCCATAAACGTCCTGCCATTCCTTCTGATAACCGAGCGCCTCCCGCTCATTTCCCATCTCGCCGGCGACTTGATCGAGCAAGTTCAGCGCCTCAGCGTGCCAAAGCTGTGCGTCGCCGTTGTCCGCTGTGTGCCCGTACTTCCGCTCGAACAGCGCTCTCGCCTTCAGCAGTTCGTGGCGCGCGCGCGCGAGGTCACCCTCGGCTTCGTACAGCACGCTGCCGAGCAACACGTGGCCTTCGATCGAATCCGGATCGTCCTTCAAGAGCTGCTGCGCGAGCTCGCGCGCGCGGATCGGCTCGCCGGAACGCAGTGCGGCGTAGGCGTCGAGAGCGGTGAGCTGCGGGCCCGAGATGTCGCCGAAGCCGATGGACGCATCGTCCTCTCCGCCGAACTCGACCGAGACGCTCGGGTCGTCCGCGTGCTCCGGTTTCGCCTCGTGCGCGCGCAGCGCGCTCGGCCCAACAAGTGTGAGCGCGAGAGCCGCGCCTAGCGCGAGCCGAGCCGCGCCTAGCGCGTTCATCGCGCGAGCGTCCTCCGCGCGAGCCGCTCGAGCGGCTCCACCATGCACTCCTTCACCACCTCGTCGGCAGAGGTGGCGCCGAGCGCGGCCTCGATGCGGTGGGTGAGCACGTGCGGCAGCAACAGCTCGAGGTCTTCGCTGGAGACGAAGTCGCGCCCGCGCAGCACCGCCAGCGCCTGGAGTGCAGGCACGGCGAGCACGAGGCTGCGCGTCGAGTTGCCGGCGCGCACGCGCTCGTCGGCGCGCAGTGCGCGCGAGACGTCGACGAGGCACTCGTGAATCGCGTCGTGCACCGCGACGCCCGTGTCGATCGCGCGGCGCGCGGCGATCACGTCGCCGCGCCGCACGAGCGGCAGATCCGCGCGCTCGAGATCGCGCCGCGCGCGCCGCGTGCGCAACACCTCGAGCTCGGCCTCGCGGCCCACGTGGGCCATGCGGATCTTGAACAAGAAGCGGTCGAGCTGCGGCACCGGCAGCGGATAGGTGCCCGCGACATCGCGCGGGTTCTGCGTCGCAATCACGAAGAACAGCTCGTCGAGCGCGTGCGTCACGTTGTCCACGGTGACCTGCTTCTCCGCCATCGCCTCGAGCATTGCGGACTGCACCTTCGGCGAGGTGCGGTTGATTTCGTCGGCGAGCACGATGTGCGCGAACAACGGTCCCGGCCGGAACTGAAACGAACTGGTCGGCGCGTCGAAGACCGAGACGCCCGTAATATCCGACGGCAACAAGTCCGGCGTGAACTGAATGCGGCGGAACGCCGCGAAGCGCCCGTCGCCGTCCTCCTCGATCGCCGCGCCGAGCGCCTTCGCGAGCGTCGTCTTGCCCGAGCCCGGGTAGTCCTCGAGCAGCACGTGGCCGTCCGCCAGCAGCGCGACGATCACCAGATCGATGTCGGCGTCGCGCCCGATGACCTGTGCGCGCAGCCGCGCGCGCAGCCGGGCGAGCACACTCTCGGCGAGCGTCAGCGGCAAGTTGTCAGGGAGTTCTGCGTGGAGCGGGGTCGACATGGGTTGAAGATCGCCTGGGATGAGAGTGAGAAACAGTGCGCGTTCAGCGAGCGCGCAGCCAGCTGAAGGGATCGAGCAGCGCGAGCGCGCGACGCCACCAGGGACGCGCGCCGCGCAGCTCGCGCGCGACGCCGGCGCTCTGGGCGCGCAGCTCGCTGTGCCCGCCGCGCGCACCCGCGCCAAACACGGCGCGCAGGTGCTCGCGCGTGAGCGCAGCGAACCCGGGCGCGAGCGCTCCCGCGCGCGCAGCGAAGCGCTCGCGGCTCTCGCCGCGCCCGCGCGCGAGGCCGAACTCGGCAAGCCGATCGAGCGCGGCGCGGTAGCCAACGCGCGGCAGCGCGCGCTCGCGCGCAAAGCGCGGCGCTGCGCGGCGCCAGAGCTTCGCGAGCCAACTCGCTGCAATCGCGGCAACCAGCAACGCGAGCGCCCACAGCGCGAACTCGCGCGCAAGCTTTTTCGTCGGGATCGGCGGCTCCGCGCCCGTCTCGCCGAGCTGGTCGCGCAGCATCTCGCCGAGCATGCGCTGCAGCGAGAGGTCCGTGGGCGTCATCGGGTCGCCGAGCACTTTCTGCGGCGAAATGTCGACCACCACCCAGCCGATCCCTGATAAGTAGACTTCCGGCCAGGCGTGCGCGTTGCCGCCGCGCAGCAGAATCGCCGAACCCTCGCCACGGTCGCCCTCGTTGACGGCGTAGCCAGCGGCTACGCGCGCCGGCACGCCGAGCGAGCGCATCAAGTAGGTGGCGGCATGCGCGAAGTAGACGCAGTAGCCGACGCGATCGCCGAACAAGAAATCGCCGGTCGGGTCCTCCGCTCTCGCGTGGGCGCTCTTGCGCGAGTAGGTGCCCGTCTCTTCGAGGATCTGCTTCACGATCAGCGCGCGCGCGAGCGGATCGTTCCGATACTCAGGGCGCAACTGCGCGAGCATCTCGTCGGCGAGCTTTCCGTAGCGCCCGTCGGTCGGCGCCTCGGTGTAGAGCCGCCACTGCTCGCTACTCCAGTTGGGGTCGCCGGCCTCGCCGCCGAGCAGTTCCTCGTAGAAGCGAGTCGGCGCGCGCGAGAGCACGCGATAGCTGCGCTGGAAACGGAACGAGCTCTTCATCGCGCTCGGCTCGATCGTGACGGGCGCGTCCATCGCGAACGGCCGCGCGTGATCGGTGAGCAAGCCGATCGAGGTCTCGAGCTCCACGCGCCCCGCGAACTCCGCGGACGGCGCGGGCACTTCGATCTTCGCGGCTGGAAATACGCGCACGACATCGCGATCCACATCGTCGCGCTGCGACTCGACCAGCCGCTGGCCGTTGAACTGGGAGAAGGCCGTCTCGCGGAAGTAGTAAGCGCCCGTCGGCGGCTTGTAGTCGGCGTGCAGCACGACGATCGCCACCGGCACCTCGGAGCCGTCGTTCGAATAGTCGTCCTTGAAATCGTTCGAGGCGCCCGCGCTCTTGCCGGACTTATTGGGCTTGGCGGGCTGGTCGCCTCCGAGGCCGAGTCCGGCGGGCGGCCGCGCACTCGGCAAACCCGTGACGTTGAGGCCGAGCAAGAGCAGCAGCGTGACCGCGAGCAGCGCTAGGGCGTGAAGCGGCAGCCGGCGCGCCCGCTCGTCGCGCAGCAGGAGGGCGGCGAGCACGAGTACGCCGAACGCGCCGATGCCGAGGTAGAACGCAGCCGGGTCGATGCCGCTGCCCCATGCGAAATCTCCGATCGCGAACGGCCGGTGCACCATGCCCGCGCGGTGCGGCACGAACGTCGCCGCGAGCGCCGTCGCCGCGAGAGCGAGTTCGGCGATGCCCGCCACGGGTGAACGCAGCGCGGCGAAGCGCAGCACGAAGACTGGCGCGCCGATCAGGGCGAGCGCGCGCAGCGCGTCGAGCGCGCCGAGCGCGGCAGTCGGCCCCAACAACTCGCCGAACCAGGTCGCGCGCGAGAGTGCGAACGCGAGCAAGGCAACGAACACGCCCGCCGCGAGCGCGAGCAGCGCCGCGCCGCGCGAGCGCAGTGCGCGCCCGCGAGGTCGCGCTCGGTTCGCGAGTTCGGCCGCAATCGCTGCGCCGAACGCCGCGAGGCCCGCGGCCGCGATGCCCGCGAGCGCGGCGTAACTCCACGTGAGGGCGACCGCGGCGAGCGCGAGCGCAAACGCCCGCGTCCATGCGACAGCGGGCAATGCACGCAGCGCGCTCACTGCGTGCTTCCATCGCGCGCATCGAGCGAACGCCCCGTCGTGCGATCGAGCACGCGCACCTCGCCGCCGTGCGCCGCGAGCTGCGCGACGAGTTCGCGCAGTTCGCGGTCCTGCACCGCGGGCGTCTCTGGCGACGTCAGCAGCAGCTGCTCGAGCCGCGAAGCCTTCGGCGCGCGCGCGACG
>JANNDT010000314.1:0-24378 GCA_031387905.1 Deltaproteobacteria bacterium
GCGAGACCGAAAGGGGTCTGACCCCTTTCGGTCTCGCTGCGCTGCGACTGGCTACGCGGCGGGCGAAACGAAACGGGCCTGGATTCGCGTGAATCCAGGCCCGTAGGGTGCTGCTGAACGCGCGCTTCGGCGCTCGCGCTCAGCCTGAAACGACTTGCTCTCGCTGTCTCGCTCTGCGCCGGTGCGCGGAAATGTGCTTGTCGTGCAGCTTCCGCAGCTGGTGACGCAGCCGGTCGAGCACGCGATCCGCGGCATGCCCGGGCTCGGGCGCCTGCGCGTGGGTCGCCACCTCGGTGTCCTTGCCCGTCGCGTGCACACTCGCGTGGTGGCCTGGTCCATCGGGCGAGAGCGTGACGTGCACATGCGTCAGCTCGGGAAACTCATCCGCCAAAACCGCGCAACGTCTCTCGACGAGTTTGCGCACGGCCTCGTTGACCGACATGTCCTTGAAGTGAACTGCAACGACTGCATCGCTCATCCAGATCCTCCAGTTGCACCGCTCGGCTTTTGCCTGCGGCTCGAAGAAAGCCTTGGATTGAACAGAGCCAGACGAATCCACGGACATTCGTTGTTCGACTTGGGCGGTGAATCCTCCTCGTCATGGGGTGAATTGCTGAGTACGGATTTACGCGCTGCTTCGAGAGATCGTCAAGCGCAATTCGCACACGAAATGCTTCGCGGTCGCGCAACTGCCACGGCTATCGTGCAAAGCTTGGAAGTGTTTCGAGCGCTGGTGCCTCGCCCGGTCTTCAAAACCGGAGGAAACCGCGGCGACGCGGTTTCGGCGGGTTCGATTCCCGTCCACTTCCGCCACCTCTGCCGTTCCAAAAGGCGAGTCGCGCGCATCGCAAATGGCAGCGCAGCGCAGTGAATCCTTGACGCGCCTCCCCTTACTCCCCGAGAATGCGCGCGGGGGTGAGTTTGTATTCGCTGAGCGACACGGCGCGCATCTTGCGCGTCTCGCCGGCGCGGCTCCGTTATTGGAGTCGTACCGAACTCGTGTCCGCGCGCTTGCGCGACGCGGAGTCGTTCGCGTTTTCCGATCTCGTGCGCCTGCGCGCACTTGTTGGGCTCATCTCGGATGGCGTTTCGGTGCGCCGCATTCGCAGCACGGTGGCGCGGCTGCAAGCGCGCGTGCCGGAGTTGCGCGAGCCGCTCGCGGCATTGCGCGTGTGGGGCGGCAACGCGCGCCGCGTGGTCGCGAGACACGGTGACGCGCTCGTCGAAGCCGACGGGCAGCTGATGCTCGACTACGAGGCGCAGCAGGCGGGCAACGCAGTCACGGAAATTGTCTCGCCGAGTGCACTGGCTGCGGACGGCGCGCCCACGCCGCGCACGGCGTTCGAGTGGTTCGAGCGCGGCTGCGTGCTCGACGCGCAGTCGGGCAAGAGCGCCGAGGCTCTGACGGCGTATCGCCACGCGCTCGACCTCTCGCCGGAGTTTTCCGACGCGTGGTGCAACCTCGGCACGGTGCACTTCCACCGCGGCGAGCGCGCCGACGCCCGGCGTTGTTACGACCACGCGCTCGAACACGACGCGAACCACCTCGAAGCGAACTTCAACCTCGCGAACTTGCTCGACGACGATGGCCGGCGCGAAGCAGCGCTGCATCATTACAAGGCCGCTGTGCGCATCGACCCGAGCTTTGCCGACGCGCGCCTGAACCTCGCGTTGCTTTACGACCGGCTCACGTTGCCGCGCCTCGGCCGCGAACAGTGGCGGCACTACTTGCAGCTCGTGCCGACTGGCAGCTGGGCCGACCTCGCGCGAGAGCGCGTGACACAGCCGGACGAGCCGCGGAGCTGAACCGCCGCGCGAAGCCTCCGGGCTACGGCGCCACGCGGAAGGTCGACCGCTCGATGCGCTCGCCTTCGAGCAGCACTTCGATCTGCCAGATGCCGGGCTTCGCGAGCCCGCCGGGCGGCGCGAACTCGGCGGTCACGGTTTTGCGGCCGTGGCGCTCGAGTTCGTCATCTCGTTGCACTTCGGCGCCGCTCGGGTCGATCCAGCGCAGCGCGAGGTGCTCGGCTTGCTCGGTCCACTCGGGTTCGAGTTCTCCGAACCACGCGACTTTGTCGCTCGCCACGCGGAACTCGTCGCGCGCGGCGCCCACCGGCGTGGCCTCATTCTCAGTCGCGGGCTCGCTGCCGTCCGAGGTGCCCGAGCGCGTGAACAGCGGGAACGTCAGCCGATTGATGCGCTCGCGTGTCTGCTTCTCGAGCAGCCCACCGGCTTCGAAGCGCCGCTCGGCTTGCTCCAGGTAGAACACGGCGTTCACGCGGTCGCCTTGCTTCTGATACAGCTGGCCGATCCGGTAATAACTGAGCGCGACTTCGGGATCGAGCAGCAGCGCGCGGCGGTAGGCCCGGATCGCGTCGCTGGTGCGCTCGAGTTCGCTCAGCAGCTCGGCTTCGCGGAAGGCGACGCGCGGGTCGTATGGTTCCTTGCGTCCCGCGTCGGCGAGCACGTCCACGGCGCTCGCGCGATCGCCGCTCGCGACGAGGCGTTCGGCCTGCGCGAGCGCGGGGTTCGTGATCTTCGTATCGGGCGCGGGCCGGAACGAGGGCAGGGTGGTGCGCTTCTCGTGCAACAAGATTGCGAGCCGAGCTTGTACTTCCGGGAACACGGCGGCGAGCGCTGGGTCCTGCTTGCCGGTGATCGTCGTTGCTCGCGCGCGCGCAATCGCGCCTTCGAGACGCTGCTCGGTGCGCGGGTGGGACAGCAGGTACGGCGGAATCTGGAAGCCCGGCCGCGCTTCCTTGAGTGCGAGCAGGCGATCGAAGAAGTCCGCCATGCCTTTCGGGTCGTAGCCGGCGCGCACCATGAACACGGTGCCCACCGAGTCCGCTTCGGCCTCGAACTCGCGCGTGTAGGCGAGCCGCATGCTCTCGGTGACGCCTTGCGCAACGATCGCCGCCGCGGGGTCGCCCGTGGCGATCGCCGCGCCAATTCCGAGCAGACTCGCCAGCAGCGAAGGGATCGCGGATTTCTCGGCGAGGCGCGCAATGTGGCTGCGCTTCGAGTGCGCAATCTCGTGCGCCATGACCCCCGCGAGTTCATCGACGTCGTTCGCCGCGAGGATCGTGCCCGAGTGGAAATAGATGTAGCCGCCGGGCAACGCGAAGGCGTTGAGCGACGGGTCCTGCACGATGCGGAAGCGATACACGAAAGGCTGCGGCTCGACTCGGCGCACGAGGCTCTGGCCGAAGTCGTTCAGGAAGCCGAGCACGATCGGGTCGTCGATTAGGGGGAGCACGGCGCGCAGTTGGGTGTCGGCACTGTCGCCCATGCGGCGTTCGGCCGCCGAGGTGACGTTCGGCTTCAGCGGGTTGCCGATGCCTTGCCCCGGGCCTCCCATGCAAGCGAGCGCGCCCGCGAGGCAACTGGCGAGCGCCGCGCGAAGTGCGCGCGCGCTCAAGCGTTTCCGGGCAGCCATCGCAGCACGGGCTTGCGCGCGGCGCGCGTTTCGTCGAGGCGCTTGCGGCGCGTGCGGTGCGGCGCGTTGCGCACGGTCTCGGGGTCTGTGCGCGCTTCGTCCGCGATTGCGAGCAGCGCATCGGCGAAGCGATCGAGGCCTTCTTTGCTCTCGCTCTCGGTGGGCTCGAGCATCATTGCGCCGCTCACGATCAACGGAAAGTAGACGGTGGGCGGGTGGTAGCCGTGATCGATTAGGCGCTTCGCGACGTCGAGCGTGCTGACGCCGGTGCCCGCGAGGTTGCGGTCGGTGATGACGCACTCGTGCAGCACCGGGTTCGAGTACGGCACGTGGAACTCGCCGCGCAGCCTCGCGAGTAGGTAGTTGGCGTTCAGCACCGCGAGTTCGGTGGTGCGCTTCAGGCCGTCGGGCCCGAGCGCGCGGATGTAGGCGTAGGCGCGCACGAGCATGCCGACGTTGCCATGGTGCCCGTGCAGCCGGCCGATCGAGTGCGGCAGAGCGTGGTTCCAGTGATAACTGCCGTCCGCGGCTCGCTCGACCACCGGCGTCGGCAGGTACGGCGCGAGCGACGCCTTTACGCCCACCGGCCCAGCGCCGGGGCCGCCGCCGCCGTGGGGCGTCGAGAACGTCTTGTGCAGGTTGAAGTGCATCACGTCGATGCCGAGATCGCCGGGCCGCGCGACACCCACCAGCGCGTTCAGATTCGCGCCGTCGCCATACACGAGCCCGCCCTTGGCGTGCACGATCTCGCAGATCTCGGCGAGGTGCGTCTCGAAGATCCCGAGCGTGTTCGGGTTGGTGATCATCAGGCCCGCGACGTCTTCGTTCATCGCAGCCGCCACCGCCGCCGGGTGGAGGATGCCGTCCTCGCCACTCGGCACCGAGACGACCTGATAACCGTTGAGCGCGGCGCTCGCGGGGTTCGTGCCGTGCGCCGAATCGGGCACGAGCACTTTCGTGCGCGGCTGGCCGCGCTGCGCGTGATACGCGCGGATCATCATGATGCCCGCGAGTTCGCCCTGGGCGCCGGCGGCGGGCTGCAGCGTCACGCGATCCATCCCGCTGATCTCGGCGAGTTGGCGTTCGAGGCGGTGGAAGAGGGCGAGCAACCCCTGCGTCTCGCTGGCGGGCGAGAACGGGTGCGACGCTGCAAAGCCGCCGAGGCGCGCGACTTTCTCGTTGATCTTGGGGTTGTACTTCATCGTGCAAGAGCCGAGTGGATAGAGGCCGAGATCGACCGCCGCGTTCCACGTGGAGATGCGCGTGAAGTGGCGGACGACCTCCACCTCCGAGAGCTCCGGCAGGCCGGCGACCTCGTCGCGCGCGAGCGCGCCGAGCGTTTCGCGCACGTCGACTTCGGGCACGTCGTTCGCGGGCAGATCGACGCCGCAGCGGCCGGGGCGGCTGCGCTCGAACAGCAGGTCTTCTTCATACGAGAAGCCTTGCGTTGCGTTGCCGCTCACGCGCCTGCTCCTGCCAGCACCGCTACCAGGCGATCGATCGCCGCGCGCGAGGCGGTCTCGGTGACGCAAACCAGCAGCGCGTCGCCGAGATCTGGCGTGAACTTCGCGAGATCGAGCCCCGCGACGATGCCGAGCGCGCGAGCTCGCGCGAGCACGCGCTCCGCCGGCTCGCGCAGCGTCACCACGAACTCGTTGAAGCTCGGCGCGCTGAACGGAAGCATTAGGCCGGCCGCGCGTATGCGCTGCTTCGCGTACTCGGCCTTCGCGAGGTTGCGCTCCGCGAGCTGGCGCAGGCCGATCTTGCCGTGCAGCGCCAAGTAGATCGTCGCCATGATCAGGCACAAGCCTTGGTTGGTGCAGATGTTCGAGGTCGCGCGCTCGCGCCGAATGTGTTGCTCGCGGGTCGAGAGCGTGAGCACGTAGCCGCGCTCGCCGTTGGCATCGAGGGTTTCGCCGACGAGGCGACCCGGCATTTGGCGAACGTGCGCCATGCGCGAGGTGAGGAAGCCGAGGTGCGGGCCGCCGAACGCCATCGGCACGCCGAAGCTTTGGGCTTCGCCGCACACGATGTCGGCGCCGCAATCGCCGGGCGCTGCGAGCAGCGCGAGCGAGAGCGCCTCGGCCACGCTTGTTACGAGCAGCGCGCCCTGCGCGTGTGCGAGTTCCGAAAGGCTGCGTAGGTCCTCTACGCAGCCCACGAAGTTCGGTTGCTGCACGAGCACGCACGCGGTTTCGCGATCGATCGCGCCGGGCAGCGTGCGGCCCGCGGCGTCGCGGGGCAGCGTGACGAACTCGAAGTCGAGCGCTGCGAGATATGTCTCGAGCACGCCGCGGTAGTGCGGATGCAGCGCCCCCGAGACCGCGATCTTGCGCCGCTTCGTGATGCGCAGCGCCATCAGCGCCGCTTCCGCAGTGGCGGAGGCGCCGTCGTACCGCGAGGCGTTCGAAACCTCGAGCCCCGTCAGCCCACACATCATCGTCTGCCACTCGAAGATCGCTTGCAGCGTGCCCTGAGAGATCTCGGGCTGATACGGCGTGTACGAGGTGTAGAACTCGGCGCGCGAGATCAGCGCGTCGACCGCGCTCGGCACGTAGTGGTGATGCACGCCGGCGCCGAGAAACCACTCGCGCGTGTCCGCGTTTTCGTTCTGCGCCGCGAGCGCTTCCATCTCCGCGAGAATCTCGTACTCGCTCGCGGCGGCTGGCACGTCGAGCGCGCGCGTGAGGCGAAACTGAGCGGGGATGCTCGCGAACAGCGCGCCGATGTCCGGCTGGCCGATCACCGCGAGCATCTCGCGAACGTCGCTCTCGGTGTGCGGCAGGTAACGCAAAAGACTCCCGGTTGGCTTCGCTCGCTTGCTGCTCGCTGCGCGCTTCGCTTGCAGCCCCGCGCGGACTACTCGCGGTCCTTTACGTGCTGCTCGTAGTCCGCCGGCGCGAGCATTTGCTCGAGCTCGCTCGCGTCCGTCACCTGCACGACGATCAGCCAGCCGTCTCCGTAACAGTCTGCATTCACGCCGTCGGGCGCTTCGGCGAGCGCCGTGTTCACTTCCACCACTTCGCCCGTCACCGGGGCGAACAAATCCGAGACCGCCTTCACCGATTCGATCACGCCGAAAGGCTCGCCGCGGTCGAGCACGCGGCCCACTTCGGGCAGTTCCACGAACACGATGTCGCCAAGCTGTTGCTGCGCGTAATCGCTGATGCCGATCGTGACGCGGTTGTGCTCGAGGCGCGCCCACTCATCTTCGCGCGAATAGAACAGGTCATCCGGGATCTCGAACTTCGCCACCATCCACCTCGCTTGTTACTGGGGACCGCGGACGAAAGGCGTCTCGACCACGCGCGCCGGCAGCGCTTGCCCGCGCACCATCACGTCGAGCTTGCTGCCGATCCCCGCGAGCGCCGGCGGAACGTACCCAAGGCCAATCGCCTTTCCGAGCGTCGGAGAGGGTGCGCCCGAGGTCACTCGGCCGATTTCTGCGCCGTTCAGCGCGAGTGCGCAATCGGCGCGCGCGAAGCCGCGGCCTTCGACGATGAAGCCGACCAGTGCGCGCGGCACGCCTGCGGCTTGCTGCGCGCGCAGCGCCTCGGCGCCGATGAAGCCGCCGCGTGTGAGCTTACGAAGCGGTCGAGGCGCGCTTCGAGCGGCGTCGTCTCATCGTCGAGTTCGTGGCCGTAGAGCGGCAGCGCGGCTTCGAGGCGCAGGGTGTCGCGCGCGCCGAGGCCAGCGGGCGTCAAGCCGTGCGCGAGGCCCGCGTCGCTGAGCGCGCGCCAGAATTTCTCGGCGTGCTCAGCGGGGCCGTAGAGCTCGAAGCCGCCCGCGTGCGTGTAGCCGGTGCGCGAGACGAGGACCGCCCCGCCGGCGAGCGTGGTCTCGGTGAACGCGAAGAAGCGCAGGCGCGCGAGATCCGCGGGTACGAGTTTCGCGAGAATCGCCTCGCTCGCGGGGCCTTGCAGCGCGAGCAGGCAGGTCTCGTCGCTCGCGTTGCGCAGCTCGGTGGTGGGCGAGAGGTGCGCCGCGATCCACGCGTGATCCTTCGCAATGTTCGAGGCGTTCACACAAAGCATCAGGTGATCGGCGCTCATGCGATACAGCGTGACGTCGTCCACCACGCCGCCGCGCTCGTTGCAGAGCAAGCCGTAACGCACGCGCCCCGCCTTCAGCGAAGCGACCTCGCAGCTGAGCAGCTGCTCAACATCCGTGATCGCGCTCGGCCCACTCAGGTGCAGCTGGCCCATGTGCGAGACATCGAACAGCCCCGCGCGCTCGCGCACCGCCGCGTGCTCCTCGAGGATGGAGCGGTACTGCACCGGCATCTCGAAGCCCGCGAACGGTACGAGCCGCGCGCCGAGCGCGCGGTGCACCTGGTACAAGGGCGTGCGTCGCAGCTCGCTCAAGCGCCCGTCCGCGTGCGGTAAGCGCGCAGCGTGTTCGCGAGCAGCATCGTGATCGTCATCGGGCCGACGCCGCGCCGATGCGGAGTGATTAGCCCGGCGACGCCAAGGGCCGCCGCGAAGTCCACGTCGCCCACTGACTCGCCGTCGATTTCGCTGACGCCGACGTCGATGACCGCCGCGCCCGGCTTGATCCAGTCCGCCTTCACCATGCGCGGCGAACCGACCGCGGCGATCAGCACGTCGGCATTGCGGCAGAGCGCGGCGAGGTCGCGCGTCTTCGAGTGGCACATCGTCACGGTGGCGCTGCGCTGCTGAAGCAGCAGGGAGATCGGCTTGCCCACGATCATGCTGCGCCCGATCACGACCGCGTTCGCACCCGCGAGCGGAATCTTGTGCAGATCGAGGATCGCAAGGATGCCGAGCGGCGTGCAGGCGAACAGGCCGGGCAGGCCGAGCACGAGGCGGCCCGCGTTCAGCGGCCCGACGCCGTCCACGTCCTTGTCTGCGTCGAGCGCCGCCGCGATCGTGTTCGCGTCGATTTGTTTTGGCAGGGGCAGCTGCACGAGCACCCCGTCGATGCCGTCATCGCGGTTCAGCTTGTCGATCAGCGCGAGCAGATCCGCCTGAGAAGCGTCGCCCGCGAGGTTGTGCTCGACCGAATCCATGCCAATGCGCTGACACGCTCGGCGCTTGCCCTTGATGTAGGACGCGCTCGCCGAGTTTTCGCCCACGAGCACGACGGCGAGGCACGGCGCGCGCCGGCCCGCCTCGGTGATCGCCGCGATCTCGCGCGTCATGCGCTCGCGCAGATCATTCGCGAGCGCGAGCCCGTCCACGACGATCGTATTCACCGCTTCTGCCACGCGCGCCTCCGTCGAAAAGCGCGCGCAGTATACGAATAGAACCGCACGGCGCAGCGCAGGAGTTGCGTGCGCCGCGAAGACGCCGCAGCCGCAGTCTGCGTGCATGCCGACGGCAAGCGTCGTTCGCACCGAAGCGGTGGCGCGGACTTGCGGGATCGCTTGCGATCGCGCCGCGGTGCGAAGCGTCACCCCCGCGAAGGCGCTTCTGTCCGATTAGGTCTGAAACCTGTCGAGGAGGTTCGTAATGACCGCATCACGCGCGTCGGATTTCTCGCTGGTGCTCGGGTTGCTTCTCGCTAGCGCAGTGGCGCACGCCGAAGCACCCAGCTTTCGGGCAATTGGCGATCTCCCTGGCGGGGGCTTCTTCAGCCGTGCGAACGGCGTCTCGCAGGACGGTCGGGTCGCGTTTGGGCTGAGCCGCTCGGCGCTCAGCAACGAGGGCTTCGGCTGGGACGCAGTGAACGGAATCGTCGGCGTCGGAGACCTGGCGGGCGGGACCTCTCTGAGCGAGGTGCTCGCCGTTTCTCGCGACGCACTTGTTATGGTCGGCCGCGGTAACTCGGCTCTTGGGGAGGAGGCCTTCCGCAGCGAGGGCGGAGTCATGCTGGGCATTGGCGACCTGGCGGGCGGAACTTTCGGCAGCCGCGCGCTTGGGGTGTCCGCGGACGGCGCGGTGGTCGTCGGCCTCGGGCGTTCGGCCGCCGGTCAGGAAGCCTTCGTGTGGCGTGCGGGCGCCGGAATGAGCGGCCTCGGCGATCTTCCGCTCGGGGCATTTCAGAGCGAAGCGCGGGCGGTCTCCGCGGACGGGCAGGCGATCGCCGGCCGCGCGAGTTCCGCGTCGGGCGGTGAGGCGTTCCGCTTTACCGCGGCCACCGGAATGACAGCCCTCGGTGACCTCCCGGGCGGCACGTACTTCAGCGAGGCGAGCGCTCTCTCCGCAGATGGCGCCATCGCCGTGGGCCGCAGCTTCTCTGGCTCGGGTGAGGAGGCGTTTCGCTGGGATCCCGTGGCGGGCATGGTCGGCCTCGGAGATCTGGCCGGCGGGTTCTTCGCTAGCACCGCGCAGAGTATTTCGGCGGATGGCAGCACGATCGTCGGTCGAGCCACCACGCCCGCGGGACCCGAGGCGTTCGTGTGGGACAGCGCGAACGGCATGCGCCGCCTACGCACGGTCCTCGAGGACCTGGGCGTGAACCCCGCCGGCTGGACGCTCGAGGCCGCGACAGGCGTCTCCGCGGACGGGCGAATGATTACGGGTTACGGCGTCAACCCAGCCGGGCAGCCGGAAGCGTGGATCGCCTCGTTGGGGGATGCCGTCGTGCTCGACAGCGACGCGGACGGCATCGCCGATGTCGATGACAACTGCCCGTTGGCGGCAAACGTCGACCAAAGCGATCTCGACGGCGATGGCGTGGGCGATGTCTGCGATCTCGATGCAGACGGCGATGGCTTCGACGCGACCCAGGACAACTGCCCGTTGCTCGCGAACGCGGATCAGCTCGACGCGGACGGCGACGGCGTGGGGGATGCGTGTGATTCGGATGACGATGGCGACGGCGTCGGCGACGCCAGCGACTCGTGTCCGTTTGTCTGGAATCCCGACCAGAGCGATATCGACGGCGATGGCCTCGGGGATGCCTGCGATGCGGACGACGATGGCGATGGCGCCATCGACAGCGCTGACAACTGCCCGGCGGTCGCGAACCCCGGCCAAGCCGACTTCGACGCGGATGGCCAGGGTGACGCCTGCGATGACGACCTCGATGGCGACGCCCTGCCGAATCTCAGCGACAACTGCCCGTTCGCTGCGAACCCCAATCAAGCGGATCTCGATCTCGATGGCGCGGGGGACGTGTGCGACCCGGATCTCGACGCCGACGGATTCCCGAACGCGCAGGACAACTGCGCGCAAGTCTGGAACCCGGACCAGCTAGACGGCGATGGCGACGGGCTCGGCGACGCCTGCGATCCCGACCTCGACGGTGACAGCGTCGACGACGCGCTCGACAACTGCCCGCTCGTGGCGAATCCGGAGCAATCCGATTTCGACGCCGACGGTTGGGGCGATGCGTGCGACGCCGATGCGGATGGGGACGGCGTTCCGAACGAAAGCGACGCGTGCCATCCGACTCCGCGCGGAGTCGCGGTCGACGCGACCGGCTGCGCGCTTGCGGAGCTGTGCCCGTGCGCCGGGCCGCGCGGCAGCCACTCCCACTGGCGAGACCACAAACTCCGCGTGAAGTGTGTGGCGCGTGAATCTCGCAGCCTCGTGCGCGCGGGCCACGCGACCCAGCGCGAGCGAGCCGAGTGGATCGTCGAAGCTGCGCAATCCTGCCGAGACGAGCCGCCCCACCACAAACGCCCCGGCCACAAACCGCGCGGCGAGGACGACTGAAGAGGCAACCTGCCAGCTCGCGCGCGTTTCACACGCGAGTCGCGCGGCTCGGGGAGTGACGGGGCCGCGCGCGCTTTGCGGCTAAACGCGCTTCAGGCCGCCGCCTGGCCTTTGCCCGACTTCTTCTTCTCCGCCTTCTTCTCAGTCTTCGCTTCGGGCTTCGGCGCCGCGTCGCCGCCTTCGCTCTTGCTCGCGCTCGCCTCGCCGCCTGCCGGCGCGCTCGCAGCCGAATCCTTGCTCGCGCCCGCGTCCTTCGCCTCGGTCTTGCTCTCGCTCGCAGGCTTCACGCTGCCGTAGAGGTCGCCGTACCAGCCGCCGCCCTTCAGCACGAACGAAGTTCGCGAGATCAGCCGCTTCGCCTTCTGCTTCCCGCACTTGGGGCACTTCTTGAGCGGCGCCTCGCTGATGCGCTGATCGCGCTCGAACTCGTGCTTGCAGGCGCTGCACTGGTACTCGTAAGTGGGCATCGAGGCACTCCGCGGTGGCGCGGTTGGGTACTGAAATCACTTGCCCGCTGCCAGCACTGCGAGCCGCTCGGCGAGAGCCGCCGCATCGCCAGCCATCTCGACACGCTTGCGCCGCCCGCGCGCGCCTGGGTCGAGCGCGACCGCCGCGCGCTTCACCCCGAACGCGGCCGCGAGCGCTTCGACACACGCCGCGTTCGCGCGCCCGTCCAGCGGCGGCGCCCCAACTGCCACGCGCAGCGCACCCCCGTGCGCGCCGCCCACCTGTTCGCGCTTCGCGCCGGGCGAGACGTGAATCCAGAACGCGAGCCCGCGCTCGGTCGGTGAAGCGGCAACGGCATCCGGCATCGCGCGAAAGCTGCACGCTTCCGCGCGCACGGTCAAAGCCGCAGCCGCGGCTCCGTGTGATCGCCTCGGTCGCCGCGTTCCACGCGCTCGCCGGCATCGCTATCCGCGGCTTCCTGAATCGTGTCGATCAACGACAGGTGCGTCTCGACCGTCTGCCGCAGCGCGTGCGCCAGCCGCCCGCGCAGCGCACGCAGCTCGCGAACGTCCTCCGCGAGCTTCGACGCGCGCCGGTGCGCCGCGTCGAGCACCTTCTCCGCCTTCACCTCCGCCTCCGAGATGCGCACCTCGGATTCGCGAATGGCGGTGTCGCGCAAATCCGCGGAGAGCTGCTGCGCCGTCACCAACGTGTCGCGCATCAGCTTCTCGTTGCTCGAAAGGTCCACGACCTTTGCCTCGAGCTCGCGGACCTTGTCGGCGAGCTGCTCGCGCTCGCGCGCGAGCTGCGCGTAGTCCTCGCTCACCAGGTGCAGGAAGTTCTCGACCTCCCCCGCGTCGATGCCGCGCAGCCGCGAAGCAAAACGCTGGCTGCGAATGTCGAGCGAGGTGAGACGCAAGAGTGCCTCCAAACTGCGGGCGGGCTGCCGCCGCAGGGATAGGCAACGCATCGGCGGAGGATCGGGGTGGCTTGAGAGCGGGGCACTTCGCGCGCTAGCGGACACCCGTCATGCGCTCGGTGTAATCCCAGCTATCGATCCGAATGGGGTCGATTCGGATGGCGACCTCCGAGCTCGTCCGGCGAAGAAGATCCGCTCTCAACTTCGCATCTTCTGGCACCGCGTAACGATCGAGCAGACGTCGGAGCTGGGCGCTCCCGCGAAGCAGGTCGATCTCGGCGATGCCCGATCCTCGAACGCCGCGATAGGGAGGCGAGTCGGCAGACACTTCGAAGCCGACCGCTGGCGAGGCACCCAACCAACGGGCGACGGCAGAGTCTTTCTGCGTCGCACAGTAGAGAGCACTGTCGTTCCACTCGAACCACAGCGACACGACACGCGGACGCCCGGTTCCGTCGAGACAACCGAGGCGCAACGGAACGCGACACAGCGACAGGTGAGTCTCCACCTGCTCGCGCGTCCACGGACCCGAACCCAACCAATTTTTCACGCTCGGCCCTCCTCGTTTGAATGGGTCATCATGAGTTCGTGGGGCTCGAGCCAGATTTAGTTTCCAAGTTCTCGACTCCGCTTCGTCGCTGCCGCCACCGCGTCGTGAATCGCAGCGCGGAACCCTCCCGCTTCCAGTCTCTCCAGCCCGGCGATCGTGGTGCCGCCCGGCGACGTGACTTGGTCCTTGAGCGCAGCGGGGTGTCGCCCCGTTTGCTGAGCGAGCTTCGCGCTGCCTAGCACGGTCTGCGTTGCGAGCGCAGTCGCGGCTTCGCGTGGGAGGCCCATGTGCACGCCGGCGTCGCTGAGCGCTTCGAGCAGCACGAACACGTAGGCGGGGCCGCTGCCGGAGAGGCCGGTGACGGCGTCGAGCAGCGACTCGCTCGGGCACTCCCAGGCGAGGCCGACGCCTTCGAAGAGCGCTTTCGCGAGCGCGCGGTCGGCGGCGGTGCAGGCGGCGTTCGCGGTGTAGGCGGTGGCGCCGGCGCGCACGAGCGCGGGCGTGTTAGGCATTGCGCGCACCACGCGCGCGCCGCTCGGCAGTGCGCTCTCGATCGCGGCGATGGAGACGCCAGCAGCGATCGAGATCCAGAGTGGCTTCGCGAGCGCGGCGTTGGCCGGGCCGCCGAGCGCGCCGAGCACGCTCTTCACGAGCGCGGGCTTCACGGCGATCACGACGAGATCGCTGGCGACGGCGACGGCGTTGTCCGCAGTCGCGCGGATGCCGAGGCCACGCGTTAGGTGGTCGCGGCGCGCGGCCTCGGGGTCGCTCGCGCATACGCGTTCGCGCGACGCGCCGGCGGCTAGCACGCCCGCGGCGAGCGCTTCGCCCATCGCGCCGCCGCCGAGTAGGCCGATCGAGGTGGAGGCGAGCGATGCAGTGGTCATTACGAAGCTCCTCTGTGGCCGAACAGCGCGGTTCCGATGCGCACGTGGGTCGCGCCTGCTTCGACCGCGACCTCGAAGTCGTCGGACATGCCCATCGACAAGACGGGCAATGCCTCGCCGCTCGCGCGCGCGAGATCATCTCTCAGGCTGCGCAGCCGCGCGAAGGCGGGGCGCATGTCGCTCTGCGGCTCTGGGATCGCCATTAGGCCGCGCACGCTGAGCGCGGGCATTGCGAGCACCGCATCGAGCAGCGCGCGGAGTTCGCTCGGCTCGGCGCCGCCTTTTTGCGGCTCGGCGTCGACGTTCACTTGCAGCAGCACTTCGAGCGCGCGGCCCTCGGCGTGCGCGCGGCGCGAGAGTTCCTGCGCGAGTTCGAGGCGATCGACGGTCTGCACGCAGTCGAAGAGCGGCGTCACGAGCCGCGCCTTGTTGCGCTGGAGTTGACCGAGAAAGTGCCAACGCGGCTGCGGAAGCCCGCGCATCGCGAGCAGTTCGCGCACTGCGGGAATCTTCTCGCGGGCCTCCTGGGCGAAGTTCTCGCCGATCTCGCGCACACCCGCTGCGACGGCTTCTACCACGGCCTCCGCGCTTTGCTTCTTCGCGACACCGATCAGGGTCATGTCCTCGGCGCGCCGGCCCGAGCGCACCGCCGCCGCCGCGATGCGTGTCTGCAGCGCTGCAAGGCGCGCGGCGATCTCGCTCACGCGCGCACCACGAAGCCCGCGTCGCGCAGCAGCGCCAGCGTCTCCTCGAGCGGCAACCCGATCACGTTGCTCTCGCTCCCGATCACCCGCTCGACGAATTTGCGCCCGATGCCTTGCAGCGCGTAAGCGCCGGCTTTGTCGAGCGGCTCGCCGGTGGCGATGTACGCGCGGCGCTCGGCCTCGCCCGCGCCGCGCATCACTACGTCGCTCGCAACGCAGCGCGTGCGCAATTCGCCACTCGCGCTGTCGAGCAGCGCGACGCCCGTGAACACCGTGTGGCGGCGACCGAGGATCTGCCCGAGCAGCGCCAGCGCATGCTCAGCGTCGCGCGGCTTGCCGAGCACATCTTGGCCGATCACGACAATCGTGTCCGAGCCGAGCACGAGCCGCCGCGGCCCCGCGCCGAGGCGCTCGCACACCGCGCGCGCCTTCTCGGCGGCCAGGCGCACCACGAGTTCTCGGGGCGTCTCGCCGGGCAGCGCGGCTTCATCGATGTCCGCAGGCATTACGCTGAACAGCACGCCCGCTTCACCGAGCAGCATGCGCCGCCGCGGCGAGGCGCTTGCGAGGACCAACTCGAGAGAAGTCGACGACACGTCGCGCGAGTTACTGAGGGGGCGCGACGACGTCAAGGAATCCGTGCTCCTCGGCTAGCGTGCGCGCATGACGAACCGCGGGGGACCGGGGCGGCTCTCGAGCCGCGCTTGCATGACGCTCGCGCTCGTCGCGCTGGTCGCCCTCGCAGCCTGCGCAGCGCGCTCAGGTTGGCGCGAGGGACGTTTCGCGCACGCGAAACTCGGCGGCTCGCTTGGAGATCTTGCAGCGATCGAGCCCGGCTGGCAGCGCGAGTCTGCGCCCGGCGCCGCGCTCGCGTTTCGCCACGCCGACGGCAGCCGCGCGAGCTGGGTGCGCGAGTGCCGCGGCGTCGAGGTGAAGCCGCGCGCGCTCGGGCGTGCGCTCTGGATCGCGCTGCCGGGCGGCGTGATCGAGGAGAACGGCGCGCTCGAAGTGGCGGGCCTGCCCGCGTGGCGCTTCGCAGGGCGCGCGCAGGACGGCGCGTACGCGCTGCGCGTCGAATCGATTACGCGCGTCGCGAAGCGCTGCGAAGACAGCTGGCTGCTGGTCGTACCGCACAGCGAACTCCACCACCGCGCGGCGTTCGAGCAGTGGCTCGGCGGTTTCGCGGACGGCGACGCAGCGCCGTGAGCGCTTCACCCGTCACGCAGCTCGGCGCGAGCGTGCTCGCGAGCGTCTCCGCGACGGGCGACTTCCTGTACCTGGCGATCGACACCGCGCGCGCGTTCCTGCGCCCGCGATTCCCGTTTCGCGACGCGCTCGTGCAGTTCGACCAGATCGCGGTGCGCTCGACGCCGATCGTAGTCATTACGGCGATCTTCACCGGCATGGTGCTCGCGCTGCAGACCGCTTTTGCGCTGACGCGCTTCGGCGCGAAGCCGTACGTGGGCTCGATCGTCGGGCTCTCGATCGTGCGCGAACTCGGGCCCGTGCTCGCGGCGCTGATGGTCGGCGGCCGCGTTGGCGCGGGCATCGCATCCGAACTCGGCTCGATGGCCGTCACCGAGCAGGTGGATGCGATCCGCGCGATGGGCGCCGACCCCGCGCAGAAGCTCGCGCTGCCGCGAGTGATCGCGACCACGCTGGGCCTGCCACTGCTCACCTTCTTCGCGATCGTGCTCGGCGTCGGCGGCGGTGGCTTCGTCGCGGACCTGCAATTCGCGATCGCGCCGGGCTTCTACCGCCAGACCGTGATCAGCAGCGTCGAGATGGGGGACTTCTTCGCCGGCGTGCTGAAGACGGTGTTCTTCGGCTGGTGGATCGGCATGGTCGGCGTGTTCGTCGGCCTGCGAACCACGGGCGGCACCGCCGGAGTGGGCCGCGCGACGACGCAAGCCGTGGTCGTCTCTTCGATCGGCGTACTGATCAGCGACTTCTTCCTGACCAAGCTGTTCATGCTCGTGCCTGCTGAAACGCTGCTCGCGCGCGCGATCGAGGCGCTGCGATGAGCGCGGAGATCGCGATCGAGTTGCGCGGCGTCACCAAGAGCTTTCACGGCAAAGCCGTGCTGCGCGGAGTCGACCTCGCGATTCGCGCCGGTGAGACGACCGTGATCCTGGGCGGCTCGGGCTCGGGTAAATCCGTGTGCGTGAAGCACATGATCGGCTTGTTACGGGCCGACGCCGGCGAGGTACATGTGCTCGGCCGCGACGTGACGCGCTTCTCCGAGCGCGATTGGGTCGCGCTGCGGCGCGACTTCGGGATGGTCTTCCAAGCCTCCGCGTTGTTCGACTCGCTGAGTGTCTATGAAAACATCGCGTACCCGATCCGGCAGCACGAGCGCTGGCAGGAGGCTCGCGTCGCGGAGCGCGTGGCGAGCTGCCTCGCGAGTGTCGGCCTGGCAGGCGTCGAGAAGCTGCTGCCCGCCGAGCTCTCAGGCGGTATGCGCAAGCGCGTCGGCGTCGCCCGTGCGATCGCGCTCACGCCCAAAATCATCCTGTACGACGAGCCCACCACCGGCCTCGACCCCGCCAACTCGCGCCGCATCGGCGAGCTGATCCAGCGCCTCCAGCGCGAACTCGGCGCGACCTCGGTCGTCGTCACGCACGATCTCGAACTCGCCTTCGCGATCGCGGATCGCGTTGCGTTGTTACACGAAGGGCGCATCGCGCTGGAAGGACCTGCGAGCGAACTGCGCGGATCGAGCCATCCGGCGCTGCGCGAGTTCATCGAAGGCGTCGAGGCGCAGCCGCCCGCAATCGGGGCGGCGCGTACCGCCACGCAACCAGGAGAACGCAATGGATGATCGAGGTCGCTTGAGTTTCGTGGTGGGGCTGTTCGTGCTCGCTGCGCTCGGGGTTGGCGCATTCGCGCTCTGGAACCTCGGCGCGAGCCGCGGGCTGCTCGCCGAGCGCTACCGCCTGACCACGTATTTCGAGGACGTGCAGGGCCTCGTCTCGGGCGGCGCGGTGCGCCTCGCGGGCAAAGACGTCGGCACGATCGAGTCCGTCGCGTTCGCGGAAGCAAAGTCGGGCCGGCCGCCGGTGCGCGTCGTGCTGCAGCTCACGTCCGAAGTCCAGCCGCTCGTGCGCAGCGATTCGATCGCGGGTATCGGCACGGTCGGGTTGCTCGGAGACAAGTACGTCTCGCTCTCGATCGGCACGAGTGCGGGCACGATGCTCGCGAACGGCGCGGAGATCGCGTCGCTCAGCCCGCTCGACCTCAACACCGCGATCGTGCGGGGCACCGAAGCCATCGACAACGTCGCGACGCTGGCCGGCAACCTGAACAAAGTCGTGACGGACTTCAACGCCGCGATGGGCGGGCGCCGGCTCGCGGATTCTGCAGCCGGCCTGAGCGCGATGGTGAAGGAAGTCCAGACGGGCAAGGGCATGCTGCACACGCTCGTCTACGAGCCGTACGAGGGCAGCGCACTGTCGGACGCAGAGGCCTCGATCGCGAGCTTGCGCGGGGTAATGGGCGAGATCGAGAAAGGCGATGGGATCCTGCACGGCCTGATCTATGAGCCGGTAAGCGACCGCGGCGTGATCGAGGACGCACTCTCGGCGGCGGCGCGCATCGAGAAGGCGGGCGCGCGGCTGGAGAACGTGCTCGCGAAGGTGGATGACGGTGAGGGGACGCTCGGGCTGCTCGTGAACGATCCCACGCTGTATGCGGATCTAAAGGCGCTGTTAGGTGGAGCGAAGGGGAATCGGGTGTTGCAGTGGATGATCGAGAAGGCGGCGGGGTCGGGGGGAGAAGCGTCTCCAACGGAGTGAACCCGTCTCCGCAGCGACTTCGTGAGGGTGTTGTCGAGGAGCGCGCGTGAGGAAGTGGAGCCTGGCCGCGGCAAAGGAGATCGCGCCGAGCGTGCGCGGATTCAGTGAGCGCCGAGGCTGCTAACGCGTGTTACGCGAACAGGCGGCTGTAGTCGCGCCGATCGTTCGCGAGCTGGGCCGCGAAGACCGGCGTCGCGAGCGTGCGGGCGAGCTGGGCGTGCAGTCTCCGGTGCGTCGTTGGGTCCACCGCGAAGCCCGCGTAGAGGCCGTTGATGAACGCCGCGCCGATGGCGACGTCGGCGATGGAGAAGTCGCCGCACGCGAAGCCGGCCTCGGGCGCGACGGATTCGAGATACGCGAGCGGCTCCGGCAGCAGCTCGTCGAGAATGCGCGCAACGTTCGCTTCGTCGACCGGCTGCTTCATGAGCCTCGGCTTGAAGATGCGCTCGCCGGCCAGCGGTGCGACGCACTCGGTGAGCTTGGTGTCGGCGTACTCCTCGAGCCAGCAGGCGCGTGCGCGCGCGCGAATGTCGCGCGGATAGAGCGGCGGCAAGGGGTGCGCGTCTTCCAGATAGCGGCAGATCACGCTCGAATCGGGCAGCACGAGATCGCCCTCGACGAGCACTGGGATTTTGCGGAGCGGGCTGATCGCGAGGAACTCGGCGCTCGGATTCATCACGGGCGAGAGCGGATCGTTCGCGTAGGCGATGCCCTTGTACGCGAGCACGATCATCACCTTGCGCACGTAAGGGGAGAGCGAGTTTCCGTAGAGCTTGATCAATCGCAGCCCCCTGAGTGACCCGCAGCACCTCGATGCGCAGTGGCTGGGCGCGCGCTTCGCTCACGATGCTAGCTGCCCCGGCCGCGCGCTCGATCTCTCGCGCGCGCTGACGCGCAAGCTGCCGGGCGTCTGCGGGCGTGCGGGCGCAATCACGCGAAAATTTGCGCTCTCTTCGAGCGCGCGGTCCCGCGATGCGGCGGTGGCCGCGTGCGCGAAATCGAGCAGCGGCGGCGGGTCGCGCGCTAGATCGACGCGCAGGCTCGCGCGCGTTGCTGGCGAGAGCGGCGCTTCCACCTGATAAGCGCGGTGATCGACGCGCAGCGCCACCGGCGTCGCGGGATCGCGAAACGCTGCGATCACTTCGGGCGCGAGTGAGAAGCGCAGGTAGTGCACCGCGGAGATGCGGTCTTCGTCGAGCTGCCGCGTGTCGAATTGCGCGCACGCAGCGCGCTCGCCCACGCGCAGCGAGACGCACTCGTCGATGCCGAGCAGCTTGTCGAGCTCGCTGCGGATCTGCGCCTGCTCGGTGATCTCGATGAACATCGTGGCCGAGAGCTCGCCCGCGCCCAGCACGAGCTCGTTGTAGACCGCGAGCTCATGCGCAACGCCAGCCGCCTCGCGCGTGCGCTCCACGTGGCACATTTCGAGCATCTGCCAGCGAATCGTCTCGCGATCCTCGAACAAGAGCGTCACGCGGCCTCCCACCGCCACGCGCCGCGGCGCCGTGTGCGCGATCACGCGCGCACGTAGCTCGTCGCGAATCGCCTCGAAGGCGTCCTGCGGCGGGCTGTCGGCGAGCGTCAGCGGGTTCATTCGAGGGCGATTCCGCAGGCGTTCCGTAACAACACGATCGGGTGCACGGCTCTCTTGTGCAGGCCCTCTTTGATGCGCAGCCCCGAGAGCGGGCAATCCGTGGCGTAGTGCTCGGCGCCGATCTGGCCGAGCGCATCGAGCAGTTTCGTCGCCACCTGCAGCGACGCGTCGTGGAACTTCGCCTGCATGCCCCATGTGCCATCCACACCGGAGCAGGCGTCGCTCAGCGTGACTTCGTCGGCGATCAGCTGAAGCACGTCGCGCCAGCGAAAGCTGATGTTCTGCGCGCGCAGGTGACACGGCGCGTGATGAGCGAAGTGCCCGAGCATGTGCTGCAAATCGCGCTTCGGCTTCTGCGCGCGCGCCAACGAGGTTCTTGTCCGTCGAGCCGACCGGCTTGTCGGTGGCCGGGTCGCAAGCGGGCTTCAGATAATCGAGGTGCCCGTACGCGTGGCCAGTCTCGGCCTCGGCGGCGTCGCGGCCGGTGAGGAATACTTTCCGCCAGCGCAGCCGGTTCAAGCGTCCGATGGTACGCCTCGACGGGAGATAAGTCGTTGGACCGTTCAGGCGTTTTCGGCCACACTGGCAAGCCCATCGATGAAAGGAACCGACCATGAGCAGCGAGAAGACCGAGGCCAAGTGCCCGTTCAACCACACCGCTGGCGGCGGCACGTCGAACCGTGACTGGTGGCCGGACCAGCTCCGGCTGGATCTGCTGCACCATCACTCCTCGAAATCCAATCCGATGGGCGAGGATTTCGACTACGCCAAAGAGTTCAAGAGCCTCGACCTGGCGGCCTTGAAGCAGGATCTGGCCGCGCTGATGACGGACTCGCAGGACTGGTGGCCGGCCGACTTCGGCCACTACGGCCCGCTGTTCGTTCGCATGACCTGGCACAGCGCCGGCACGTACCGGATCGAGGACGGCCGCGGCGGCGGCGGCAGGGGCCAGCAGCGCTTCGCGCCGCTCAACAGCTGGCCGGACAACGTCAACCTCGACAAGGCGCGCCGCCTGCTCTGGCCGATCAAGCAGAAGTACGGCCGGAAGATCTCCTGGGCCGACCTGATGATCCTCACCGGCAACGTCGCGCTCGAGACGATGGGCTTCAAGACCTTCGGCTTCGGCGGCGGCCGCGAGGACGTGTGGGAGCCGGATCACGACGTCTACTGGGGCTCCGAGGGAAAGTGGCTGGAGGACAAGCGCTACACCGGCGACCGGAACCTCGAGAATCCGCTCGGCGCCGTCCAGATGGGCCTGATCTACGTCAATCCGCAAGGCCCGAATGGCAATCCGGATCCCGTGGCGGCAGCCCGGGACATCCGCGAGACCTTCAGGCGCATGGCGATGAACGACGAGGAGACGGTCGCGCTGATCGCCGGCGGCCACACCTTCGGTAAGGCCCACGGCGCCGCCCCGGAGTCGCACAAGGGAGCCGAGCCGGAAGGCGACGCGCTGGAGGCGCAGGGCTTCGGCTGGAAGAGCGGCTACGGCAAGGGTCTGGGCGGCGACACGATCTCGAGCGGCCTGGAAGTCACCTGGACCACCACGCCGACGAAGTGGAGCGGCGACTACTTCAAGCACCTGTTCAACTACGAGTGGGAGCTGACGAAGAGCCCGGCCGGCGCGCATCAGTGGAAGCCGAAGAACGCGGCCGCCGCCGGCACGGTGCCGCACGCCCATGATAAGTCGAAGCGCGTCGACCCCGCGATGCTGACCACCGACCTCTCGCTGCGGTACGACCCGGCCTACGAGAAAATCTCGCGGCGCTTCATGGAGCATCCAGACCAGTTCGCGGACGCGTTCGCCCGCGCCTGGTTCAAGCTGACACACCGGGACATGGGCCCGCGCGCCCGTTATCTCGGAGCCGAGGTTCCCAGGCAGGAACTCGTCTGGCAGGATCCGGTCCCCGCGGTCAATCACAAGTTGATCGATGACAAGGACGTTGCCGCGCTCAAGGCCAAGATCCTGGCCTCGGGCCTGTCCGTCTCGGAGTTGGTTTCGACGGCCTGGGCGTCGGCGTCCACTTTCCGTGGCTCGGACAAGCGCGGCGGCGCGAACGGCGCCCGCATCCGTCTCGCGCCGCAGAAGGACTGGGAAGCGAACCAGCCGGCGCAACTGGCGATGCTGCTCAAGACGCTGGAAAGCATCGAGGCCGAGTTCAACAAGGCGGCGTCCGGCGGCAAGAAGGTCTCGCTCGCCGACCTGATCGTGCTGGGCGGCTGCGCCGGCGTCGAGCAGGCGGCGAAGAACGCTGGCATCAATGTGACGGTTCCCTTCACGCCGGGACGCATGGACGCCTCACAGGAGCAGACCGACGTCGCGTCCTTCGCGGTGCTCGAGCCGATCGCCGACGGCTTCCGTAACTACCTCAGGGGCAAGCCCACGGTGCCGGCCGAGGAGTTGCTGATCGACAAGGCGCAGCTGCTGACGCTGACAGCTCCCGAGCTGACGGTCCTGGTCGGCGGGATGCGCGCGCTCAATGCCAACGCCGGCAACTCACAGCACGGCGTCTTCACGAAGCGGCCGGAAACCCTGACCAACGACTTCTTCGTGAACCTGCTCGACATGCGTACCGAGTGGAAGGCGGTCTCGGAGGCGAAGGACGCGTTCGAAGGACGCGATCGCAAGACGGGCCAGGTCAAGTGGACCGGCACGCGTGTCGATCTCGTCTTCGGTTCGAACTCCCAGCTTCGGGCCTTCGCCGAAGTCTATGGAAGCTCGGATGCCCAGGCGCAGTTCGTCCGGGACTTCGTGGCCGCGTGGAACAAGGTGATGAACCTCGACCGGTTTGACGTCGCCTGATCCGCTATTGGCGTGAGGTGATTAGGGGAACAGGCCGCCGACATCCGGGTAGCCCTCGATGTCGGCCTGCTTCGCGAAATACAGGTAGCGGCGATTCGCGTGCGACTCGCCCGCGAACGTGTGCTTCAAGTTGTCGTGGGTCTTGGTGCCCTTCAGCTGCGCCACAAGGCATGGCGGCGAGCGGGAGCCAGGGCGGCGGGGAGAAACGCGCGAAGCGATCGCGGCTTTTCTGTGGTTTGTCGGATCAGATGACGCCCGCGCCCGCGAGTTCTTCGCGCTCGGCGGCGTCAATTCCGAGCTCGGCGAGGATTTCGTCGTTGTGCGCGCCGAGTGCGGGCGCGCCGCTGCGCACGCGAGTCGGAGTGCGCGAGAACTTCGCGGCTGGGCCGACGATCGGAACGCGCGCGGTTCCCTCGACGGTCGTCGCCTGGAGCATCTCGCGATCCGCCACGTGCGGGTCGCGCGCGGCCTCGGCGTAACTGCGAACGGGCGCGACGGGCAGGCCTTCGGCGAGCAGCGCGGCTTCGGCCTCCGCCACCGTGCGCTGGGCGGCCCACGCTGCGACGAGGCCGTCCACCTGCGCGCGGCGCGCGATCCGCGCCGCGGTGGTGGCGTAGCCCGGGTCGTCGGCGAGTTCGGGGCATCCGAGCACGCGCGCAAGCCGCTTCCAGTGCGCGTCGATCAGCACACCGATCATCGCGTGGCCGTCGCGGCAGGCGTAGACGTTGGCGGGCGCGGCGATGCGGAACTGGTTGCCGAGGCGCGGCAGCGGCACGTCGAGCGCGCCGAGCGTGAGGTAGCCGGTGCTCTGGAAGAGCATCGCGTCGAGCAGCGCGACATCGACGTGTTGGCCTTCGCCCGTGCGATCGCGGTGGCGCAGCGCGGCCAGCGCGGCGAGCGCACCGTGCAGGCCCGAGAAATCGTCGCCGATGAAGGTCGGCGCCTTCACGGGCTCGCCATCGGGCGAGCCGTTCAGCGACAAGAAGCCGCTCGCGGCCTGGGCGAGCGGGTCGTAGCCGGCGCGCTCGTGATCGCGGCCGTACTGCCCGAAGCCGCTGATCGAGACGAGGATCAGATCGTGTTTGCGCGCGCGCAGTTCCTTCCAGCCGACGCCCCAGCCGTCGAGCGCGCCGGGCCGGAAGTTCTCGATCACGATGTCGGCGCGGCCGGCGAGGTCGAGGAAGATCTCGCGGCCCCGCGGTTTGTGCAGGTCGAGTGTGAGGCTGCGCTTGTTACGGTTCAGCGTGGCCTGCATGAACGAGAGCGGCGCGGCGGTGCCCGGCAGGAACGGCGGCGAGCGGCGCGCCACCTCGCCGTCGGGGTGCTCGACTTTGATCACGTCGGCGCCGAAATCCGCGAGCATGCAGCCCGCCATCGGGCCGGCCCAGGTCGTGGTGAGTTCGACCACGCGCACGCCCGCAAGCGGCCCGGTGAGATCGCTGCGGGCATCGTGGTAGAACTCGGACTTCTTCATTGCGCGCCTCCGCTCGAGTTCGCGCCCAGCCGCACGAGTGCGCGCTCGATCGCGCGGCGCAGGTCTGCGTCGGGGCTTTGCGCCGCTACCTCGCGCAGCCGCGCCGCGCTCTCGGCGGGCGCGCTCTCGGGGCTGGCGGCGCCGAGTT
>JANNDT010000430.1:0-13751 GCA_031387905.1 Deltaproteobacteria bacterium
GAAGAGGCGCGAACTCTGCGCGTTCGGAAACGGCCGATAGTTCCACGAGCCGTCGAAGCTCGCGTACAGGTCGAAGCAGTACCCGATGTCGCACGTAATCAAGAAAGGCGGCGGCTCGTCGAGCGTCTTCGCATAGCCCGCGGCTTGCCCGTGCGCGTTCATCATCGCGACGGTCCAGCCAGGCGTGCCGCGCCGCGCCGAGCCCAGCTTGTGCGCGCCAGCTTCGGAGCCTTGCTTCGCTTCGAGCACGAAGCAGCGGTGCTTGTAGAGGTCGATCTTGCCGACGCTGCGCTTCTCGCCTTCCGAGACGAGGACCGCGTCGCGCTCGAACGTGTAGAGATCGAGCGCCATGTCGCCGGCGGATGCGCTCGGCCGCGGCACGTCGAGCACGTCGCACAGATCGAGCAAGAAGTGATCCTTGTTCGCGCGCTCCGATGCGCCGGAGGCAGACCACTTGGTGACGAACGCGGCGAGATCCATCGGGGCCGCACGGTACCCGAAGCAACGGCCAAGACATCGGTGTGACCTGGTTCACAGCCGCGCACGCATCGGATCGAGCGCCTGCTTCCTAGTTGACGTGCACACAACCTGCCGGTACTTGTGACCACATGGCGAAAGCAGAGCGCGTTGTCGGAGTTCGCGAGCTGCGCGAGCAGCTGAGCGCGTTCCTGCGCCTCGTGGCGAACGGGCAGTCGGTCACGATCGGCAACCGGCGTCGTCCCGTGGCGCGTCTCATCCCCGCAAACCAAACGCGCGAGCGCGCGGCCCTTGAGCGCCTCGCTGCTTCGGGATCGATTCGACCGAGCGCCGGCAAGCCCGGCGGATCTCCCCCGCTGAAGCCGCGCCGCCGCCTGAGGCGCCCGACCTCGGAGTTGGTGCGCGAGGACCGGCGCTGATTCTCTACGCGGACACGAGCGCGCTCGTGAAGTTGTACATCGACGAAGACGGCGCAGCCTCGGTGCGCGAAGCGGTCGAACGGGCGGACTCGGTGTTCACGGTTCGAATCAGCTACGCCGAAGCGCGCGCGGCATTCTCACGGCAGCGCCGGGAGGGCGGCCTCACGCCCCGTGAGCTGCGCGCCGTTGTCCGGAAGCTCGATCAGGACTGGAGCCGTTACGGCATCGTCGAGGTGACAGAATCGCTCGTGCGCCGCGCCGGCGCGCTGGCGGAGCGGCGCTCGCTACGTGGGTACGACGCGATCCAACTCGCGGCTGCGCTCGAGTTGCGCGACGGAGGGGCGGCTGTGGAGTTCGCGTGCTTCGACGCTCGCCTTGATCGCGCCGCACGTAGCGAGCGGCTCGCATCCGGAGTTCGCTGACCGCGAACTCGGCCGTTCCTCGGTGCTCGGAACCCGCTGCATTCGAGCGCGCGCCGCCCTGCTCCGCTGCGAAAGGGCAGACATCCCGATTTCAGCCCTGGCACGCGAAGCATCTCCAGTTACCTTGCGCCGCGACCGCAGATTCCTCGCACCTTTTAACTCCGTCCTGTGAGGCGGAGAAAGGCGCCCGATGGCGAATGACAGCACCGGCTCGGCGAAAGGCGCGCGCGCAACTTCTTCCGGCGCGGCCCACGAGTCACTGCTCCTCGACGATCTCGCGATTCGCCGCGCGCTGATGCGCATCGCGCATGAGATCGTCGAGCAGTCCGAGGATCTCTCGCGGCTCTACTTGGTCGGCATCCCGAACGGCGGCGTGCCGCTGGCGCGGCGCCTCGCGGCGAACTTGCGCGAGATCGCGGGCATCGACGCGGTGGTCGGCATTCTCGACACGACGCTGTACCGCGATGATCTCGCTTCGAGCGGCGCGCGGCCGCGCTTGCGCCGCACCGAGATGCCGAGCGCGGTAGACGAGCGCGTGGTGATTCTGGTCGACGACGTCGCGAGTACGGGTCGCACGATTCGCGCGGCGATGGACGCGCTGATGGATTTCGGCCGCCCGCGCGCGGTGCAGGTGGTCGCCCTCGTCGACCGCGGCCACCGCGAGCTGCCGATCAAGATCGACTACGTCGGCAAGAACATCCCGACGCGCCGAAGCGATCGCGTGAAGCTGCGCGGCCCCGACGATGCGCTCGAAGTGGTTCTCCTCCGAACTGAAGGAGCAGACTGATGTTGGGGCGCGGCCTGCTCGGTATCGAGGAACTCGAGCGCGAGGACATCGAGCTGATCCTCGATACTGCGGCGAAGATGAAGGAGGTCGGCGAGCGGGACGTGAAGAAAGTTCCCACGCTGCGCGGCCGCACGATCATCAACTTGTTCTTCGAATCTTCGACACGCACGCGCACGAGCTTCGAGATCGCGGGCAAACGGCTCTCGGCGGACGTCGTGAACTTCAGCCCGTCGTCGTCGAGCCTCACGAAAAGCGAGAGCATTCTCGACACCGCGAAGACGCTCGACGCGATGGATCCTGACGCAGTGGTGATCCGGCATAATGTGAGCGGCGTCCCGAAGCGCATCGCGGACGAGCTCACCGCGCCGGTGATCAATGCCGGAGACGGCGCGCACGAGCACCCGACCCAGGCGCTGCTCGACATGCTGACCGTGCTCGAAGAGAAGGGGCGGCTCGACGGGCTCACGGTGACGATCATCGGCGACATCGCGCACTCGCGCGTCGCGCGCTCGAACATCTACGGCTTTCGCAAAATGGGCGCCGAAGTGCGCGTGGCGGGGCCGCCGACGATGTTGCCCGCACAGGTCGAGTCGCTGGGCGTGAAGGCGTTCACTTCGCTGCGCGAGGCGCTCGACGGCGCGGATGTGGTGATGGCGCTGCGCATTCAGACCGAGCGCCTAACAGGCGCGGCGTTCCCGAGCGTGCGCGAGTACTCGTCGACGTTTGGGCTCGACCGCCAGAAAATGCGCTTCGCAAAGGACGACGCGATCGTGATGCATCCCGGCCCGGTGAACCGCGGCGTCGAGCTCTCGCACGATCTCGCGGATCGACGCCCCAGCGTGATCCTCGACCAGGTGCGCAACGGCGTCGCGCTGCGCATGGCCGTGCTCTACCTGCTCGCCGGCCGGCGAAAGCAAGCGATCTGAAGCGCGCGCGTCTCGCGTCCCTCCGAACTGACGAATCGAGGAGTCCCCCAACATGGCCCGAATCTTGATCCGCGGTGGCCGCGTGCTCGACCCGGCGAGCGGTCGCGACGAGGTTGCGGATGTGCTCTTGGCGGACGGTCGCGTCGAGGCGGTGGGCTCTCAGCTGGCAGCCGCGGATGCCGAAGTCGTCGACGCGACGGGTTGTTGGGTCGCGCCGGGCTTCATCGATCTGCACGCGCACCTGCGCGAGCCCGGCCAGGAGTACAAGGAAGACATCGCGTCGGGCGGGCGCTCGGCGGCGGCCGGGGGCTTCACGTCGATCGCTTGCATGGCGAACACGAACCCGGTGAACGACGACCCGTCGGTCACGGACTACATCCTCGAGCGCGCGCGGCAGGATTCGCCCGTGCGCGTGTACCCGGTGGCCGCGGCGACGAAGGGCCTCGCCGGCGAGGTGATGACGGAGATGGTCGCGCTCGCGAAAGCGGGCGCAGTCGCGTTCAGCGATGACGGCAAGACGATCATGGACAGTGGCATGCAGCGCCGGGTACTCGAGTACTCGAAGCTGACGGGCAAGCCGGTGATGGTGCACGCCGAGGACCGCACGCTCGTCAAGGACGGCGTCGTCAACGAAGGGGCGGTGTCGACCAAGCTCGGGCTGCCAGGCAATCCGTCAGTTGCCGAGACGGTGCACGTCGCGCGCGACATCCAGCTCGCCGAGTTCACGGGCGCGCACCTGCACATTGCCCACGTCTCGACGGCGGGCGCGGTCGCGCTGATTCGCGAGGCGAAGAATCGCGGAGTGCACGTCACGGCCGAGGTCACGCCGCACCACCTAACACTCACGGACGAGGCCACGCTCGGTTTCAGCACCAACACGAAGATGGCGCCGCCCCTGCGCGGTGCGGCCGACGTGGCCGCATGCCAGGCGGGCCTCGCGGACGGCACGCTCGACGCGATCGCCACCGATCACGCGCCGCACGCGGTGCACGAGAAAGACGTCGAGTTCACGGCGGCGCCCCCTGGAATTCTCGGCTTCGAGACCGCGCTGCCGATCGTGCTCGCGCTCGTGCGCAGCAACGCCGTCACGCCGCTTCAGTTGATGGCCTCGATGTCGCTGAATCCAGCGCGCGTGCTCGGCTTGCCGCAGGGCCGGCTCGAGAAGGGCGCGCCGGGCGACGTGGTCGTCATCGACCCTGAGAAGCGCTGGGTCTACGACCCGGCGAAGGGTTTCTCGAAGAGCCGCAATTCGCCGTGGGCCGGGCGCGAGATGCACGGCCGCGTCGAGATCACGATCGTGAACGGCCGGCTCGTTTATCACGCCGACCGAGGAGTGCTGTTTCCGTGAGCAAGCCCGCTTCCGTTCCCGCGCCCGCCGCGCTCGCGCTGGCCGACGGCACCGTCTACCGCGGCCTCGCCTGGGGCGCGCGCAGCGTGCAAGCCGGCGAGGTGTGCTTCAACACCAGCATGATGGGTTATCAGGAGATCCTGACCGACCCGTCGTACGCCGGGCAGATCGTGACGATGACGTACACGCAGATCGGCAACGTCGGCGTGAACGCGCAGGACGACGAATCGGCGCGCCCGTTCCTGCGAGGCTTCGTGGTGAAGGAGATGTTCGCGAGACCGAGCAACTTCCGTTCGACCGAGACGCTGCCGGATTTTCTTGCGCGCTTCGGAGTGCCCGCGATCAGCGGCCTCGACACGCGCGCGCTCGTGCGGCGCATTCGCGACTCGGGCTTCCAGAACGGCGCACTCAGTACGGACCCTCTGCATCAGGGCGCCGAGGAACTCGTCGAGCGGGCGCGCAAGGCGCCGGGCCTCGAAGCGACGGATCTCGCGTTCGAGGTGAGCTGCAAGGCGGCGTATCACTGGACTGAGCCGGGCTGGCAGGGTGTGGACGGCCAGCTGCCGCGCCCCGCGCGGCCTACGCCAATGCTCAGAGTGGTGGCGTACGACTTCGGCGTGAAGCGGAATATTTTGCGCCGCCTCGTGGACCAAGGCTTCGACGTAACCGTCGTGCCGTCGCGCACCAGCGCTGCAGAAGTGCGCGCCCTGAAGCCCGACGCGGTGTTCCTCTCCAACGGCCCTGGCGACCCCGCCGCGGTGCAGAGCATCCGCGAGCACGTGCGCTCGCTCGCCGACGATTACCCGATCTTCGGCATCTGCCTCGGCCATCAGATATTAGGCCTTGCGCTCGGCGGCACGACCAAGAAGCTCAAGTTCGGCCATCACGGGGGCAACCAGCCGGGCAAGGATCTCGCGACGGGCAGAGTCGCCATCTGCGCCGAGAATCACGGCTACGCGGTCGATGCGGATTCGCTGCGCCGCGCGGGCGAGCCCGTCGAGATCACGCACATCAACTTGAACGACGACACGGTGGAAGGCCTCGCGCACTCGCGGCGACCGCTCTTCTCGGTGCAGTACCACCCGGAGGCGTCGCCGGGCCCGCACGATGTCGACTACTTCTTTTCGCGCTTCCGTGAAATGACGCTCCGCCACAAACGCGGCGAGAAAGTCAGCGGCGCGCAGATCGCCAAGGGGAACTGAGGAAGTGCCGCGCCGCAACGACATCCACACGATCCTGTTGATCGGCTCGGGCCCGATCGTGATCGGCCAGGCTTGCGAGTTCGACTACTCCGGCACCCAGGCCTGCAAAGCACTCAAGGAAGAGGGCTACCGGGTCGTGCTCGTGAACTCGAATCCGGCCACGATCATGACCGACCCAGAGACGGCAGATCGCACCTACATCGAACCGATGACGGTCGAGTCGATCGAGAGGATCATCGCGCGCGAGAAGCCGGATGCATTATTGCCGACGATCGGCGGGCAGACGGCGCTGAACCTCGCGGTGGCGCTCGCCAAGGCGGGCGTACTCGAGAGGCACGGCGTGCGCCTAATTGGCGCGAACCTCGAAGCCATTCACAAGGCGGAGGATCGCCAGCAGTTCCGCGCGGCGATGCTGAAGCTCGGGCTCGCGCTGCCGGCGTCTGGTGTTGCAACCACGCTCGACGAAGCGCGCGAGATCGTGAAGCGCACGGGCATCCCGGCGATCATTCGGCCCAGCTTCACGCTCGGCGGCACCGGCGGCGGCATCGCATACAGCGCGGACGAGTTCGATTCGATGGTTTCGTGGGCGCTGGCGCAGTCGCCCGTGACGCAGTGCCTCGTCGAACAGAGCGTGCTCGGCTGGAAGGAGTACGAGCTCGAGGTGATGCGCGACACGGCGGACAACGTCGTGATCATCTGCTCGATCGAGAACTTCGACCCGATGGGCGTGCACACCGGAGACTCGATCACGGTGGCGCCCGCGCAGACACTCACCGACCGCGAGTATCAGGTGATGCGCGACGCCGCGATCGCGATCATCCGGGAAATCGGCGTCGACACCGGCGGCTCGAACATCCAGTTCGGCGTGAACCCTGAGAACGGCGCGATCGTGGTCATCGAGATGAACCCGCGCGTCTCGCGCAGCTCGGCGCTCGCGTCGAAGGCCACCGGCTTCCCGATCGCGAAGATCGCGGCGAAGCTCGCCGTCGGGTTCACGCTCGACGAGCTCGAGAACGACATCACGCGCGAGACGCCCGCGAGCTTCGAGCCGACGATCGACTATGTCGTCACCAAGATTCCGCGCTTCACGTTCGAGAAGTTTCCGAGCGCCGACAACCTGCTGACGACGCAAATGAAATCGGTCGGCGAAGTCATGGCGATCGGGCGCACGTTCAAGGAGAGCTTCCAGAAGGCCATCCGCTCGCTCGAGATTGGGCACGCGGGGCTCGAGTCGCCGGCGCTACCGCCGGGCGAAGCCGGCGAGAGAGCGCTCTGGAACATGATCGACAAGCCGCGGCCCGGGCGGCCGTGGGCGATCGCCGAGGCGTTCCGGCGAGGTGTTACGGTCCGTGAGATCTTCGAGCGCTCGAAGATCGACCCGTGGTTCCTCGAGAACCTGAAGGAGATCGTGGACACCGAGCGCTTGCTGCAAGCCGCCGCGCCAGACGATCGCGTGGCGTGGCTGCGCCCCGCGAAGCAGATGGGCTTCGCCGACGCGCGGCTCGCTGCGCTCTGGGGCATGCGCGAGGAGCAGGTGCGCGCGCTGCGAAAGCAGCACGGCGTGATCCCGGTGTACAAGCGAGTGGACACGTGCGGCGCGGAGTTCGAGGCGCATACGCCGTACTTGTATTCGACTTATGAAGACGAATGCGAGGCGCGTCCCACGAACGCCAAGAAGATCATGATCCTCGGCGGCGGCCCGAATCGCATCGGGCAGGGCATCGAGTTCGATTATTGCTGCGTGCACGCAGCGTTTGCGCTCAGCGACGCCGGCTTCGAGACGATCATGGTGAACTGCAACCCCGAGACCGTCTCGACGGATTACGACACCAGCGACCGCCTCTACTTCGAGCCCCTCACGATGGAGGACGTGCTCGCGATCGTGGACAAAGAGAAGCCCTTCGGTGTGATCGTTCAGTTCGGCGGGCAGACGCCGCTCAAGCTGGCAGTCGCGCTCGAAAAAGCGGGGGTACCGATTCTCGGCACGCCGCCCGACGCAATCGATCGCGCCGAGAACCGCGAGCGCTTCGACCTCGTGCTCGACAAGCTCGAGCTGAAGCGCCCGCCCTCCGGCATGGCGCGCAGCTTCGAGGACGCGCGCGCGGTGGCCGAGCGCATCGGCTACCCGGTTCTCGTGCGGCCAAGTTATGTATTAGGCGGCCGCGCGATGGAGATCGTCCACGATACGGAGAGCCTCGCGCGCTACATGCAGTACGCGGTGAAGGCATCGCCCGAGCACCCGGTGCTGGTGGATCGTTTCCTCGCGGATGCGATCGAAGTCGATGTGGACGCAATTTGCGACGGCCAACGCGTCGTGATCGGCGGCGTGATGGAACACATCGAGGAAGCGGGCATTCACTCCGGCGACAGCGCCTGCTCGCTCCCGCCGTACTCATTGTCGAAGACCGTGGTGGACGAAATCGTCGAATCGACCAAGCGGCTCGCGCGCGAGCTCGGCGTGATCGGCCTAATGAACGTGCAGTATGCGGTGAAGGGCTCTGACGTGTACGTGCTCGAGGTGAATCCGCGCGCGTCGCGCACCGTGCCGTTCGTGGCGAAGGCGATCGGCCGCCCGCTCGCGAAGCTGGCCGCGCTCGTGATGGGCGGGCAGACGCTCGAGCAGCTCGGCTTCACCGAGGAGATCTGGCCGAAGCATTATTCCGTGAAGGAAGCCGTGTTCCCGTTCGTGAAGTTTCCCGGCGTCGATACTGTGCTCGGCCCGGAGATGAAGAGCACCGGCGAAGTGATGGGCATCGACTCGGACTTCGGGCGCGCCTACGCGAAGGCGCACTTCGAGGCGGGCAACCCGATCCCGACCAGCGGCACGCTGCTCGTGTGGGTGCGCAAAGCCGCCCGCGCGCGAGTCGGCGAGGCGGTGCAGGAGTTCGTCGATGCCGGCTTCAAGGTACTCGCGACCGACGGCACCGCGCGCGTCCTCGAGGCGATCGGGATCGCGGTCGAGGTGGTGCCGAAGGTGGGCGAAGGCGCACCGCACATCGTCGACCGCATCGAGCAGGGCGACGTGCACCTCGTCTTCAATACGGTCGAGTCGATCCCGAGCGCCGTGCGCGACTCGTTCTCGATCCGCCGCGCTGCGCTGAACCGCGGCGTGCCGTACTTCACGACGCTCGCCGGCCTGCGCGCCGCGGCCGGCGCGATCCGCGCGCTGCGGACGGGCACGATAGGCGTGAAGTCGCTGCAGGAAGTGCACGCACCGCGCTGATGCGTGCGCGAGGGGTGCGCGCGCGTCCGTTTCGGCGCCCAGCGAAAGAGCGGGGTCTGACCCCGCTCTTTCGCTGGGTGACGCGCTGCGTCCACTAGAGCCGCACTGAATGAGACGCGAGCGGACGCGATCGGGAGGCGCGGCGCGATCTGAGCGATCCGCGGAGCCCCGCACCGGGAATCGATGCCGCGCTGCGTCGCACAGCGAAAGAAAGGGGTCAGACCCCGCTCTTTCGCTGGCCCCGTTCTTTGGCTGGGCGTTGCGAGCGCAGCGCGTCGCGTCGTTACCATGCCCCGCTGCATGGACGCGACGCCCTTCGCAGCAGCGCTCCGCGCGATCGCGGCGCCCCTCGAGGTCGCGGCGCATGGCGACTTCGCGCACGCCGACCGCGTGCGCGACCTCGAGGCGACGGTGCGCGCCGCCGCCGAGCGCGCCGCGGCGCTCGCGATTCCGGCCGAAGCGCGCGCTTTCCTCGACGCCGTGCGGGCGCGCTTCACCGAGCCGTTCGCCGATTCGGCGGCGCGAAGCCAGGCGATCGCGGATTCCCTCCGCGATCTCGCCCCGCTGCGCGACGCGGGTTACGCCGACCGCGCGATCGCGCGCGCAGTCGCGACACTTCCGGGTGTCGGCGCCAAGCGCGCGCAGCGGCTCGCGCAGCGCGGCCTGCGCACGATCGGTGATCTGCTCTTCCACCTCCCCACGCGTTACGACGACCGCCGCGACCCGAAGACGATCGGCGAGCTGCAAGTGGGCACGCGCGGCACGTTCGTGGGCGAAGTAATCCTCGCCGATTTCGTGCCGATCCGCGGGCGCGCGCGCATCTATCAGGCAGTGCTCGGCGACGGCACCGGCACGGTCAACCTCAAGTGGTTCCGCGGCGCCGAGGCGGTCGCGAGCTCCGTCAAAAAAGGCTTGCGGCTGCGCGTTACCGGCGAAGTGAAGCGCTACCGCTTCGACAAAGAGGTCATGCATCCGGAGATCGACGTGTTAGGGGAGGGCGATGAGGGAGCGGGCGAGGCCGTAGTCCCCGAGTACGCGACGCCCGAGGGCATCCCGACCCGCACGTTCCGTCGCCTAATTGCCGCCGCCGTCGCGGACTACGCCGACCTGGTGCCGAGCACGCTGCCTGAGAAGCTCGCCGCCGAGCGCGGCCTGCCTCCCACCGCGGGCGCGCTGCGCGCGATTCACACGCCCGCAGCCGACGCCGACCCCGAGGCGCTTCGCGCGCGCACGACGCCCGCGCACGAACGCCTCGTGCTCGAGGAGCTCTACCTGCTCGAGATCGGGCTCGCGCTGCGGCATGCGGAGCGCGCCCAAAAGCCGGGCATCGCGGTCGCCAGCGATGGCGCGAAGCTGCGCGCCGCGCTCGCTGCGCTGCCCTTCACGCTCACGCGCGCCCAACAACGTGCGTGGAGCGAAATCTCGCGCGATCTCGCGCTTGCGCACCCGATGTCTCGTCTCCTGCAAGGCGACGTCGGCAGCGGCAAGACCGCCGTTGCGGCGCTCGCAGCAGTCGCGGTCGCCGAGGCGGGCGCGCAGACCGCGCTGATGGCGCCCACCGAGCTTCTCGCCGAGCAGCACGCTGCGACGTTGCGCACGCTCGTGCCGAGCTTGCGGATGGCGCTGCTCACCGCCTCGGTTCCGCGCGCGGAGGCGAATGCGATTCGCGCACGCCTCGCCGCGGGCGAGCTCGACCTAATCGTCGGCACCCACTCGCTCGTGCAGGAAGACGTGCTCTTTGCGCGGCTCGCACTCGCGATCGTCGACGAGCAGCACCGCTTCGGCCTCTTGCAGCGCGCCGCGCTCGCCTCGCGCGCACCCGCGGGCCTCGAGCCGCACATGCTCGTGATGACCGCGACGCCGATCCCGCGCAGCCTCTCGCTCACGCTGTTCGGCGATCTCGACCTGTCGGTGATCGACGAGTTGCCGCCCGGCCGCACGCCCGCGCGCACCGAGCTGTTACGGGCGGGCGAAGGCAAGCGCGTCGTCGAGGAAGTGCGCGCTGCGCTCGCGCGGGGCGAGCAGGTGTACGTCGTGTATCCGCTGGTCGAGGAATCGGAGAAGATCGATCTGCGCTCCGCGACCGAGAGCGCCGAGGCAATCCAGCGCGCGTTCCCCAAGCATCGCGTCGATCTCGTGCACGGCCGCCAGAGCGCTGCCGAACGCGCTGCCGCGATGGACGCGTTCAAGCGCGGCGAAGCGCACATCCTCGTCTCCACCACCGTCATCGAGGTGGGCGTCGACGTCGCCAACGCAACGCTGATGGTGATCGAGCACGCCGAGCGCTTCGGGCTAGCGCAATTGCACCAGCTGCGCGGCCGCGTCGGGCGCGGCGCGAAGCCGGGCGCGTGCTTGTTGGTGGCGCGCGGCTCCTCCGAGCAAGGCGAAGCGCGCTTGCGCGCGATGCTCGAAACCACCGACGGCTTCGTGATCGCCGATCACGACCTTCGCATCCGCGGCCCCGGCGACTTCTTAGGCACGCGCCAGAGCGGCTTCTTACCCGACTTACGTTTCGCCGACCTCGTGCGCGACGCACGCCTCGTCTCGCTCGCCCGCGAAGCCGCACGCGAAACCGTGCGCCGCGACCCGCGCCTGCTGCGCGCGCCCGATCTCGCGCGCGCCGTCGAGACGCGCTGGGGCGAGCGGGTCGCGCTGGTGGGCGTGGGGTAGGGCGGGAGCGCCGCGATGTGCAGCCGCGTACGCAAGCTCCCACGGCTCCGTCGGAAAGTGAGCCGCATTGCGCGGTGTACGCCCGAGTGCTCGCATTTCGCGGATTCGCGAAGAAAAGTGTTGCTCCCCCCCCCGTAATATCCTGCCGCCTTCAATAGGAAAACTGAGGAGACGCAATGCTGAAGCGGTTTGCAGTGGCGGCGTTGTTGTCAGCGGCGGTTGCGAGTTCGGCGGGCGCGGTGCCGATCACGTACGTGACACAGGGCGTGGTCGATTTCGTCCACTTCGCGGCGGTCACGGGCGTCGCGGTTGGAGATTCATTCACCGCCACCTTCACAGTGGAGACGTCGACTCCAGGCCAAATCGGCGGCAACGCCAATATCGATACTTATTTGGACAGCGTGACGAGCGTCTCGTTTTCGATCGGTGCTTACACGGGCGGAACTGGCGCCGCGTGGGATATTCGTGTGCAAGATGCGGGTTCATTCGACCAGTTCAGGATGGCTGCAGGCCAACAGAGTGGAGGCAACGCTGGACCAATTGGAGGTGGACCATTTGGCGACTTCTCCTTGGTCCTGGACGGCGGCAGTGGTGCGGGAGTCGTGAGTGGGGCGCTCGCGGTACCCACTGACGTGACGCTGTTCTCTTCCACCGAGTTTTCATTCAACGCGGGCACTGTCGCTGGCCACATCACCTCCATCCAGCTCGTCCCCGAGCCCTCAATCGCCGCGCTGCTCGCTGCTGGCGTTCTCGCCCTCGCGCTGCGCCGCCGCGCAGCGGCCTGAGCGAATCGCGCGGCTAGGCGCAGCGCAGGACGTCGAGCGCGAGTGAGGCGGTCGCTGGCGGAGACCTGGGCGCGCTTTGGCTTCACGCGCCGAGCAGACGGCGCGCCAGCAGCGACTGCATGTCGCGTCGAGCATCGGCGATCAAGTAGACGAACACTCGCTTGCCGATCACGCGGTAGATGACGCGATAGGGCCTAATGACCGTCTGGCGATACTCGCGGATGCCGAGGGCGAGCAGCTCCTTGGGCCAGGCACCTCGCTCGGGGAAGCGGGCGAGCCTCTCGGCCGTAGCGAGCACTCGGCGGAGCAACTGCTCGGCCTTGGCGGGCGAATCGAACTCCGCGACGTGATCGTAGATTTCCTCGATATCGCGCTCAGCGCCTTCGGTCAGCAGGACCTCGAAGCGCTTCACGCACCGGCCCTCTTTGCGCGAAGCCGCCGAATCACCTCACCGACCGGCTTGGTCTTGCCGGCTTCGATCTCCCGGTTGCCGAGCGCCAGGATCTTCAGCAGCGCCAGCGTCTCCTGGGTTTCGTCGTAGGACGTGACGTCCTGGATGACCGCCTTGGCCTCGCCGTTCTGCGTGATGATCAGCGGGCGTCGCCCGGCGGCGAGCTCCAGCAACACCTCGGCGGCGTTGGCCTTCAGGTAGCTGATCGGCTTGATCTGGGACGAGTGGCGCATTGAGACCCCTCTGAGTGAGGACTGAATACAGTCCTTTATCGGTCTTGTCGCGGCTGGGGATAGCAGCCCACTCGCGCTTCTCTTCGAGTTCCATGAGCGGCGTGGCCCAGGCCTTGGTGCAAGATCGCGACCTGCTGCAGGCACGCTCGCCCTCGCCTTGCGCCGGGGCGAGCTGCGCGAAGGCAACCCGCTGTTAAGCGCTCCGCCGCTCGACCGAGCAACAGCTCCAAATCCTCCCGCGTCAGCGATCGCAACACCCCCGCATCCGCGCTGATCACCGCGTCCGTCAGCCTCCGCTTCCCCGCTCGCAGCGCGGACCCGCCTCACTGCGGATCTTGCTTCTCGTTCCCGCGCTCGCGCCGGTCGGCGCGCACCGCCTTGACCTCTTCGACGATTTCCTCGTCGCTCACCGGCGCAATGCCTGCCGCCTGCACCCGCGCGGCGACCTCGAGCAGCTTGCGCCCTGCCTCGCGCCGCATCGCATCTTCCAGCAGGCGCTGAATCACGCTGTCGGACAACAGCCCCGCGCGCTCGGCGCGCAGCGCGAGTTCATCGGGCAGCATCAGCATCAGTTTCGTCATGGATTTTCCTCCCTCAGGCGTCACGCGCTCGGTACGAGCAGGGTGGGAGTGGGGTACGGCGCGTGTCTCTACACTTCGACCAGCAGGAGCCGAACACCGGCTCGCTTCATCAGCTCGAAATCGCCGTCTCGTGTCAGCACGGCGACGCCGTGCGTCAGCGCGTAGGACGCGATCAACAAGTCGAGCGACTTGACCGTGGCCCCGCGGCGCCCCAGGAACCAGCCAAG
>JANNDT010000431.1:0-19160 GCA_031387905.1 Deltaproteobacteria bacterium
CGCCGCGCAGCGCAGCGAGTTCGTCCGCAATGCTCGCGTCGCCAGCGCGCGCGGTGTGAGCGGCTAGTTGTTGGGGGTAGCGCGCGCTCGCTGTCGCTCCCGGCTGTTGTTCAGGCCGCGGCGCCGCTTGCCCGCGGCCCATGCCTTCGCGCGCGAGAATCTCGCGCCGCATGCGCTCCACCTCGGCGCCCTGGCTCACGAGCGCGGGATCCTGCGCGCCGCTGTCGCCGGCGCTGCTGGAACCTTGCTGCATGCCGTTGCGCACGGCGTTCGCCGCAGCCGCACCGGCCGCGATCGGCGCACCAATTACGGCTGCCGGCGCGCTGCCGACCGCAGCTCGCGCCGCTTGCCGCGGACTCGTCGTCTTCGTGTAGTCCTTCTCGTCGTAAACCACCGAGCCGCCAAGCGACGAGTAGCCATTCGGGCAATCGGGCTGGCTGCCCATCGGCACCTGTTCGCCAGGCATCACGATCGTGGCGCACGCGCCGCGCTCGACGATTGGCGTCTCGCGATAGTTCTCAAAGCCGTTCCCGGTGCCGCAGCCAACACCGAGCAGAGTCACCACCATCCACGCGCGCTTGTGCTGCATGAGATCCCCCGTGACGAACGGGCGCCGAATACACGCGCCCGGGCGATACGGTGCAAGAAACGTGCGCTGACGCGACAGGAAGCCCGACTTCGCGGGCGCCGCAAGGGGATGCCCTCGCCCGGTGCCGCTCGCTTGCCGGTGGCTCGCGGCGCCGAATTGTGGAGCCCGCTTCCACGCGCGCGGAAGCGGCGTTCCGCGACTACCGTGCCGCGCGATGTGCGGACGCTTCACCCTCACGCGCTCGGCTGCGGAAGTTGCGCAGCACTTCGGGCTTTCGGCCGCGCCCGTACACGAGCCGCGCTTCAACGCGGCGCCCAGTCAGTTGGCGTTGGCCGTGCGCAGCGCGCCGCACGGCCAACGCGAGTGCGTGCGGCTCCAGTGGGGTCTCGTGCCGTTTTGGGCGAAGCACGCGAAGGACGCGGCGCGGCACATCAATGCGCGCAGCGAGACGCTCACGGAGCGCCCGGCATTTCGCGAAGCCGCCGCGCGGCGGCGATGTCTCGTGCCCGCGGATGGCTTCTATGAGTGGCGCGGCGGGCGCAACGCGCGCGCGCCGTTTCACATCGCGCTGCCGGAGGGTGAGCTGTTTGCGTTCGCCGGCTTGTGGGAGCGCTGGCGTCGGCCCGATGGAGAAGCGCTCGAGTCCGTGACGATCGTGACGACCGCGGCGACGCCAAACATTCGCGCGCTGCACGCGCGCATGCCGATCGTGGTGGACCCCGCGGGTTACGACGCGTGGCTCGCGCCCGAAGCGCACGACGTGACGGCCGTGCTCGCCGCGCTGCCGGTTTCGCGCGGCGCCGCGCTTGTTTTGCGCGCGGTCGCGGTGCGCGTGAACGACGTGCGCAACGACGACGCGGCGTGCCTCGCGCCGGCAGAACAGGGCGCGCTGTTCGGCTGACTTCGCTCGCTGTCACGCGGCTAGCGATTGCGTCTCGTGCGAGCCGCCTATCTTCCCGAGCATGGAAGCCTTTGCGGAGCGGCTCTCGGCGCGCGATCGCTTGTTCCTCGATCTCGAGGGACCGAATGCGCCGCAGCACGTCGCCGCGCTCTGCTTCCTCGACGCGAAGCCGCTGCGCGACGCCACAGGCAGCATCGATCTCGCGCAGATTCGCGCGCGCATCGCCGCGAGACTCCACCTCGTGCCGCGCACGCGTCAGCGCCTCGCGTTCGTGCCGATTGATCAGCACCCGGTGTGGGTCGACGATGCGCACTTCGATCTCGCGCTCCACGTGCTGCACGAGGGCCTGCCGAAGCCCGGCGGCGAGCGAGGGCTGAGCAAGCTCGTCGCCCGCTTGCTCGCGGAGCCGCTCGATCGCGAGCGTCCGCTTTGGGAGCTGTGGGTGATCGAGGGTCTCTCGCGCGGGCGCTGCGCGGTGCTCGCGAAGATTCACCACTGCATGGTCGACGGCGTCGGCGGCTTCGAGTGGTTCGCGACGCTGCTTTCCGGTGAGCGCGGCGAGCCGATCGAAGAAGCGCCAGCTTGGCGCCCGCGGCCGGCGCCGGATCGCGACGAGTTGCTGCGACGCGAAGTCGGTCGCCGTGCCGAGCAGTGGCTCGGCGCGCTGCAGCGCTTGCCGCGCTGGCTCGATCGCCACGACGAGATCGACGGGCTCGCCGAACGTTTTTCGCAGCGCGCATCTGCACTCGCCGAAACGCTCGCCGCGGCGCTCGCGCCCGCGCCGGCGGCGCCGTTCAACGCTCCGCTCAGCAGGGCGCGCAGTTTCGAATGGCGCTCGCTGCCGATGGAGCGCGTCGCGGCGCTGCGCAAGGCGATCGGCGGAACGCTGAACGAACTCGCGCTCTCGTGCGTGAGCGGGGCGCTGCGAAACCTAATGATCGCGGAGGGCGCGGAAGTCGAGGGCGTGAACCTGCGCGCGAGCGTGCCGGTGAATCGGCGCGCCGCCGGCGAACTCGCTGCGGGCGGGAATCTCCTCTCGCTGTGCATCGTCGAGTTGCCCGTCGGCGTCGCGGACGCGCGCGAGCGCCACGCGCGGGTATGTGAGGCGAGCGCGCGGGCGAAGGCTTCGCAGCAAGTCCGTGGCCTCGAACTGCTCGGGGAGTTCGCGGAGTGGACGACGGGTGCGCTGATGGGCGCTGCGGCGCGCGTCGTGATGCAGAGCCGGCCGTTCAATCTCGTCGTCACCAACATTCCCGGGCCGCGCCAGCCGCTGCACTTGTTGGGGGCGCGCTTGCAAGCGCTCGCGCCCGCGGTGAATCTCGCAGAAGGGCTCGGCCTCGGCGTCGCGCTCGCGAGCTACGCAGGCCAGCTGACCTTCGGGTGTATCGCCGACCCGCACCTGGTGCCGGGGCTCGCGGCGTTTGCCGACGCGATCATCGAGAGCTTCGAGGAACTCGAGAAGACGCTCGCGCTCACTCGGGAAGCCTGAACGACTCGCGCGCGACGCCGACGCGCGACGCTTCGAGCATGAGGTCCGCATCGGCTTCGGTGGCGTCGCCGAGCACCGCGCCGCGCGCGTAGCCGCGCAGCTGCGTCTTGGCCATGTGCACCGCGATCTCGGGCTTCGCCGCCATTTGCTTCGCGAGCTTGTCGGTAGCGGCGTCGAGTTCGGCCGGAAGCACGCAGCGATGGATCACGTTCCAGCGCTCGGCCGTCACGCCGTCGAAGCGGTCGCAGGCGAGGATGATTTCGCGGGCGCGAGCAGCGCCCACTTCGTAGATCAGTTTCGGCGTCGCGCCCCACAACAACGGGATGCCGAGGTCGACTTCAGGCACGTGGAACACGGTGTCCGCCGCGGCGACGCGAAAATCGCAGCACAGCGCGAGCGCGAGGCCGCCGCCGACCGCGTGGCCGTGAACGCGAGCGATCGTGATGGCCTCGCAGTCCGCGATCGCGGAGCACGCGCGCCGGCCGATCTGCGCGGCCCAGCGGCGCTCGCGCTCGCTGGCGTTCGAGGAGCGTCGCGTGCGCGCCGAGGCGGGCGGATCCTTGCGATCCGCGCCGCCGCAAAAAGAAATGCCGCGGCCGCCGAGCACGACCACGCGCACGTCCCACTCGCGCTGCAAACGCCCGTAACAATCCGCGATCTCGTCGAGCGCGAGCGTGTTCAGCGCATTGCGCTTCTGCGGGCGGTTCAGCCAGACGCGCAGGATGCCGCCGTCCTCGCGCGCGAGTTCGAGGGTCTCGTATGTGGGGAGGCTCACTGGGCGCGCAGCTCCTCGAGCGCCGCGCGGCGGGCGTCCTCGGTCGTGAAGTTGAAGGTCGCGAGCACGCGATCGACGTGCTGGCCGTAGCGCTGTTTCAGCTTGCGCGGAATCTCGTTCGGCGAGCCCACCACTGCGAACTCCTCGAGGATCTCGTCCGTGATGCGGCGGCCCATCTCGTCCCACTCGCCGCGCTTGCTCATGGCATTGAGTTCGCTCTGCAAGTCGCCCCAGCCGTGCGCCTCGAGCACCGGGCGGTACGCCGGCGTGGAGCCGTAGAACGCGATCTGCTTGGTGACCGCGGTGCGCGACTGCTCCCAGGCTTTCTCGTCGAGGCCCGTAACGACGAAGACCGGGTACGCGAGCTGGAAGTCGCTGCGCTTGCGGCCAGCTTTGGCGAGCCCGCGCTCGATCGCCGGCAGCGTTTGCTCGCGCACGTACTTCGCGGTGGTGAAGGCGTGGATGATCATGCCGTCGGCCGTCTCGCCGGCGACCTCGGTCATCAGCGGGCCGACCGCTGCCAGAAACACCTTGGGCGCGCCGTACTGCGTGTCGAGCGGCGTGAACATCGGAGTCATCAGGGTGTGCGTGTAGTGGTCGCCGCGGAAGTTCAGCTTCTCGCCCTCGTACCAACACTTCCAGATCGCGCGCATCGCGAGGATGAGTTCGCGCATGCGGGCCGCCGGCGACGACCACGGCATGCTGAAGCGCTTCGTGATGTGCGGCGCGATCTGCGAGCCGAGTCCGAGCACGAAGCGGCCCTTCGAGTACGCGTTCAGATCGTGGCCGATGTTCGCGAGGTTCATTGGGCTGCGCGCGAATGCCACCGCAATCGACGTCATCAACTCGATGCGCTGCGTGTGCTCCGCCGCGAGCAAGAGCGGGAAGAACGGATCGTGCGAGGTCTCGGCGGTGACGATCCCGTCGTAGCCCTGCGCCTCGAGGCGCTTCGCGTTCTCAGGCACATGCGCGAGATCCGCAGTCATCAAGCCGGCGTCAATCTTCATTTCGGAACTCCTACGTAGGGACGTTGGTATACGAACGCCTCGAAACACCCCGGGACGTTCCACGACGAAAATCCGCAAATCGCCGGGATCGCAGCGCGCGGAGTTTCGTCGTGGAACGTCCCCAGGGTGTTCGTAGCGCGGCGCGGCTTCATGGGAGGCCCGCGCCGGGCACTTCGACGCGCAGGCGTTCGATGCGCGCGCTGCGAGTGCGTACGCACTCGCTCGGTGCGATGGAGCCTGCGGTCAGCACGAACAGCGTGCGGCGATCGGCGCCCCCGAGCATGCACGCGATGACCATGCGCGGGCTCGCGATGCGCTGCGAGACGCGACCGCCTTCGTGTACGCGCAGCAATTCGCGGCTGAGCGGGGAGGCGACCCAGATGGCGCCCTCGGCGTCGAGGCAGATGCCGTCCGGCACGGCGCCTTTGAGCTGCGCCCAGACGCGGCGCTTCGAGAGCGCCCCGCTCGCGGCGTCGATGTCGAACGCCGTGAGGCGCGCGGCCATCGATTCGCCGACGATCAGCGTGCGCCCGTCAGGCGTAATGACTGCGCCGTTCGGGAACTGGAGATCGCTCGCCGCGACGCTCGCGCGGCCGTCGGGCTGCACGAGCGCCAGTTTTGCCGCGCGCCCACTCGGCTGGGCGTGCAGGTTGAAGCCGAAGTTTCCCACGTACGCGCGGCCCACGGCGTCGACCACCATGTCGTTGCAGTGATAAGTCGCGATGCCCGCGAGATCCGCGTGCACGGCGAAGCTGCCGTTCGCCTCGCGCCGCAGCAGCTTGCGATCCTCCATCGACACGACGAGCAGTCGCCCGTCCGGCAGCCAGCCGAGCCCGGACGGACCCTCGGGCACGCGTGCGATCGCTTCCACCGCGCCGTCTTCGCTCGCCGCGTAGACGCGACGCGCGTGCATGTCCGAGAACCAGAGGCGCCCGTCGTGCCAGCGCGGGCCTTCGAGGAACGCGAATCCATCGAGCCAAGGTTCGAGTTGCGCCATGCACGCCTCCACGCGAGGTCGGCAGCATGGCGCGATTCGCTGCGCGCGTCGCTAGCTACCCGGCCACAAGTGAGCGCTTGCGGGCGCCCACGGAGAATCGAGACGGTTGGGGTCTGACCCTTTTGGTATCGATTCGTGGGAACCGGAGGCAACGATGAAGTGGGTGATGTCGATCGCGTTCACGGATCCGGCGCAGTACGTGCCGCTCGCGCGCGCTGCCGAAGCCGCGGGCTTCGAGGCGATCGCGCTCTCGGATCACGTCGTGCACCCCGAGAAAATTCTCACGCCGTACCCATACACGCCGAACGGCGAGCCGCGCTGGCAGCCGTTCACGGCGTGGCCAGATCCGTGGGTGACGGCCGCGCATCTCGCCGCCGCCACCACCACGCTGCGCTTCGTCACCAGCATCTACGTGCTCCCGATGCGCAACCCGCTGCTCGCGGCCAAACAAATCGGCACCGCAGCGGTGCTCTCCGGCGGCCGCGTGAATCTCGGCATCGGCGTTGGCTGGATGAAGGACGAGTTCGACGCGAGCGGTGCTCGCTTCGAGGACCGCGGTAGACGGACTGACGAGATGATCGAGATCCTGCGCAAAATCTGGGCAGGCGGCTGGGTCGAACATCACGGCGAGTTCTTCTCGTTCCCGCGGCTCGAGATGAGCCCGGTGCCCCCCGCGCCAATCCCGATCTGGGGCGGCGGCATCTCGAAGCCCGCACTGCGCCGCGCGGCGCGCGTGTGCGACGGCTGGATCTCCGACATGCACACCACCGAGGAGTTGCGCCGAATTGTTGGGGAGCTGCGCGAACTGCGCGCCGATTCACCGCGCGCCGGCGAGCCGTTCAAGGTGCTCGGCACTGCCATGGATGCCTTCAACCTCGCTGGCTACCGCCGCCTGCAAGAGCTTGGCGTCACGCACGTGCAGACCATGCCTTGGTTCTTCTACGGCGGGCCGACGGACGTGCTCGAGAAACGGCTCCATGGGATCCAACGTTTCGGCGAGGACGTGATCGCGAAGCTCGATTGATCAATCAGTGCTGGTCGTGAACGTGCTGACGAACGGCTCCCCGAGCGCGCAACGTTCGGCCTCGTCGAGTGGCGCTCGGGGTTCGAACTTCGCGAGCGCCGAAAGCGCCTCGCGCGCTTCGCGGACCCCCGTTCCCCCGAGAACGCACACGTCGCGCGGACGGCCTTCCGCGTTGAGCGTGAACTGCACCTGAACCATCGATGTCGAGCTCGTGTCGCCGGGAAACGCCCAGCGCTTCAGCACGCTCCGTTGCATGGCGCTGAGCCGCTCTTGAATCACCGCCGCGCAGGCACTGTTGTTCGCGATCGTTGGCGCCGCGGCTGCCGCTTGTGCAGTGCATAACATCGCAGCGGGAATCGCGTTTCCGCGCGGCGCTGGCGGGGCTGAGGCGCACGCGAGCGCGAGCAGGACGATGCTGCTGAAGCGCAGCTTCACTTTCGCGGCTCCGCGTGCGCTTCCAGCACCTGCGCCACCGCGCAGGTGAGCCGCTTCGCAGTCGGGATGTGCAGGAACTCGTTCGGGCCGTGCGCGTTCGCGCCGGGTCCGAGCACGCCAGTAATCAGGAACTGTGCGTCGGGGAACTTCTCGCCGAGCATGCCCATGAACGGGATCGTGCCGCCTTCGCCCATGAACATCGCGGGCTTCCCCCAATAGGTATGCGAAGCCTCCGCCAGCGCGCGCTCGAGCCAGGGAGCGAAGGGCGGGGCGTTCCAGCCCTGACCAGGCATCTCAGCGTGAAACGAAACGCGCGCGCCGTACGGCGGATCAGCTTCCAGCGTACGCTTCACCGCAGCCGTCGCGGCCGCGCCGTCCACGCTCGGCGGAATGCGCAGCGAGAGCTTCGCGGCGGTGTACGGCCGTAACACATTGCCAGCGCTGCCGAGCGCGGGGATGCCGTCGATGCCCGTGATCGAGAGCGTCGGCTGCCAGGTGCGCGCGAGGATGCGCTCTGCCGCGCTCACGCCCATCGGGCGGGCGCCGGCGACGAACGGGAAGCGCGCCGATACGCTGTCGCCTAACACCACCGCGGCGGCTTGGGCTTGCGCAGCGCGATCCGCAGGCGTCGCGGTGTGCAGCGCTTTCACGCGGACCTCGCCCGTGCGCTCGTCGTCGATGCGCGAGAGCAGCTCGCGCAGGATGCGGAAGCTCGACGGCACCACGCCGCTCGCGTCGCCGGAGTGCACGCCTCCGCGGAGGATCTCTACGCGCAGCGTGCCAGTGACCAAGCCGCGCAGCGAAGTCGTGCCCCAGAGCTGGTCGTAATTGCCGCAGCCGGAATCGAGCGCAACCACCAAGCTCGGCTTCCCGATCCGCGCGGCGAGCAGCTCCACATGAGCGGGCAGGTCGAGACTGCCGGATTCTTCGCAGGCTTCGATCAACACTACGCAGCGCGCATGGCGCGCTTGCGCTCGAGCGAGCAACTCGAGTGCCGTAATCGCTGCGAACGCCGAGTAGCCGTCGTCGGCGCCGCCGCGGCCGTAGAGCTGGTCGCCCCGGCGCAGCGGCGTCCAGGGTCCGAGGCCGTCGCTCCACCCCGTCATCTCGGGCTGCTTGTCGAGGTGGCCGTACAGCAACACCGTGTCGTCGAGCGCGCCGGGAACCTCCATGAAGATCAGGGGCGTGCGATTAGGGAGCCGCACGATTTCGAGCGTGAGCCCGGGTACGGGGCGCGCGCGGCACCAATCGGCGATCAGCGAAACCGCACGCTCCATGTGGCCGTGCTCGCGCCACTCGCGATCGAACGAGGGCGAGCGATTAGGGATCTCGATGTAGCGCTCGAGCGCGGGGAGGATCGAGCTCTCCCACACCAGATCGCTGTGTGCGGACGCGGCGGCGGAATCGATGCGTGTCATGTCGGCCACGGTATCAAGCGCGCGAGCGAACGACGCGGGGCAGTTGAAAAGGCAAGAACGTCCCGGGTTGCCTTGTTGGGCGGTTTCAAAGCGGCGCGCGATGCCTAGACTGCGCGCGTGTTTCGCCGACCCGCGCTGGCTGTTGTTGCATTCTTCGTGACCGTGAGCGCCGCGGGCGCGGAGAACGCCACGGATGCGTTCGCGCTCGGCGAGCTTGCGGTGCGCGGTCGCGTGCTCGAAGCGTTCGGCGTGCGCGACGCGCAGCAGCAGGCCTGGCTGGTGGTGCTTTCGGCTGAACAAATGCCGCCTGAGGAGCGCCGCTTCGTCACGCTTTTCGCGCGCGGTGAGGCGGCGGGCAGCGTCACGATTCCGATTCCGCACAGGTTCGCGGCGGTCGACGTAGCTGAACTCGGCGGCGCGGCCGGCCCCGAGGTTCTGCTGCTCGCGGCTGACGAGCTGCGCAGCCTCGACGCCAAGGGTGCGCTGGTTCGCAGCATCCCGCTCGATCCGCTGCTGCCGTTGCCGCCGCGCACGCGCGAGCAGAGCCGGCTCGAGTTCGCTGGCGCCTGGAGCGCACCGGGCAGGCTCGAAGCTCTGCTGCCGGATGTCGCGGGTTTTCGGCTCGTGGCGCTCACCGGAGACGCGCCGCCGCGGCTGCTGCGTTTGCCCGTCACGGCGCTCTATGGCGAGTCGCAGCCTGGCCCGCCGCCTACGAGCTTCTTCCGTGCAGCGCTGCTGTGGCCAAGCGTGTTCTCGATAGACGACGACGGCGACGGCGCGCGCGATCTCGTCGCGACGACGCGTTATGGACTGACCAGCTATCGCGGCGGCGCCGCAGGGCTCTCGGCGAAACCGAGCCGCGTGCGGCGCTTCCCCGCGTTTCCGTTCGAAGAAGAGCGCCGCGCGGACTCGAACTTGTTGCGCGCCAGCCTCGCGGATCTCGACGGCGACGGCGACGCGGACCTGGTCGTGCACCGCACGGTCGGCACGCTCATCGGCAGCCGCGCCGAGACGCGCATCCACGCGAACCCCGGCGGCGGCGCCGACCCGCTTGGCGCGGCCGTGGGTTCGCTCGCGGTCGAGGGCGGCGTCGCGACCGCCGAGCTCGCAGACCTCGACGGCGATGGCCGCGCGGAACTCGTGCAATCGGTTTTGCCCTTCGGAATGTTCCAGCTGTTACGGATTCTCACGCGCAGCCAGGCCGAACTCGAGCTGCGCGTGTACGGCTTCGACGGCGCGAAACTCGGGGCGCCGCGACTTCGCTGGAGTGACGAGCTGACGGTGCCCTTCGACTTCAAGACTGCGCGCGTGACGGCGCTGCTCCCCAAGTTCGAAGGCGACTTCAACGGCGACGGCCGCCGCGATCTGGTTTACGGCGATGCCGACGGCAATGCGCGCATCCGCCTCGGTTCGCCAGGCGCAATCTTTGGCGCGGAAGTCGCGTCGATTCCGCTTCAGGCGCGCGGCGGCGCAACCGCGTTCATCGACCTCGACGGCGACCGCCTCGACGAGATCGTGTTCTGGGATCCGGTCGAGCCGGCGGGACGCCTCCGCATCGCGCGCAATCGCGGCAAGCTGCCGGGCTCGCCGGCGAGGCTCGACCCCGCACGCTGATGCAAGCGCTAGGCGCCCGCGTTCGCGGGATCTCGCAGCCGCGCGCGGGCGCCGTCGAGATCGCCCAGCGCGGTCTGCGCCGCCTCGGGCCTCAGCACCTCGATCGGGTCGCGCAGATCGCCGACGTAGCCGAGCGCATACGCGCCGCGTGCGTAACCCATTAGGCGCAGCAACGGCTCGGGCAGTGTGCGCGCGATCTCATGCGGGCAGGCGAGATACTGATTCTCCTCCTGACGCAGCCACGCGAGGTTGTAGGTGAGGTTCAGGCCGCTGCGAACTCGTTGGGAACGGTTCGCGCCGCCGCCGTGATAAATCGCGCCGGTGTAAAAGAGCACCGAACCGGCGGCCATCTCCGCGGGCTCCGTTTGCTCTTCCGTGAACTTCAGCTTGTCCGCGTAGCGATGGCTGCCCGGAATCACGCGCGTCGCGCCGTTCTCGGCGGTGAAATCCGTCATCGCCCAGATCGTGTTGCACTGCACCTCGTACCCGTTCGGAAACGGAAAGAAGTCAAACGCCCACTGATCGCGGTGAATCTGCTGCATCGGTTCGCCGCCGCCGATCGAGATCAATTGGGTGAGATGCAGCTGAAAGCCGGTTGCGTGGGCGAGCACTTTGCCCACCGTGCCGAGCACGCTCGGGTGCGTGACGAAATCGCGCGCGGTCGGCGAGCGAGCGATGAGGGCCCCCGTGCGCTTCGTGCTCCGCCCCGCGAAGTCGTCGCTGCCAGTGGCGTTTGCGTTCTCGTACGGCGCGATCTCAGCCTTGAACTTCGCGATCTGTTCGGGCGACGCGACGCGATCGACCACCGCGCAGCCGTCGCGCGCGATGATTGCGGCGATCTCTTCGGGCGCTGCACTGCTCGGCAGATGCTCGATCGGCATGTGGCCTCCAAACGTTCCGGCGAGCGTAGATCGCGCGACACGCGGCCACGAGCCCAGCCGCTTTAGCTTTACTTCGCGCGCGAAGTGGGCTCAGGATCGGGCAACCACAGAACGGAGGCTTTATGTCGCTTATGTCGAGCTGGCCGTTACGGATCGCTCTGGCCATTTCGCTCACCGCCGCTGCGTCCGCTGCGCACGCGGGCGCTCCCGTCGCCGTGACGGGCGGCAGTTGGAGCGGGCCGGCGGAACTGAAGGCGAAGATTTCCGCCCGCAAAATGAAGGCCCAGTCGGTCCGCGGTCCCGTGACGTTCGACGCCTTCTTTGGCCCCTTCGCCCTCCCGGCGTTGGCCGGCAATCAGTTTCTGCTCGTGCTCGACGACGGCTCAGACACGATCGATGTCGAGGGCAGCTACACCCTCGACGCGGAGGGCCGGCCGGTGCTGGACGTCGACCGGCCTAAGCTCGAGGCGTTCCTCAGGGTCCTCTTCGGCGACGTATGCGCGCAAGTCCCTGGTTGCGGCTCCTTGTCCCCGCTCGTCATCACCCAGAGCGAAGTCGGGGTCAAGGCGGGCACCGACAAGCGTGGCATCGAGTCGTTCAGCAGCAAGGGCAGGATCGACTTCGAGTTCAGAGACGGCGACAAGACCTTCGTGCGTGCCAAGCTGGGCTTCAAGGGCGGCTCCGGCATCACCCGCGACTGACTCGCGGCTTCGCGCTCGAGCGAGCCTGAAGACTCGGAGTTCGCTGTGGTGCGCGTCATCGTGTGGGGCACGGGTTTCGTCGGCAAAGCCGTCCTGCGGAACCTCGCTGGGCATCCGAACTTCGAGATCGTCGGCGTCATCGTGAACGATCCTGCGAAGGACGGGCAGGATGTTGGCGACATCCTCGGCACGGCGAAAACTGGCATCGTCGCGACCCGCGATGTGCGCCGCGCGCTTGCGGTCGATGCCGATGCGCTGGCCTATTTCGGACCCAGCGCGATGCATGCCGCGCTCAATCTCGAGAACCTCGCGGCGGCGCTGCGCGCGGGGAAGAACGTGGTCGACACGAGCATGGGCATGTTCCAGAACCCGCAGCGCGTTGCGCCGCAGCTGCGCGAGCCGATCGAACGCGCCTGCCGCGAGGGCAACGTCTCGTTCTTCAGCGGCGGCATCGACCCCGGCTTTGCAAACGACCTGCTCCCGCTCACATTGTTAGGGCTGTGCGCGCGAGTGGAGAGCGTGCGCACCACTGAGTTCGTCGATGGCGGCAGTTACCCCGATCAAGCGAGCCTGCGCATGCTGGGCCTGCTCTCGAGCATGGACGCGGCGCCGCTGCTCGACACGCCCGGCCTGATGACCGCGATCTGGGGCGGCCCGCTTTACATGATCGCGCAGGCGCTAGGCGTAGAGGTCGAGGCGACCCGCGAGGTTTACCGGCGCTGGGGCGCGACCGAGGCCGTCGAGTTTCCGTTTGGGCGCGTCGAGCCCGGCCAGTGCGCGGCGCATCGCATCGAGTTGCAGGGGATCGTGCGAGGCGAGCCGCGCATCTTCGTCGATCACCTGCACCGCATGTTCCCGGAGGCTGCGCCCGAGTGGCCGCGGCCGCGTCTGCACGCGGTGCACGCGAATCGCATCGTGATCGTCGGCCAGCCGAACATCGAACAGGAAACGCTGCTCAGCGACCCCGCCACGGGCGACGGCAACGCGGGCGGCTGTCTCGCTACGGGCATGCGCGTCGTGAACGCGATTCCCGCAGTCTGCGCTGCGCCGCCCGGCATTGTCTCGACGCTCGATCTGCCGCTGATTGCAGGCCGAGGCGGAATGCGCGCTCTGCGTTGAGCGCCACGCAGCTCGCAGCTAGCGCGCTCGAGCGGCTGCCAAAGGTGCTCGAACTCGCTGAAATTTCGCGGAAGCGTGCTCCTTTTCGCTCGCCGGAGCCACATCCTTGACATACCTAGGAGGTGAGCATGCGCCGCGGGAGTGGATTCTTGTTGGGGCTGGCGTGCCTGTTGGGAGGCGCGGCGAGTGCGAACGCGGCGCCAATTACCCTGCACGGGTCGGCGTACATCCTGCCGTCCACTTCGCTGCTCCCTTGCGGTCTGACGTGCAGCGGCTTGGGCACCAACCTCCTCGAGATCGCCGACGACGACACCTCCAACGCCAATGGCTGGGCCGGTGAAAACGGAGCCACGGGCATCATCCGACTCGACCTGCTCGGTGGCAGTTACGACATCGACAGCTTCTCGCTGTGGAATGACATCATCATCAACCACGAAGGCGTGGGCGACTTCAAGCTGCACTTCTACGACCCGTCGGACCAGTTGATCGGAAGCTCCGCCGTTTACACCGCACTGGACGGTCAACAGGCCGCAGGCGTGTACAGCTTTGCTGCCGTGCAGAACGTCGCCCGAGTCGACCTAGAAGTGCTGACGCTGCTGGCCACCGGCAACTGCTGCCGCATCGAGATCCGCGAGGTGGCGTTCACCGCGGTGCCTGAACCGTCGTGGCTCGGGATGTCGGCCCTGGGCGTAGTCGCTCTGCTCGGCTGGCGCCGCTTGCGCTGAGCGCGATCCAGTCGCGGGCTCTCTGAACGTTCCCGTAAGCGCGGCAGCTGAAACGGAAGACGCCTGGGCGCGACGGGCTCGCCGGGCGTTTCTTCATCGGTAACGCGGTTGCGCTTCGGACGGAAGGAGACGCTGCGAAACAGACACTTCCGGTTGGCCGTGTCGTGGTGACCGCGGCGCGCGGTCTGCACCAGAACGTTTCTGGTGGCGATTCCGTGGGCGGTGAAAAGTCCGTCTCCAGAGATCCGGCACGCGCTAGGGGCGACGGAAGCGCCCAATGGCAAGCGCGATCACGGGCCGCTGTCTGCTCGAAGAGACGAGCGATTGCGCCCGGCGACGCGAGATCACTAAGTTCGCCGCTTCAGTCACCCAAAGGAGACCGTCATGGACGCCAAGAAGACGACGACGAGCCCGCTTGCGCGTGTTCGCAAAGCGATGACGCGCGAGGAGCGAGCCGCTTACGCAGCGATCAAGCAAGGCGTCAAGCACTTGGAGAAGTCGATTGGGGAGATTCAGCGCGGCTTGCGGAAGGCGGAGAGGACGATCGAGGCTGACGCGCGGGGCCGAGTTCGCGAACTCCGCAGAGACGCTCGCGGCCAACTCGCCGCGCTGAAGTCGAAGCGACGCGAGGCCGCACAGGTCCTCAAGAAAGTTCCCGGGGCTGCGAGCGGATCGTGGGAAGAGATCAAGCGGTCCGCCGACGCGATTCTCGCGGACGCTCGGGCCGGTGCCGCTTCTGTCGTCGAGCGCCTCCGGAAGGATCTCGCGAGCTGAGGCTACCTGTGATCCTGTCTTAGCTGCGTCGTCCGCAGAGAGGCCCCCTAACAAGAGGGAGACTCGGAGATCGTTTTCGTGTGCGGCGCCACACCAACGAGGCCGCGGCATCTCCTCAATTCCGGGCGATCGTCCTGGCGACTTCGGCCAGCGCGTCGGGGTTGAGCGACATGGAATCGATGCCGATGTCGACCAGCCACGCCGCGAAATCGGGGTAGTTGCTGGGCGCTTCACCGCAGATTCCGACCTTGCGGCCCTTTGCATGCGCACGCTCGACGACCATCTCGATCATGCGCTTGACGCCCGGGTCGCGTTCGTCGAAGAGGTGGGCCAGGAGGTCCGAGTCGCGGTCGACGCCCAGCGTGAGTTGGGTCAGGTCGTTGGAGCCAATCGAGAAGCCATCGAACAAGTCGCTGAACTCCGAGGCGAGGATGACATTGTTAGGGATCTCGCACATGACGTAGACCTGCATGCCGTTTCTACCGCGCTCCAGCCCGTGCTTGGCCATCTCGGCGAGCACGGCGCGCGCCTCGCCGAGCGTGCGACAGAAGGGGATCATTACGATCACGTTGGAGAGCCCCATCGTCTCGCGCACGCGTCGAATCGCGGCGCACTCGAGGGCGAAGCCCTCGCGATAGCGCTCGTCGTAATAGCGCGAGGCGCCGCGGAAGCCGATCATCGGGTTCTGCTCCGTGGGCTCGAACGGTGCGCCGCCGAGCAACCCCGCGTACTCGTTCGTCTTGAAGTCGCTGAAACGCACGATGACCGGGCGCGGATAGAACGCCGCGCCGATCTGCGCCACGCCCTCGGCTAGGCGGCTGACGAAGAACTCTGGAAGTGACGGATATGCGGCGGCGCGCTGTCGGATCTGCGCGCGCACGGCCGGGTCGAGCACGCGCTCGAGGTGCACGAGCGCCATCGGATGCACGCCGATCCAGTTCGAGACCAGGAACTCGATGCGCATGAGGCCCACGCCCGCGGCGGCGTGCTCGGGCAGGCGGCCGAGTCGGAAGGCGTGCGCGGGGTCGGCCAAGTTCAGCATCAGCGGCACGCGCGGAATCGGCAGCTTTGCTGGATCGATTTCCTCGCGCTCGAAGGGCAGTGCGCCGTCGTAGACCTTGCCCACGTCGCCCTCGGCGCACGACACGGTGACCAGCTGCCCATCGCGGATCGATTCCGTCGCGGTCGCGGTTCCGACGACGCACGGCAGCCCCATCTCGCGCGAGACGATCGCCGCGTGACACGTGCGTCCGCCGTGGTCTGTGACTACCGCCGCAGCCTTGCGCAGCACCGGCTCCCAGTCGGGGTCGGTCATCTCGACGACGAGCACTTCGCCCGCCAGGAAGCGGTGCAGGTCTTCCGCGGAGCGCACCACGCGGGCTATGCCCGTGCCGATGCGCGCGCCGACGCTCTTGCCCACGACGATCGCTTTGCCTTTGCGCCCGAGGCGGAAGACCTCGAGCTTCGCGCCAGCGTCGCGTTGCGAATGCACGGTCTCCGGGCGCGCCTGCACGACGAACAACTCGCCCGTTCGCCCGTCCTTGGCCCACTCGAGGTCCATCGGCACGTCGCGACCCGCGCGCTTGGAGTAGTGCTCTTCGACGATCATGGCCCAGCGCGCCAACGTCAGCGCCTCGTCGTCGCTCAGCACGAAGCGGCGTCGGTCGGCCGCAGGCACCGGGACTTCCTTCACACTCCTCGCAGCCGAAAGCCCCTCGCCCGCGTAGACGAGCTTCACCGCCTTGTCGCCGAGTTCCTTGCGGATCACGGAGCGCGAGCCCGCCTTTGCCGTGGCCTTGTGGACTACGTATTCGTCGGGGTTGACGCGGCCCTGCACGACCGTTTCGCCCAGGCCCCAAGCGCCGTCGATGACTACGACGCCCCGGAAGCCGCTCTCGGGTTCCAGCGTGAACATCGTGCCGGCGCAGGCCTGGTCGCTGCGCACCATGCGTTGCACACCGACGGATAGCGCGACGGCGCGGTGCTCGAACTTGTTAACGCCGCGATAGACGATTGCCCGGTCGGTGAACAGCGAAGCCATGCATGCGCGGACGGCGGCATCGAGAGCCTCGTCGCCGCGAATGTTCAGGTAGGTCTCCTGCTGACCGGCGAACGAGGCGCTGGGTAGATCCTCGGCCGTTGCGGAAGAGCGCACGGCAACGTCACCGCCTCCGGCGTGCGACAACTCGTGGTACGCCGCCATCACCTCGCCGCGGATCGGCGACGGCAGCGCTGCGGCGGAGATGCGTTCGCGGATCTTGCCCGCGACCTCCGCCAGTGCGCGGGTATCGGTCGCGTCGAGAGCGTCTAGCTGTGCATAGATCCAAGCGTCGAGCCCGGCCTGTCGCAGGTGCAGACGAAAAGCATCGGCGGTGATCGCGAAACCGTCGGGCACGCGCACCCCCAAGGGTGCGAGCTCGCGGATCATCTCGCCCAGCGAGGCATTCTTACCGCCGACGCTCGCGACGTCGGCGATGCCTACTTTCTGGAAGGGAACGACAAATTGTGGGCCGCTCATGGCCGGAGTCTCCCGCGTTTGGTGAGGACGAACTCCGCGAGCTTCCCCGCCGACGGCGGCTGAGCTGCCGGGCACTTCGGTGTCGCCTGATGACCGAGCCGATGTTCGTGCGTTGCTGCCACCGCACTAGGCGCAAGCGCAAAACCAGCTCCGCGTTCGTGCGCGTTGGCACGCTCGACGAGTCGAGCGCGCTGCCGCCTGACGCTCACATCTACTTCTCCGGGTGGTGAGCGGAATGCTCGTCGTCGCCGGCGGGCGTCGGCATCGCGTCGCCAGCGGCCGTTTCGGGGGCTGGACTGGCAGCGCCGGGGCGACCCATCATCGGGTGGTCGCCTCCCATCCCATGCATGTCGTGCATCCCGCGCCCTCCCATTTGGCAGGCGTTGGGCACGCCGTAGGCATGATCGAACTCGCCTTGGACGTGATAGCGAATGGCGTAATAAATCGAGCATGAGGCAGACCCGATTGACGCCACGATCAGCAGCCAGCCGGCCGCGCGGAGCAGCGCCGCCGTCGCACTCTTGCCGAAGTGAAGCAGCGTAAGACCCGCTGCCAGCGCGATCACTTCGAGCATGAATGCTGTGTCGAAATGGAACATTGCCATCGGAAAGTCTCCTCATATGAGGCTTCCTGCGCTGCCCTCATTGAGCAACGGCGTTCATCGGAACCTCGCGGAGTTTCCATTGCGAGTCTCATGCCAGCTCGAACCCCGCGCCGTTCGCGGGGGGAAAGGGAAGACAAACGCACTTCCGAGATCCGAGACCGGGCGTATGACGACCTCGCGCTTGCTCGGCAAATCTCACGCTTCGGTCTGAATGGCTTCGATCGCATGAAAGGCGTCGACGTGCGCGGCGTCGGAATGCACCGGCGGTCAATCGCGCTCGCCACGTGCTCCGCGAGCGGCCGCGCGCAGCCGCAGTTCGGTCGGCGTCGGGCTTCGCGCTGGAACGCGTCTTCCACGTAGCCCTGAACGAAGACGGCTCGGAAGCCGAAGCTGCCGAGCCGTCTCGAAAGTTGGTAGCGGGGGCAGGATTCGAACCTGCGACCTGCGGGTTATGAGCCCGCCGAGCTACCAGGCTGCTCCACCCCGCACCAGGAAGGGGGGCACCTTAGGAGGGTGCAATTGTCGCGTCAACCGCGCGCTGGGATTTGGTTGCGCCTCACGCGTTGCCGCTTCGCTGCCTTTCGCGTTTGAGAAATCGCTGCTCTTTCTCGACGCAACGCACCACCTCAAGTCCGTGGAGGAACGCCCAATGCGGACCCTGTCGAAGCTGAGTTGGATCGGGCTGGTTGCTCTAATGATCTCGAGCAGCGCAAGCGCCGGGTCGCTTTATCGCTGGACGAACGCGGACGGAGTCGTCGCGTTCAGCGACGAGATGAAGCGCATTCCCGAGGCGTATCGCGCGAGCGCGGTGCGCATCGAGACGTCGAGCCTCGCGAGCTACAAGCGCTTCACGCCCGCGCAGCCGGCGCAGAGCAAGAGTTACGCGGAGCAGTTGGATGCGCAGGTGCAGCGGCTGCGCGTGCTGAACGCCGAAGTGGACGCGGAGCAGGCGCCAGTGGTTCGCGCGCCTGGCCCCGAACTCGGCCAAGTGCGCGTCAACGGCAAGCTGTCCGTCGCGCTACCGGGCTCGCAGCTCGCGAGCGACGAGCCGCTGCTGGTCGAGGAGCATCGCGTGCGGACGGGCGACACGACGACGCACGTCTACATCGTGCGGCAAGGCGACAAGATTCTGTCGGTCGTGCGCCCGCACACGAATCACAGCGACTCCAACTGGCCGACGTTCGAGGAACTCGTCGGCCAGGAGTAGTTCTCGCGCTGGCGAGCGAGCTTCAGGCCGCCGCGTGCTCATCGACGTAGCGCGCAAGGGCGCGCTGGGTGCGCCCGTCGAGCGCGACGAAGCGCAGGCCGAAGCCCGCGCGCTCCTCGTCGTCGCGGCGCCATATGACGCGCCCCGCTGTCGCGATCGGGCTCTGCGTTCCGGGCAACGCGAACTCGATGCGCACTTCGGTGCCCTCGCGCGGGAGCCAGCCCGACGCGACGAACACGCCGCCGCGCGAGACGTTCTGCACGGTGCCGGTGCTGGTTCGATCGTTCGCCCATAGGTGAGCCGGTTCGCGCACGGGCGCGGGGGGCCAGCCGCGCCCCACCCCCAATAGGCGCCGCACCCCCCCCCCCCCAACTGGGCCCGC
>JANNDT010000478.1:0-17897 GCA_031387905.1 Deltaproteobacteria bacterium
GGGAGTGCGCGATGACGCGGCGTGGGATTCTGCTCGCGGGCGGCACGGGCACGCGGCTGTATCCGATCACGCGCGGCGTCTCGAAGCAGCTGTTGCCCGTCTACGACAAGCCGATGGTCTACTACCCGCTGTCGGTGCTGATGCTCGCGGGCATCCGCGACGTGCTGGTGATTACGACGCCCGAAGACCAAGCCAGCTTCCAGCGCCTGCTCGGCGATGGCTCGCGCATCGGAATCTCGATCTCGTACGCGGCGCAGCCGAGACCCGACGGCATCGCGCAGGCATTTCTGATCGGGCGCGAGTTCCTGGCGGGCGGGCCCGCCGCACTCGTGCTCGGCGACAACCTCTTTTACGGGCACGGTCTCTCCGAGACGCTGCGCTCCGCCGCTGCCCGCGAAGCTGGCGGCACCGTCTTCGGTTATTGGGTGCGCGACCCCGAGCGCTACGGCGTGGTCGAGCTCGACGCGCAGCAGCGCGCGCTCTCGATCGAAGAGAAGCCGAAGCAGCCGCGCTCGAACTGGGCTGTAACAGGCCTCTACTTCTACGACCGGAACGTCTCGGAGATCGCCGCCGCGATGAAGCCCTCCGCCCGCGGCGAGCTCGAGATCACCGACGTGAACCTCGCCTACCTCGCGCGCGGCGAACTGCGCGTCGAGTTGCTCGGCCGCGGCTTCGCCTGGCTCGACACCGGCACGCATGAATCGCTGTTGCAAGCCGGCCAGTACATCCAGGCGGTGCAGGAGCGGCAGGGCCTAATGGTCGCGTGCATCGAAGAGATCGCTTGGCGCATGGGCATGATCGATGCCGAGCAACTCGCGAGACTCGGCGCCGAAATGAAGAACAACGCCTACGGCGAGTATCTGCAGCGGATCGCGCGTGAACCGAGGACGGGCGCATGAAGGTCCACCAGACCTCCCTGCCCGGCGTGCTCTTGATCGAGCCCTTCGTTCATCAGGATGCGCGTGGCTTCTTTCTCGAGACGTATCGCGCCGAGCGCTACGCGCAGCACGGCATTTCGGGGCCGTTCGTGCAGGACAATCATTCGCGCTCGCAGCAAGGCACGCTGCGCGGGCTCCACGCGCAGCTCGATCCAGCGCAGGGCAAGCTCGTGCGCGTGATCGCGGGCGAGATCATCGACGTCGCGGTCGATATCCGCGTCGGCTCGCCCACGTTCGGCAAGCACTTCTTGACGGCGCTCACCGCCACGAACTTCCGCCAGCTCTGGATTCCGCCGAACTTCGCGCACGGCTTCCTGGTGATCAGCGAGACCGCCGAAGTCGAGTACAAAGTGACGGAGCCGTACCGGCCGCAGAGCGAGATCGCGATCGCCTGGAACGACCCCGAGCTCGGCGTGCCGTGGCCGGTGCTGGTGCCGACGCTCTCCGCCCGCGACGCCGCCGCGCCGCGAATGGCGGAGTTGCGCGACAAGCTGCCGCGTTATCAGGGCTAAACCGGCGAACGCTGTGCGCGGCGAAGCGCCGAGGGGCGGTCGCTTCGCGCCCGCTGGCTAGCGCGTTGACTTCGCTCGCCTGCGGCTCGCTGCGCGCGGCGGAGCGCCGCTTGCGTCTGCCCACACTCGTCATTCGAACTCGAGCACGCCGAAGTAGTTAGGTAAGTGAAACTCCGGCGGGTCTGCGAACGTCGGCGACCAGGCGCTGCGCTCACCGCCGTTCGCTTGGTCGATGCGGTAGAAGTTCGCGCGCCAGCGCGCACCGGGCCGCAGCGGCGCAGCGCCGAGCGTCGCGAACGGAATCGCCCACTCGACAGACCAGCCGTCGTCGACGTCGTCGCGCGCATCGAGCGTTCCGCGCACGCGGATCGCGCGCTCCCAGCCCGCGCACACCCAAGCGAGGTCCGTGCGCATCGTGCGGCGTACGCCATCCGGGTTCTCGATGATCGCTTCGAAGTACGCGCCGCGCGGGCTCGATTCGAGTTCGAAATAGCGGCGTGGGTCGCCGTCCGGCGCGAGAAACGCCTCGACCACTTCCTCGTCGTAGATGCGTTCGTTGCGCCCGCGGAACGTGCCCCAGACGTCGCGGTCCACGCAGTCGAAAGCGATGTAGAGACGCTCGCCGTCGTGGCACACGCGCAGCGCGGTCGGCTGCACGCTCGATGGGCCGCTCGCAGCATCGCGGCCGTGCGATGCTACGAGCCCAACGGGCGTGAGCGAAATCCACGGGGGCTTGTTGAGGTTGCCATCGATCGGGATTCTTCCGGCGATGCGCGGGACGACGAGCACGGGCAGCTGCGACATGAGACCTCGCGAAATGCGTGCGCATGAGTAGCGCCGACGACGCGGCGTTGCTGCGTGAAGTGGCGGGCGCGTTCGAGTTGCCGGGCCGCTGGCTGCGCTCGACGCCGTTCGGCAGCGGGCACATCAACACCACGGTGCTCGCGGAGTTCGAGACACCCCGCGGCCCCGCGCGTTTCGTGCAGCAGCGCATCAATCGCGCCGTGTTCCGCGAACCCGCGAGAGTGATGGAGAACTTCGCGCGCGTGGTGGCGCATCAGCGGCGCGCGCTCGAGCGCGAGCATGCGCGCGAGATCGAGCGGCGCGTGCTCGCGCTCGTGCCAGCGCGCAGTGGCGCGAGCTGTTATGTGGACTCTCGCGGTGAGACGTGGCGCACGCTTCCGCTAATCGGGGGCGCACACAGCCTCGACATCCCGCGCGGGGCCGAGGACGCGCGCGCGGCGGCTCTCGCGTTCGGGCGCTTCCTCGCGCAGCTCGCGGATCTACCCGCGCCGCGCCTCCACGACACGATTCCGCGCTTCCACGATGCGCGTCTGCGCTTCGAGCAGCTCAGCGAGGCCGTGCGCTCGGACAGCGAGGGCCGGCTCACGGGTTGCCGCGCCGAGGTGGAGTTCGCGCTCGCGCGCGAACCCGTCGTCGCGCGTTTCGAGGCGCTCAAAACGAGCGGCGCGCTGCCCGAGCGCGTCGCGCATAACGACACCAAGCTGAACAACGTGCTGCTCGACGACGCGACCGGCGAGAGCTTGTGCGTGGTCGACCTCGACACCGTAATGCCCGGCAGCGCGCTCACGGATTTCGGCGATCTCGCGCGCAGCGCCGCGACGCGCGCTGCCGAGGACGAGCGCGACCTCGCATGCGTGCGCGTCGAGGCGGACTTGTTCGCCGCGCTCGCGGACGGCTTCGTGCGCGGAGCAGGCCCGAGCCTCAGCGCGGCCGAGCGCGCCGAGCTTCCCTTCGGCGCTCTCCTAATGACCACCGTGATCGGCCTCCGCTTCCTCGCCGACCACCTGCGCGGCGACACGTACTTCCGCGTTCACCGCGAACACCACAACCTCGACCGCGCGCGCACGCAGTTCGCGCTGGTCGCGGACTACGAGCGGAAGCTGGATGCGCTCCGCCAGGCGACTGCCGCAGCGGGGAGCGAAGCATGAGTGCAGCACTCACGCGCAGGGCTTTCGGGCGGCTCGCGGCGCTCTCGAGCGCTGGCCTCCTACTCGACCGCACCGCCGCGGCCCAGCTTCTGGACGAGCGTGCAGCGACCGCGCCGCCGCAGCGCGTCTTGATTCTCGGCGCCGGCCTCGCAGGGCTGGCCGCCGCCGCCAAGCTCGTGGCCGAGGGACACGATGTGTTATTGCTGGAGGCGCGCACGCGGCCGGGCGGGCGCGTCCACACGCTGCGCGAACCGTTCTCGGACGGCCTCTACGCCGAAGCCGGCGCGGGCCGCATCCCCAGCACGCACGCGCTCACGCTCGAATACGTGAAACGCTGCGCGCTCGAGCTCGATCCGTTCTATCCCGAATCCGGGGCCGGTGTGTTTCTCGCGGGCGATGAGCGGCAAGTGGTGCCCTTCGGCGGCAACCCGAGCCTCGCCTCGCCCGCGCTCGGCTTCAATGCGCGCGAGCGAGCAGCCGGCGCGAATGGGCTGTCGGCCTTGTACTTCGACCGCGTGCGAGAGGAGATTCGCGCACTGCCGAAGGACGCGTGGCCGTTCCGAGAGTTCGCCCATTACAAAGACTCGACCTACGCCGAGTTTCTCGCGCAGCAGGGCGCGTCTCCGGCGGCGATCCGCCTAATGGCCCAAGGCTTCGAAGCGGACTCGCTGCTCGACTTCGCCCACGACGCGGTCAGCCACGCCGTCCCCATGCTGTGGAAGATTCGTGGTGGCAACGACCACTTGCCGCGCGCGCTGGCGGAGCCGCTGCGCGAGCGCCTCCGCTATGGCGCCGAGGTGCGCCGCATCGAGCAGGACGCGCGCGGCGTTCGCGTCGCCTACATCGCCGGCGGAACGCACCACGTGGAGCGCGCGGATCGCGCGATCTGCACGATTCCGTTCACGGTGCTGCGCGAGATCGAAGTCTCACCGGCCTTCAGCGCGGCGAAGCGGCACACGATCGACGGCCTGTACTCAGGGCCGGTCGCGCGCGTGTTCGTGCAGACGCGAACGCGCTTCTGGGAACGCGACGGCCGCAATGGATTCGCCTCGGTCGACCAGCCAATGGAGGTCTGGAGCCCGTCCTTCAATCAGCCGGGGGCGCGCGGCCTCCTGATGTCCTATGCGTACGAAGACCTTGCCCGCGAGACCTCGGCGCTTCCCCCCGAGGTGCGAATCGAGCGCATGCTCGCGCTGTTCGAGCGCATTCACCCGGGTGTGCGCGACGAGTTCGAGGCCGCGGCGACGCACTCGTGGCTGAATGAGAAGTACAGCCGCGGCGCCTTTCTGGTAACACGCCCAGGAGAGTTCGAGTTGCTCGAACACGTCGCTACGCCGGAGGGCCGCGTGCACTTCGCCGGCGAGCACACGTCGCCCTGGCCAGGCTGGATGCAGGGCGCGCTGCATTCGGGGCTGCGCGCGGCGGGTGAGGTTGGCGGTGTGCGCTGACGGTGGCGCCTAATGGACCCGATCGTGCTCGCCGCGATGCTCACGAGCGCGCTTCTCCACGCGTCGTGGAATGCCTGGGTGAAGTCGAGCCCCGATCCGTACGGCGCGTTGATCGCGCTCGGCGTCGGCGCTGTCTGGCCGAACGTGATTCTGCTCGTGTTCTCAGGGATTCCCGAGCACGCCGCGTGGGGCTGGATCGGTGTCACGATTCTGCTGGGCGTGCCCGCGCAGGCGCTACTCGGTTCCGCCTATCGCGAGGGAGACTTCGCCGTCGCCTACCCGATGGTGCGCGGGCTCAACCCCCTCGTGATCGCCTTCGCCGCCATTCCGGTGTTCCACGAGCGGCTCGCGCCCTCAAACTTGTTGGGCGTGCTGTGCATCTCCGCCGGCATCGCGCTGCTCGGCTGGGAGGCGGCACGCCGTTCGCGCACGATCTCGCTGCGCGGCCTCGGTTTCGCGGCGCTCGCTGCGGTAGCGACCGCCAGCGGCGCACTCACGGATTCGCTGGGCGCCCGCATCGCCAACGACCCGCTCTCGTATGGCCCGATCATTACGATCGGCAGCGCCGTAGCGATGGCCGCTTATCAGGCACGGCGCGTCAGTGTTGCGCGCGTGCTTACGCAGCACTGGAGAATCGCGCTGTTCGGTCCCTTGCTCTCGACCGCCTCCTACTTGCTTGCGATCTGGTCGCTCACGCAGGCGCCCGTTGCGCTCGTCATCTCGCTGCGCGAAACGAGCATGCTGTTTGCGGTCGCGATCGGCGCGCTACTGCTGCGCGAGTGCGTCGGCGCCTGGCGCTGGCTCGCGGTCGCGGTGGTGTTCGCGGGCGTGCTGCTGATTCGCAGTCGAGCGCGATAGCGTGGCTGCTCGCTCGCGTTTGACGGCAGACGCATGATCTATGGCGGATTCAAAGTGGAGGTGGACGCGTGAGCATTCCCGTTTCGCTCGAGAAACTTCGGGCCGAGGCCACGCGCTTCGGCGCGACTCCCTACCTGCTGACTGTGAGCGACGACGGCCGCCCCCACTCGGTGTCGGTCGCGGTCGCGTGGGAGAGCGACGCGCTGGTCGCGCAGACCGGCAAGCGCAGCGCGGCGAACGTCGCGGCGCGCCCGCTCGTCAGCTTGTTATGGGCGCCCTTCGAGGCTGGCGGATACAGCCTGATCGTGGACGGCGACGGCGTCGTGCGCGGCGCTGGCGAAGACGCGCGCGTCGTCGTGCGCGCTACGCGCGGCGTGCTGCACCGCTCGGCCGCAGCGCCCGCGGCGAGCGAGAGCGGATGCAGCGCCGACTGCGTGCCACTGCTGCGCTAGGAGACCGACCCAAGATGGGCGGCTGAGCACGAGCGCCGATGCGCCGCCCCAACAAGGCGCGCGACCGAGCCGTAGCCTTAGCTACGGCGCAAGGAGCGCAACGCAGTTGGGGCGGATGCAGCGGCGATCGGGCGACCCGTCCCACTCTTGGGTCGGTCTCCTAGCTAGGCAAGGATCAGGAACGCGGCCCTACGCGCCAATAGCGAACCGGCGGAGGCGGCGGATCGCCGGGCTTGGGATCGGGGAACTTGTACTTCGCGGCGTAGGCGATGCGCAGGCGCTCGAGCGTGTCCGCGTCGTCGAACGGCGCGAGCCGCACCTCGTACACCGCGTCGCCAACTTTCACGCGCACATCCGGGTTCGCGTCCGCCCAGGCGGGCCAGCGCTTCGTCTCGGGGTCGCGCGCGCCGAGATAGAGCGCGCCGTCGAGCGAGCCGCACCAGATCGTGACGGAGTGCGGCAGGCCGAGAAAGCCGCTCACCTCGACTGCGATTTCTTCGTGCGCGTCGGTGAACGACCAGTCCGCCGGATACGCCGCGACTTCGCCTGATAAGCGCAGGCCGGGCCGGCGCTCCGAGGGGTCGATGCAGCCCGCAAGGGAACTGACGAGCAGGACAGCGACGAGTGCCGTGTGCCGGATTCTCATTGGGTCTCTCCAAACGTGACGATCTCGCGCGCAGCGTACTCCGGATGCGCGCGCGGGCGGCATCCCCGTCGAGGTCGAGGCGCCCTAGCGAGGCGGCAGGCCCTTGCGCGCGCGCTCGGCGTTCATGCGCTCGGCGTCGGCGCCGAGCCGCGGCCCGAGATCGCTCTCGGAGGCCGTGCCGGCCATATGCGCCCCAGCCGTCTTGGCGTTGTACATGATCTTCTTTTCCGCCGTGATGGCGAGGATCACGCGCAACGGGGAGTCGAGCAGTTCGTTGAAGAACTTCTCGCCTCCCGGGTTGTTGGGGTTCAGTTTCTTCGAGAGCGCAGAGTAGAACCAGCGTTTGGTCTCGGCGTCCTCGAAGAACGTGCCGCGTCCCTTGATCGTGATCGCGCCACGCGCGAGCGCCTCGGACGCACCGGCGGGATAGCCGGCGCTGCTGACGTTCACAGCGACGCGGTTGTCGCGCTTGATCGCGACGGTGCGGTGCCGATGCGACGCGAACGTGAGCCAGATCTTCCCCTCGTGCCAAACGAACGCATGCGTCACGCCGACCGGCCAGCCGTCCTTCGTCGTCCACATCAGTACGCACTCATTCGAGGAACTCATCAGCTGATCGACTTCCTTGTCCGAAAACGGATAAATGGAAACGATCTCGTGGTCATGCGTCTTCGCCATAGCTTGCTCCTGGGTGTTGAGGATTCAAAGACTAGTTCTCACGCGCGATCGTCCGCGAGGTAGCGTTCGAGTTCTGCATGAAAATGGCGCAGGCGCTGCTCCTGCTCGCCCCATAGCTGGCCCTTGAAGCCGCGCGAGCGCACACCTTGCTGCACGATGGGCAGCAGATCCGCGTCTTGCGAGAGCACTTGCCCGAGCTTGGCGTCCTCGCCGACGCCGAACTTCTCGCACTCGGGGCGCGTGCGGCCTGATAAGTCGGTGCCTTCGGGCACGCCCATCCAGTCAGGCGCCTTGTGGTGCGGATCATCCGAGGGGTGGATCAGCGTCATCGTGTTGTAGTAGAAGCGCTCGGGATCGGTCGGGTGCGGCAGAAAGCGCATCAGAAAGACGCCTTCCGGGTGACAGCCGATCTGCACGTTCGGGAAGATACCGGTGGCCCAGCTGTCGGTGAGCTGGCCATCCGTGAACGCGGAGTAGTCGAGCCCTGCGCGCTTCGCGTTTTCGCGCTTCGCGCGCGCGATCGCGGGCCGCACGCCCGCAGCGTTCCCCTGATAACCCGCCGGGTCGACACCCACAGTCTGGAGCATGTAAGCGAGTCCGTCGTTCAGCGTGGTCTGATCCTTGATGCGCGGGCTCATCCGCCCGATCGGCACGATCATTCGGCTCGCGCCGTGCGGATAGAGATCGTATTGCACCGCGAGGTCGGCCATGACGGCGCGCGTCTCCGGGTGCACCACGTGCAAGTGATAACTCTCGTAGAAAGCCTCGACGCCGATCTTCCAGTTAGCGGCCCACTCGGTTTGGACGTGGCGTACGACGCGCATCTGGTCGATGCGATAGCCCTCCAAGTAACCCGGCGGCAGCCCAAGGCGCTCGCGTAGCGGCGGCGCGTTCGCGTCCATGTTCACGAACACGATGCCCGCGGTTTCCTCGCAGCGAAGTTCCGTGAGCCCGCGTGTTTCGCACAACACTTCTTCGCGGAAGGTGTCGCGATCCGTGAGCGAGACGAGTTCGCCGCGGTGATTGAAGCGCCAGGCGTGGAACGGGCAGACGTAGAAGCTCTTCTTGCCGTGAGCTCGACTCAGCAGTCTCGTGCCGCGATGGGTGCAGACGTTGAAGAAGGCCCGCACGCCGTTCTCAGTGCGGGAAATGATGACTGACTCTTGGCCGATCTCGAACAGGAAGTACGAGCCGATCTCAGGGAGGTCGGACGCGACGCCGGCGATCAGCCAGGTCTTGGGCCAGAGACGCTGCCACTCTCTCGCCATCGCCTCGCGCGAGTAGTAACAAGTCGGGTCCACCACGCCGCTGCCGTTGTCGATGTACGGCTGCTTGGCTTCGAGCGAGCCCGCTGGCGCGCTCGGGTTCACGATCGTGCCGGTCCGGTAGTCGTGAGCCATGCGATTACTCCAGCGTGAAGACGGGAACTGAGATCTCGGCGCTCCAGGCGTCGAACCGAACGCGAACCGGCGCGCCGATCTGCACGGCTTCGGGCGCGCATCCGACCACGTTGCTCATTAGGGTCGGCCCTTCCGCGAGCTCGATCAACGCAACGACGTAGGGCGCGTCAGGCTCGTAGGCGGCAGAGACGGCGCGCCGAATCACCGTGAAGCTCTTCACGCGCCCGCGGCCGGAGGCGTCGCTCCATTCGAGCTGTTCGCTCACGCACTGCGTGCAGATCGCGCGTGGATAGAACTGGCGCTGGCCGCAAGCGGTACAGCGCTGCAGGATGAGGCGACCCTCGCGACAGGCTCGCCAGTACGGCGCGGAGAGCGGCGTCGGGATCGGGAGCGCTTTCGTCTCGCCAGCCATTAGGCCACTCCGCCGCGCGCGAGCACGAGCGTCGCGTGACTCGAGAGAATGCCGCCCTGCGCGTGCAGCAGCGCGAGTTCCGCGTCCGCGACCTGGCGCGCGCCAGCCGTGCGGCGCAGCTGCGTTGTGGCCTCGGTGATCGCGAACATCGAGCCGGGGTTGCCGGGGTGACAGTGCGAGAGCAGGCCGCCGTGTGTGTTGATCGGAAGCTTGCCGCCGATGCGCGCGTGGCCCGCGGCGACGAACGCGCCGGCTTCGCCCGGCTTGCAGAAACCCAAGTCTTCGAGTTCGACGAGCACGACGGGGGTGAAGCAGTCGTAGAGATACGCGACGTCGATGTCGCTCGGGCCGACACCGGCCATCGCGTAGGCGCGCTCTCCTGAGAACTTCGCGAACGAACTCGTCAGCGAGCGCGCCTGTGAGATGTGCTCGTGGCCGTGCGCCTCGCCGGCGCCGAGCAGCAGCACAGGCGTGTGCGGGAAATCGCGCGCGCGCTCAGCGGAGGTGAGTACGATCGCCGCGCCGCCATCGGAGACGAGCGAGCAATCGAGCAGGCGCAGCGGATCGGCGATCAGGCGGCTCGCGAGTACGTCCGCAACCGTGATCGGCTCGCGCATCTGCGCGTGCGGATGCAGCGCGGCGTGAGCGCGGCAGGTCACAGCCACCGCCGCGAACTGCTCCGGCGTTCCGCCAAACTCGTGCAGGTAGGCCTGCGCGATCAGTGCGTAGTAACCGGGCACGGTCGCGCCGTAGGGCGTCTCGAACTCGGGATGGCCCGACGACGACTGCGTCACCAGCGCTTGCGCGCGAGAGAGCCCGCTGCGCAGGCTGTCGGCCATCGAGACGACGACCGTCTCGCAAAGCCCGGCGCTGATCGCAGCGGCCGCCTGCGCGATCACCGAGAACGTCGTGCCACCGCCCGCGTTCGCGCTCACGCAATAGCGCGGGAAGATCTGCAGATACTCCGCGATCGCCTCGGCGTGATACATGCGCGGCTGCGACATGCTGTTACACGTGACGAGGCCATCGACTTGATCCTTGCGCAGACCCGCGTCCGAGAGCGCACGCAGCGCGGCGAGCGCGCACAGCTGCGTCGCGTCCTTGTCGGGCACGCGGCCGACCGCAGTGTCCGCCGCGCCGACGATCGCCACTTTGCCGCGAAGCCCGCTCACGCTGCGAACCGAACGCGCGCCGTACCGGGCGTAATCACTTCGCCGCCGGCGTTCTTCACCCATAGCTCGAGCTCGACCTCGCGCGCCGCGGCGTCCACCGCCTTCACCGCGCCGCCGATCTCTAGCGGCTCGCCGACGAGCGCCGCGAGCCGGTTCGAGTAGCGGAGCGTCACCACGCGGCCCGCGTCGCCGGCCCAGTCTTCGGCGCACTGGCCCAGCCAGTCGCCGAGCAGCGGCCCCGGCACCACGAGCCCCGCGTAGCCCTCGGCCTGCTTCGCGTACTGCATCTCATAATGAATGCGGTGCGCGTTCCAGAGCGCAGCGTTGTAGAAAAACGACTGGACGATGTCGCACCCGCGCCGGCGTTCGGGTAACACGTCGCCCGGCTGAAGGCTCGAGAGCCGCGCGCAGGAGAGCCCCGCGGCGCTCATCGCAAAATCCGCGTGGTCTTCTCGCTGACGAGTAACTCGCCGCTCTTGCGGCGCACCTCCATCACGATTTCGTAGAAGATCAGCGGTCCCGAGCGCCCGGCCTTCTCGTAGATGTTGGTGAGCGTGCGGGTCGCTACCACTTCGTCGCCGGGGCGCATTTCGCCGTGGTATTCGATGTCGAGCCCGCCGGCCATCGCGCGCTCGAGCGGGAACTTCGGTAGAAGCTTGTCGCCAGCGACACCGTCGGGTGTTAGGTCCTCCCGCGGCACGACCGGCCAGAACAGCGCGACGTGGAAGAGCGGCGGCGCGACGTCGCCGTCGAGGTACCTGCGCTGCGTCTGCCCGCTCGCAATCGCGTACTTGCGCAGATCGCGGCGCGTCACGACCTGATGATCCGGCGGCGCGCGCTTGCCGATGTTCGCGAGCACCTCCGGCGTCAGGAGGCCGCTCATAGCTTGCGGCTCCGCCCGCTCCAGTGCGGATCGCGCAGCTCGCGCTTCAAGATCTTCCCCGTCGGCGCCTTCGGCAGCGCAGCCACGAACTCGACCGAGCGCGGCTTCATGTAAGAAGCGAGGTGCTTCTTCGCGGTATCGATGATCTCCTGCGCCGTCGCCACCTGCCCTGGCTTCAGCACGACGACCGCTCTCACCGCCTCGCCCCACTCCTCGTCGGGCACCCCAATCACCGCGCACTCGAGCACGGCTTCGTGCTCATGGATCGCGGCTTCCACCTGCGTCGAATAGATGTTCTCGCCGCCTGAAATTATCATGTCCTTCGCGCGGTCCACGATGAACACGTACCCGTCCGCATCCCAATGCGCGACGTCGCCCGTGCGCATCCAGCCATTTCGGAACGTCTCGGCCGTGAGCTCAGGCTTGCGCCAATAGCCGAGCATGTTCGCCTCGGAGCGCACGCAGATCTCGCCAGGCGTTACGGAATCTCGCGGCGTCGGGCGTCCGTGCTCGTCTTGCAACTCGATGCTGGTGACGAAGCCCTGCCGCCCGCACGAAGCGAGGCGCTCCGGGCGCCGGCCCGCGATCGCACGCGCGTGATCCTCCTGCGAGAGGAAGGTCATGGTCATGCCTTCGGTCTGGCCGTAGCCCTGAATCAGCGTGCACGGGAACGAATCGAGCGCGGCCTTTACAACCGTTGCGGGCATCGGACCGCCGCCATATTGGATGTTTCGCAGGCTCGAGAGGTCGGCTTGCGCGAAGCCTGCTTCCGCCATCATCCAGTTGAGCATCGTGGTGATGCCGAGGAAGGCGGAGACGCGCTCGCTCTCGATGATCTCGAGCGCCTGCTTCGCGTCGAAGTTCATCAGCACGACCGGGCAGCCATGCGCCATGTAATTCATCGCGAGCGCGACCGGGATGTGAAACATCTGGCCCGTGAGCATGTAGACGTCGCGCGGCACGATGCGCTCGGCGACGGTCTGATTGAGCATGCCCATGAACAGCGTCTTGTGGGAATGCAGCGCGCCTTTCGAAATGCCGGTGGTGCCGCCGGTGTAGAGAATTAGGGTGGGATCGTCGCCGCCAGTGGCCGCCGAAGCGGGCGGCTCGCAATCGGCGCCGCTGCGCACCAGATCGTCGAAGCTGCCATCGCTGTTCGCGCCGAACTCCGCCCACAGTCTCACGTCGAGCAGGCGCTGCAACTCCGCGCGCTCGGCGTTGAACTCGCCCGAGCTGACGACCGCGCTCGGATCGCCGTCGCGCAGGATGCGCTCGAGCTCGGGCACACCGAGCCGCCAGTTGAGCGGCTGCGCGATGAAGCCGGCGCGCGCGCAGGCGTAATAGATCTCGAAGTACTCGATGCTGTTCTTCGCGAGCACCGCCACGCGATCGCCTTTCGCGAGGCCGCGCGCCGCGAGCGCGTTCGCGAGCTTGCGCACGCGCGCGTCGAGTTCGCCAAACGAGGCTCGGCGACCGGTGGGAACATCCACGAGCGCGAGCCGCTGCGGATCGAGGCCAGCCCATTTCGCTGTGATGTTTCCGATGTTCATCGGGAATCCCTGCGGCCCTAATACGCCATGTCGAGGTCGATGCGGCGCTCCGAGAGCACCCAGCGGCCGGCTTCGCGGCGAACGCGGTCGCGGTAGAGGCCGCTGGTCACCAGCTGGATCGCGCCGTTCTCGACCGCCGTGATCGTGACGTTAGAGACGAGCGACACCGCGTCGCTGGCCTCGGCGACGACCATCGTGTTGGTGGTAACGTGGCGGCGCTTGTCGGTCTGCGTCTTCATCGAGTCGCTCATCAGGCCCATGATCTTGTCGCGGCCGTCGAAACGGATCGGGCCCGACCCGCCCGCGATGTCGAGAATCATCGCGGCGTCGGGCGCGAAGCAGGCTTCCAGCATCGCGAGGTCACGTTCGTCGAGCGCGTAAGCGGAGCGCGCGAGCAGCTCGTAGATCTCGAGTCTCGTGGCTGTGTCCATCGGGGGCCCTCCGCGCCAGTCGCTAATGGCCAAACGTCATTCCGAGGGGCCCGCATCGATGCGGGCGCCCGTCCGCGTCGCGCTTCACCTCGACGGCGAATGCCTGCGGTTCGCCGGTTACCGAGTCTTCCAAGACTGCAGCTCCGGCAGCACCTTCGACGCGAACAGCCGAATGCTCTTCTCCGCCTGCGCGCCGGTCAGCCCGCCATAACTCACTTGAATCGTGAGATCGAAGTCGCCGAGCTGCTGCCGCCGCTTGTCCATCTTCTCGAGGATCTGCTGCGGCGTTCCATAAGTGTTGATGTCGACGAAGCCCTGCGCGGCCTCGGTCATCCCGGTGTTACGGAGACCGACGGCGTTCTGCGCGTAATCGCCGTAGCCCTTCATGCGCTCGAAGTGAGCGCCAGCCATGTCGTAGTGCTCCATCACCGTGACGTAATAGTTCGCCATGTGCTTGCGGGCGAGCGCCTCGGCCTGCTCGGCGCTCTCGTCGCAGGCGAGGAAGTCGACGCACACCGGCGACGGCGCGAGCTTGGCGTGCGCCTCCTGGAACAACGTGCGGTAGCGCGCGAAGTGCGGCGCCATCTCGGCCCACGGCTTCTGCGCGAAGCTCATCATCTTCGCGCCGAGTCTCGCGACGATCGGCACCGAATCCGACGACATGCCGACCGCGTAGAAGCGATCCCTGAAGCTCGCGTAGGGGCGCGGGCGCACTTCCGTGCGGCGCTGCTTGTAGTACTTGCCATCGCCCTCGACGATGCCGGTTTCGAGCCCGCGGAAAATCAGTTCCGCCGCCTCGTCGAAGCGATCGCGCGCCTCGTTCATGTCGACGCCGAAGACGTCGTACTCGCGCTTGGCGAGACCGCGGCCGATGCCGAACAGCGCGCGGCCCTTACTGAGGTGATCGAGCACGATCATGCGCTCGACGACGCGCAGCGGGTCGTTCCACGGAAGAATCACGGCGCCGGTGAGCAGCTTGATGCGGTCGGTCTTCGCGGCCATGTGGCCGAGGAACTGCGTGTTGTCCGGGCTCATCGCGTAGTTCGAGAAGTGGTGCTCGACGGCGCTCAGCGTGTCGAAGCCGAGCGGCTCGGCGAGGCCGGCGAGATGGAGGTCGCGCTCCCAAGCGTCGCGGTCGGTGGTCGTATCCTCGAAGTTCTGGAACACCATCAGCAAGCCGATTTGCATGACGCTCTCCTCGTATGGCGCGCACGGTAGGCGACTCGTTTGAACCAGTTCAAGCGCCAGCTCGATCTCCCGCCCGCGAGACCGCCGGGGGTCTGACCCCTTTCGGTCTCGCTTCATTGGATTGCGCCTCATCTCGGTTCCTGCCGATCGCGCGGTGTACGGCAGCGCGACTGACTCCGAGACGCATCGCCACCTCCGTCCACGGCATCGCCAGTTCCTCGACCGACCTCGCGACGACCTCAGCTCGCGCGCGTCCAGCCGCACGCGACCCGGTGTGTAGCTGGCTGCGCGGCAACGAGAATCGCTCGCACGCCCCGTCAACCACCGCCTCGAACCGAGCATCCGCGCGCACCCACTGGTTCTCCGCCGCGCTCTCGATCATCTCCCGAAGCGCATTCCGCGCGCGCGACTCGTCCTCGTCGAACGCGAGCAGTGCCTGCTTACACGACTCGAACGCCCGCACCGGGCTCATTCCCATCGCGCTTGCGTAGCCGCACCAGCGGTAGCGCCCGAGCGCAGCGACGCTCGTGATCCCGTGGCGAACGGGATTCCCGAGCGTGTACGCGAGCATCCAGCGCAAATCGTCGTCGTGCTCGATGAGCCGCGACTTGTAGCGGCCTTGGAACAAATGCCCGACGCGCCCGTAGCGGCGGTTGAAGTTCTGCGCGAACGCGCTCGAGAAACGGGCCATGAGTTCCGCGAGGGAATGATCGGACCGCCGAATGACGAGATGGACGTGATTGAAGATCAGCGACCACGCGAAGCATTCCGCACCGAGCTCTACGAGCCAGCGTTCGAACCGGCACAGGAGGTCAGCGTGATCATCGTCGTCGAGAAAGATCGCGCGCTTCTCGACTCCGCGAATGCTGATGTGGTGAATCGTGCCGGGGAAATCGAAGCGGGGGCGACGAGGCATTGGGGCTTGCTCGCGGGACCGAGCGGGGCGATTTCAGGCAGATACACGAACAACGGCCGTCGCGTCAGCCATTCACACCCGGACGGTCGCGAACATCCAAGCCGAGGCTTCCGAGCCGAGAATCGTGCCAAAGGGGTCAGACCCCTCTTGGCCCCCTCTTCGCCCCCTCTTGGCACGATTCTCGGCTTAGGCGCCGGCGGCGAGGTTGGCTCGCACGCGCGGGAGCACGTGGCGCGCGATGTACTCGATGCGCGCGCTGCCGCTCTCGATCGGCTCGCCGGGGAACTGCGCCCAGAAGTGCACGTCGATGATCTCGGGGAACTCGCGCAGCATTGCCGTCAGGCCCGCCACCGCCTGCTCCGCGTCCCAGAGCTGGTAGAGCCCCTCGCGAATCGCGGTCGGCGCGTCCTTGAAGAGCGGCACTTGATCCGGCGGACCGAACGCGCCCCAGCGGATGTACTCGTTGGTCTGATAGAGCACGGGGCCTGCGAGCTTCGCGGCTTCGCGCGCTGGGTCTGCCGCGATGATTCCCCAATGGCCCGCACAGATCGCGCCCGCGGCGCGCGGCTTGCCCGCTGCGGCGAGCGCCTTCACGTAGGCGTCGTGCCCGATGCCTCCGGTCGAGAGGAAGCCGTCTCCGAGGCGCGCCGCGCGCGCGATCGCGGGCTCGGCCATGCCGCCCAGGAAGATGCGAGGCGCGCGCGCGGGCTTCGGCGAGACGCGCAGGCCGTCGATCGCGAAGCGTTTGCCCGCAACGCGGACCGGCTCGCCCGACCACGCCTGCCGAAGAATCGCGACGCCCTCTTCCATGAGGCTCGGCCGGTGCGCGAGCTTCCTGCCGAAGTAGTCGAACTCGAGTTGGCGGTAACCGAGGCCGACTCCGAGATCGAAGCGCCCGTCCGTGAGAATCGCGAGCGCGGCGGCGTCCTCGGCGAGCCGCACCGGATCTGCGAGCGGCAAAAGCATTAGGTTCGTGCCGATCCGCATGCGCTGCGTGCGCGCGCCGATCGCAGCGGCGATCACCAGGGGCGACGGCGTGTAGCCGTCGTCGACGAAGTGATGCTCGGTGAGCCACACGGAATCGAAGCCGAGTCGCTCCGCCCACGCGATCTGCTCGAGGCTCGCGCGGTAGAGCGCCTCGAACGAGAGCGGGCTCGGCGGCGGGTTTCGGAAGTCGTACCAGAGCCCGAAGTTCAGTTGGCGAGCGCTCATCGTATTTTCCCCAACAACTCGAACAGAGCGGCGTGATACGCATCCGGCGACTCGAGGAACGGCGCGTGGCCGCAGTCGAGCTCCGCGAGCGTCGCGTTCGGCAGCAACTTCGCGGCGGCGCGGCCGATGTCCGGGGGCACGACGCCATCGCGCGCGCCCACCACCACGAGCGCGGGCGCCACGATTCCTGCGAGAAATTTTCGCTGATCGAGCCGCGCGAGCGCGCCGAGCGAGGCGTCCGCACCCGGGCTCGCTTCGAGCGCGATCTGGAAGCAGCGCTGCTTCACGTCGTCGCCGACCTCCACCGCGAACACGCCGCCGAAGTAGAGGCCCTTGAGGAACGCGATGCGGTTCGCGCGCAGCGCCGAGACCGTGGCGGCGACGTCTTCTGCGCGTCCCCCGTGCGGGAAACCTTCAGCCTGCGTGTAGCGCGGCGTAGCCCCGGCGGTGAGCACGAGCCCGCGCAGCACGGCGCCGAGCTTCGCGCCCGCATCCACCACCACCGCGCCGCCGAGCGACCAGCCATTCAGCACGACCCCGTCGAGCGCGAGGTGCTTGCACAGCGCGACGACGTCGTCGCCTAATGCCTCGATGCTCACGTCGGCGAAGTCCTTGTCGCTGCGCCCGCAGCCGCGCTGGTCGTAGGCGACGACGGAGTGCCCGCGATCCGTGAGCCGCGCGATCGTGTCGTCCCAGACGCGACAGCTCATGCCGAAGCCGTGCGAGAGCACGACCGTGGGGCCGCGCCCGGCATAGTGCTCGAAATAGATCTGCCGCCCGCCCGCTCGCGCCAGCATTCCCATGCGCCGTGCTCCTTCTCGCGCACTCGTTTCGCGCGCGGATGCGCAGGCTACAGCGAGCGACGCCACCTTCGCGCCGAGCCGCGTTAGCGCGGCGGGAGTGCGCGTCAGCCTTCGTACTTCTCGCGCAGTCGCTGCATGCCGCGAATCCAGCGGTCATAGTCGCCGGCCTTGCGCTGCAGGTACTGCGCCACCTCGGGATGCGGCAGCACGAGGAAGCGTTCCTCTGCGAGCGCCTGGGTCACGACTTCGGCGACGGCCTCCGGTTCCAGCATGCCGTCGACGCTCGCGACACCGCCGGGGTTGGCAGCGGTCATCGCGGTGCGCACGGCCTGAGGACATAACACCGAGACCTTGATGCCGTCGCGCCCGTGGGTGATCGCGATCCACTCGGCGAACGCCACCGCGGCGTGCTTCGTGACCGCGTAGGGCGCAGACCCGATTTGCGT
>JANNDT010000510.1:0-1874 GCA_031387905.1 Deltaproteobacteria bacterium
CGCGACCGCGGCGGGATCGATCTCGCGGTCGACGGACGGCTCGCACAGCAGCGACTTCAGCTCGCTCGCGAACAGCACGCCGCGCGGCGTCTTCGTCCAGTAGAGCGGCGTCACGCCAATTCCGTCGCGCGCGACGAACAGCCGCTTCTGCGCCACGTCCCAGATCGCGAACGCGAATATGCCGTTCAGCTTCGGCAGCATGTCGGGGCCGTCGCGCAGGTAGAGGTTCAGGATCACCTCGGTGTCGGTGTCGCTGGCGAACTCGAAGCCCTGTGAGACCAGCTCCGCGCGCAGCTCGCGGTAGTTATAAAGCTCGCCGTTGTAAATGATCGCCGCGCGACGCTTCACGTCCCAGAGCGGATTGTGCCCGCGCGGCGAGAGGTCGATGATCGAGAGCCGCCGGTGCGCGAGGCCGATGCCGTTCTCGGGCTCCGACCAGAAGCCCTCGTCGTCGGGGCCACGGTGAGCGATGCGGCTCGCCATTGCGCGCAGCAGCGCAGGCTCGAAGCGACCCGAGTAGCCGGCGATTCCGCACATTAGGTGACGCTCCTTTGCGCAGGGATCAGCGACTTCACCGCGCGCAGCTTGCCGTTGGGCTGGCGCGCGATCGACGCGACGCGCTCGACCTGCACCGCGATCTCATCGCCGAGCCGCGCCCGCAGCTCGCGCAGCAGCGCTCGTTCGCTCGCGTCGTTGAAGCTCGGCTGCGGCACCACGTAGACGAGGATGCGATCGACCGCAGTCTGGAGGATCTGCGCCTCGGCGATGTCCGTCAGGCTCTTGAAGACGTGATCGAGGCGGCCAACGGAGCGCCCGTCGGGCGTCACGACGTAGTCTTCGATGCGCCCGTCGACGCTCTCGAACACCGCGCCAGCGCGGCCGCACGGGCAGGGGCGCTTCAAGCGGGTGCCGATGTCGCCGATGCGGTAGCGGATGAAGGGCGTCGCGAGGTTGGCGAAGCCAGTAACAAGCAGCGGCCCGCGCACCCAGTCCGCCGTCTCTTCCTGCGTTTCGACTTCGACGATGCCGTACTCCATGTCGACGTGGAGGTTGCCGGCTCCGCAGCCGGTCATCGAGACCGCAAACTCGCTGGCGCCGTAGCGGTCGTAAAGGGGAGCACCGAAGGCTGCTTCGATCGAGCGGCGCTGGCTCGCGAGCACTGTCTCGGAAGAAGTGAAGACCGCCTTCAGCCGGCCCTTCGGCAGCGGGCGGCCCGCCTCGAGCAGCGCGCGGGCGATTAGGTGCAGCGAGGACGGGTAGCCCTGGGCGTAGCTCGCCTCGCTCTCGTGCACGGCATCGACGTAGGCCGGCAGGTTCTCCGCGCTCATGTGATACAGGGAGAAGAGCGTCTGGTTGAGCACCCAATCGCGCCGCCAGAACGGCGGCTCGCTCGTGCGGAACGGCACGACCATGCGGCCGCCGAACGTGAGATGGGGGTCGGAGGGTGTTACGCCGTGGTGCCGGCGCATGCGCCAGACGGTTGCGTACTCCTCGGCCAGCGCGTCGCGCGTGTACCAGAGGCGCAGCGCGGTTCCGGTCGTGCCGCTCGTCTGCCCGCGGAGCCAGCGGTGTCGAGGCTGCGCGCGCGAGAGGAACTCGAGCGGCGCATCGCGATAGGAGCTTTTCTCGAGCGGCGGAACTCCGGCCAGCGTCTCCGCGATCGCCTGCTGCGGATCGCGCCGTCGCACGATCGGCGGCAGGTCGGCGTAATGAGGCACGTGGCGGCGCGCGTAATCGAGCAGGCCCGCGAGCCGAAGCGCCTGGGTTGCGTGCAGCTCGTCCTCACACGCGGCGATCGAGCGGTCCCAGGTGTCGAGCGTGCGCCAGAAGTGGCGCGTGAAACGTTGCCGCCAGCGCATCCAGCCGGCGGCGGA
>JANNDT010000546.1:0-3301 GCA_031387905.1 Deltaproteobacteria bacterium
CCCCCCCCCCATATGTCCTACCCACCACCCCCGGCCCCGGCCAGGGCCCGCGCAAATTGGCCCCCCGGGGGCCAAAACCGCCGCAGCGGCGTCACGCTCCAATAATCAGTCCGTGTCGAAGACCGCAATCCGAGGAGCGCATGGGCGGGAGCGGGGTGTGTCCGCGGAGGGCCGCTACCAGCAACGCGCCTGCACGGCACGCAAGCAGCGAGCGCACAGCGGATCTCCGCAATCGCCCCGCTGCCATGCAGCGTTCGCCCCGATGTCCGCCGTGCCCGCTGCTCGCACACCATTCGGCCAAGGCCCGCAGCCGGACAGCACCCCTCCCGCCCCGAGCGGCGCCCCGAACGGGGCTCCCCGCAGGCCTCACTCCTCAAGCCACCCGCAACCACCGCAAACACCCAGTCCGCTCCAGCACCGCATCGAGTTCCGCACTCCTAGACGCGCTGTACTTCGCACACAACACCGCGAGAGACCTCGCGTGATACTTCTGCGGCTTCTGCGTCCACCGCCCACTCGCGAGCTGCACGCTGAACTCGTCCTCGTTCTTCGCCACCGCCCGCGCGTTCGCATCGCTCCAAGGCAAGAACAACCCGCCCACTTCGCGCAGCAGCAGCGGCTCCAGAGTCGCCGCGAGCTGAGCCCACGGCTCGAACGCCCCGTGCGCTTTCGGGTCGAGCATGCGCTCGACGTATTTCGCAACGCGCGGCGCGCGCTCGCGCATCCAGCCGCCGGCGGTCGGGTCGGTCCAGCATTCGTAGAGCTGTCCCCAGACTGCAAAGTCTGCGAAGGCGGGCCGTGCGCCGAACAAGTAGGGCCGCGACGCAAGGTGCGCGTCGAGCAGGCCCAGCGTGTCCTGATAACTGTGCTCGATCTGCGGCGCGGTCTCCGCGTTCGAGCCGACGAACCACACGCGCGGCGCCATCCGTTCTTTCACGCCCGCCGCCATCTTCGCGAGCGCGTCGCCCGTGGCGCCGCCGCTCATGCCCTGCGCGAGCCGCTCGGCCGCCGAGTCTTGATCGACGGGCCGCGCCCAGCGCAGGTGGAACATCCACTTGTTGCCCCACTCGTCGCCCCACTCTTCGAGCAGCTCGGAGACGAACTTCGCGATCGGATCGCTCGGGTGAACCGACGGCAGCGGAAATTTCGTCTCGAGCGCTTCAATGATCGGCGTCGAGTCCTGCAGGCCTTGCTCTTCAGGCGTTACGACCAGCGGCACGAGCGGCAGCTTTGCGTACTTCGCGAACTCGCTTTGATTCGATGGATTTCGCTGGAGCCACTCGTGGGTGATGCCCTTGTAGCGAAGGTACGAGCGCACCTTCACCGAGTAAGGAGACATCTCCGCGCCGTAGAGCTTGTACGCGCTGCTCATCGCACCTCCGCGCCGAGCGGAGCCCGGCAGATGGCGCAGTATGCCATCCTCGCCCGACGCCGCCGCGGTCCGTCGCAGCGCCAACCACGCGAGGTTCTCGATGACCAGCGCATCCGAGCGTCCCCAGCTTCCGTCGGGCCTCGTCGCGTTCGTGAAGCGCGATTGCCCCACCTGCGTGCTCGTCGCGCCCGTGCTCGCCGAGATCGCCGCGAAGACGAAGCTCACCGTCTACACGCAGGACGATCTCGCGTTTCCCGAAGGCCTCTCGCCGCAGGACGACACCGGGCTCGCGCGCTCCTGGCACTACGAGATCGAAGCGGTGCCGACGTTGTTGCGCGTAGAAGACGGCGCCGAGACTGCGCGCGTACTCGGCTGGCAGCGCGCGGAGTGGGAGCAGTTCACGGGCGTGCGCGGGCTCGGCGCGGGGTTGCCCGAGTGGCGGCCCGGCTGCGGTTCGCTCTCGGTCGCGCCCGACCGCGTGGACGCGTTGCGAGTGCGCTTCTCAGGCAGCCGGCTGCACGCGCGCCGCATCGAACTCGCCGCGCTCGAAGACGAGGTCGAGGCGCTCTTCGCCAAAGGCTGGAGCGATGGCCTGCCCGTGGTGCCGCCCACGGAAGCGCGCGTGCTCGCGATGCTCGACGGCACCACGCGCGTGCCGCAAGAAGTCGTTGCGGTCGTGCCGCCGGATCTGGTCGAGTGCACGGTCGAGAAGATCGCGATCAACGCCGTGATGGCGGGCTGTAAGCCCGAGTACCTGCCAGTCGTGATCGCGGCAGTCGAAGCGGCGTGCAACGACCAGTTCAACATTCACGGCGTGCTCGCGACCACGATGCCCGTCGGCCCTGTAGTCGTGGTGAACGGCCCGATTCGCCGCGCGCTCGGCATGGGCTCGGGCAAGAACGTGTTCGGCCAAGGCAACCGCGCGAACTCGACGATCGGCCGCGCGCTGCAGCTGGTGATTAGGAACGTCGGCGGCGGACGCCCTGGCGAGGTCGACCGCGCGACGTTCGGGAACCCCGGCAAGCTGTCGTTCTGTTTCGCGGAAGACGAAGAGGGTTCGCCGTGGGGGCCCCTCTCCGCGGATCTCGGCGCGCCGGTTGGCAAGAACACCGTGACGCTGTTCGCGGGCGAAGGACCGCGCAGCATCGTCGACCAGCTTTCGCGCGACCCCGAATCGCTCGCGCGCAGTCTCGCGCTGTGCCTGCGCGCCGTGCATCACCCGAAGCTGGTGCTCGCGTTCGACGCGATTCTCGCGATCGGGCCGGAGCACGCGCGGGTGTTTCGCGAGGCGGGTTGGACGAAGGCGCGACTGCTCACGCGGCTGCACGAGTTGTGTCGGTACGCGGGGCGGGAGTTGGCGCGCGGCGCCGGCGGGATTAGCGAGGGGTTGCCGCTTGTCGGCCCGGCACTGGAGAGCGAGTTCCCGAAGTTTCGGCCTAACAACGGGTTGTTGATTGTTCACTGTGGCGGCGGGGCTGGGTTGTTTTCTGCGGTGATCGGTGGCTGGGCGAATGGGGCGACGGGGAGTGCGCCCGTTTGGCGCGAGATTCGGGCGTAGGAGTTCTCGGTCGCGGCGCCGCTCAGGGGCGGGAGGGGTGCTGTCCGGTTGCGGGCCTTGGCCGAGCGCTGTGCGGGCAGCGGGCACGGCGGGCATCTGGGCGAACACTGCATCGCAGCGAGGTGGTCGCGGAGATCCGCTGTGCGTTCGCTGCGCTTGGGCGTGCGAGTGTGTTGCTGGTAGCGGCCCTCCGCCGGCCACACCCCGCTCCCGCCCCTGCGCTCCTTGCGAGTTCGCATCGGAGCGGCGGAGAGAAGCAGCCGAGTCGATTACTGATTGGGAGGGTGCCCCCCCCCCCCCAACCAGAGGGGGTGGGGGCAAAATTGAACGAGGGGGGCCCGCAACAGAAAAAATTAGGAGACAACGGCGAA
>JANNDT010000001.1:0-11506 GCA_031387905.1 Deltaproteobacteria bacterium
CCAGCCGCGGCGGCGGATCCAGCGGATCATTGCGAGTGCGACGACGCCCATCGCGAGCAGCGTCACGGGATAACCGAGTCTCGCGTGCAGCTCCGGCATGTAATCGAAGTTCATGCCGTAGACGCCGACCACGAACGTGAGCGGAATGAAGATGCTCGAAACGAGCGTCAGCGCCTTCATCACTTCGTTGGTGCGCTGGCCCACCTGCGAGAGGTAGATCTCAGTCGCGAGGCCTGCGAGTTCGCGCGACGAATCGGCGAGTTCGATGATCTGTCGAATGTGCTGCTCGGCAGTTCTCAGGTAGACGCGCACCGGCGCGCTCAGGAACTCCGAAGGTTCGCGTGAGAGTTCGCCGAGCGCCTCGCGCTGCGGCCAGCCAACGCGCCGGATCACGGCCAGCGCTCGCCGCGCGCTCTGGATGCGCCCGAGCGCGTCGGGCGTCGCGCGCTCCGCGACTTCCCCTTCGAGATCTTCGAGCTTCTCCGCGAGCTCCGAGACCACCGGGAAGTAGCAGTCGACGATCGCGTCGATCAGCGCGTAGGCGAGGTAGTCGGTGCCGAGCTTGCGAATCTCGCCAACGCCTTCACGGATCTGCGTGCGCACGGGATCGAACAGCCCGCGGTAGTGATCCTGCACCGTAATCAGCCAGCCGCGGCCGAGGATCAGGCACACCTGCGGCGTCTCGAGCTCACCGCTCTCGCTCATTAGGGGCACGCGGCACACGATCACGTGCTCGTGCGCGTGCACCTCCGACTTCGCGCGTTGCGGCACGTTCGTCGCGTCCTCGAGCACGAGCGGGTGCAGCCCGAACAACTCGGCGATCTTCCAGAGCTTGGCCTCATCCTTGAAGCCGTGAACGTCGACCCAGACGTTCGTCTGCGGCTTCAGGTAGGGCCGCAGCTCTTCTGGATTCTCGACGTCGAGCTCGCGCAGCACGCTGTCCGCGTACTCGAAGACGTGGATGCGCGTGTCCGAAGCATCGGCCGGGATGGCGAGTGTGCCGGGCAGCGCGCCGATCGGTGGCTTGTTGTGCTTGGCGGACTTCACGGCCGCGGTTTTCGCCGCGCGCGCCAGAGCGCGGCGAGCGCTTATCGGAGCCGCCGCAGCGCGTACGCAAGGGCGACCTTGCGCAGATCCGACGAAATCTCTTCACCTCTTCGCTTGGCAGGCGCGCGCTTCGCCTTCGCCGCGGACTTCGCTGCCACTCTCGCGGGCTTCGCTGCCTTCGCGCTCGACTTCTTCGCCTTGCTCTTCGCCGCCATGAATCATTCCCCTCGCAGGTTCGAACGGGGGCGCACCATAGCGCGCAGATGCGCGCGGCTTCGCATGCTTTCTGGGCGGCTGCTGGCGAGCGCGTTGACTTCGCTCGGCGAAGCGCCGCTGGGCGGCCGCTGCTCGTCCGCTGGCTACCGCGGTGACTTCGCTCGGCTTCGCCTCGCTGCGCGCGGCGAAGCGCCGCTTGCGTTCAAACGAAACGCGCGAGCGCGCGCGCGAGCAGGCCGGCGGCGAGCGGAAGCGCGAGCGAGACGCTCCAGCGGAAGAGCGCGAAGCGCGTGCCGAGGATTGGCGCCTCCCACGCGACGAGGCGATGCACAGCGAGCAGTGCCCAGGCCGTGAGGTACGCGACGACGGCGCCAGTTCCGGCGCCGGAAGCGCGCATCGCGGCCGCGATCGGTAGCGAGACGAACGGGCCGGCTGGCGTGATTACGCCCGCGAGCGTGGCGAGCCCGATCGCGCGGAAGCCGGCTTGATCGCCGAGTTGGCTTTGGATCCATTCGCGCGGGATCAGCACCGTCGCGAGGCCCGCGGCGAGGAACGAGACCGCGATCAGCGCGCCGAATTGCCCGAGCGAGCGCACGCCTTCGCGCAGGCCGCGCAGCGCGAGTTCCTGCCCGCCCTGCCGCCACGCAAGCGCGGCGAGCACGACAACCACTGCGAGCATTATGTACAGCTGCGAGTCGTTCAGCAGCGAGTCTCTCCCGGCTCTGGAAGGCGGCGGAGGCGGCATTTCCGCTCAGTAATACGTGCAGCGCGTGCGATGGCGCGGCTGCGCCTTGATCGCAGGGCTCTGGCCGCGCGACCAGAGCAGTAAATCGAGCTTGGCCGGCGCGATCGCGTAGCCACGCCGCGCGCACGCCCCTGACATCAGCTCGACGGCGTGCAGCGCGACGCCGCGAATCTCAACCTCGTCCTCGCTGCCGCTCGGGAGCACGTCTTCGCGTTCGATCTTTTGGAGCAGCATGTGGTCGTACGAGAGCACGCCGAGCATGCGCAGCGTGTGCGGCACCAAGTTGTCGGCAAAAATCGTGAGCGCGCCGAGATCGTCGAACTTGCCGAGGCCACGCCCGCGCAGCGCCGTCGCGAGATCCGACACCGTGATCTGCGCGCGCTTCAGGAACGGCACGCGGAAGCCTTGGTAAGTCGCGACGTCCTGATACATCGGCATGCGCGCGAGCAGGCGCACCAGCCGCTCGGCGCGGCCCCGCGCTTCCTTCACCGGGCCCGCGAACGCGCCGCCATAGCCGGCTGTTAGGTAGCGGCCGAGCTCGCACAAGGCCGCGGCGAACAGGCCCATCAATTCGCCCGCCTCACCGCTCTCGTCTTGCCCGAACAAGGCGGCGCACTCGGCGCGCGTGATGCGCTCGAGTTGCTTCGCGCTGAACGGCCCTTCGCGCTCGAAGCGTTTTCGGAGCGCCGTCGCGATCGTGCGGTAGCCCGAGAGCTCGCCGTTCTTCTTGAGGTGTGGGAACCAGCCCGAGCCGAAGTTGATCGCGTTGAGCGTGAGCGCGAACGCGACGGTCGTCGCTTCTTCCGAGAACGCGAGGTGCGCAGGATCGAGCGAAGGCGGCGTCGGACGCGTCTGCGCGAGAAACGCCGCGAAGCGCTCCAACTCCTCGCCGTCGATGCGCACCATGCGCGCGCGACGCGTCACTTCCGCGCAGGCTTCGCGGATGTACGCGAACAGCGGATCGTCGGGCAGCACCTCTCCGCTCATCGCGGCGTCGGCGCAATCACGCGCAGCGCGCGCGGCAGAATCTCGGCGCGCAGCGGCGAACTGCCGAGCGGCTCGCCGTCGCACTCGAAGCGGTGCGGCTCACCGAGCGGCTCGAGCTCGATGACGCGCCCGCACAGCTCGCGCACGCCCGGCGCGGAGAGATGCTTGCCCGCGTAGAGCGAAGGCAAGCGCGCCAGCAGCTCGGGCTTGCTCATGCCGGGAATGATCACGCTGTGAAACAGCCCGTCATCGAGCGAAGCGTTGGGGGCGGCGTGCATGCCGCCGCCGAAGTAGCGCCCGTTCGAGGCCGTAGCCAGCACGACCGGGCCCTCGTGCGCGAGCGCGCCGTCGACGAGCACGCGCGCGGCGTGCGGCTGGTAGCGCGCGAGCCCGCGCAGCGTCCCCAATAAGAAGGAACCGGTCGCGCCGAGCGACTTCGTCGCACGCGTCACGAGCAGCGCGACGAGGCCGGCAAGGCCCGCGCTCGCCTCGTTCACGAAGAACGTCTCCGCGCGCTGGCCGGAGTCGTCCGTGTACGCGAGACGGCCCGCGTCGATCTCGCGCGTGTGGCCGGCGCGAATGATCGCGAGGGCGCCGCCAAGCGAGCGCGGGATTTCGAGCGTCCGCAATAAGTCGCCGCCCGTGCCGAGCGGCAGGAAACCGAGCGTCACGTCCTCATTGCGGCCCGCGCTGAGCAGCCCCGTCGCGATCTCGCTCGCGGTGCCATCACCGCCGCCCACGAGCAACCGCTCGTAGCCCGCGGTCGCCGCTTCGCGCGCGATGCGCACCGCGTCGCGCGGCGCCTTCGTCCACGCGAGGTCGTACGCGCCGAGCGCCTCGCGCAGCGCGCGCTCGCTGGCCGCGAAGCCGCGCTCGGTCGCGCCGGCGCGCGATGCGGGGTTCACGACTAGGAGCGTGCGAGCCAAGGCGCCTCCGCGGCGCTCATGAGCGCCGCCCTGGCCGTGAAGGAATGCAAACGCCTCGGCGTTCACGCCCCAGCGAGGCCACTGTTCGATCTCCGCTCGGCTCCGAAGACTCCGCCTCGCTGCGCGCGGCGAAACGCCTCTTGCTCACTTCCCCTTGCGAAGAATGTTCAGCGCCGAGCCGGCTTTGTACCACGCAATTTGCTCGGTCGAGAACGTGTGCTTGGCATCGAACGAGTCTGTCGTCCCGTCCGCGTGCTTCAGCGTCACTCTCAGCGGCGTGCCCGGCGCGAACGTCGTGAGCCCGCCGATGCCGATGCGGTCGCGCTCCTGAATCTTCTCGTAATCAGCCGGGTTCGCGAAGGTGAGCGGCAAGAGGCCCTGCTTCTTGAGATTCGTCTCGTGGATGCGCGCGAAGCTTCGCACCAGCACGGCGCCCGCGCCGAGGTGGCGCGGCTCCATCGCGGCGTGCTCGCGCGATGAACCCTCGCCGTAGTTCTCATCGCCGATTGCGATCCACTTGAGGCCGCGCGCTTTGTAGTCGCGCGCGACTTTCGGGTACACCGCGATCTCGCCGGTGAACACGTTCACGCCTTCGCCGGTCTTGCCGTTGAAGGCGTTGATCGCGCCGATGAACAGGTTGTCGCTGATGCGATCGAGGTGGCCGCGAAAGCGCAGCCACGGGCCGGCCGCCGAGATGTGATCGGTCGTGCACTTGCCCTTGGCCTTCATCAGCACCGGCATGTCGACGAGATCTTTGCCGTCCCACGGCGTAAACGGTTCGAGCAGCGCGAGCCGCTCCGAGTCCTTCGCCACCGCGATGGCGACGCCACTGCGCTGGGCTGGCGGCGCCTCGTAGCCCTCGAAGCTCGTTACGAAACCGCGCGACGGAATCTCCAGCGCGGTTGCCGGCGGCTTCAGCTTGAAGCGCGAGCCGTCGGCCGCGGTGAGTTCGTCTCTCTGCGGATCGAAGGCGAGCGTGCCGGCGAGCGCATACGCGATCACCGTCTCGGGGCTGGCGATGAACGCGAGCGTGCTCGGGTTCGAGTCATTACGGGCGGGGAAATTGCGGTTGAACGAAGTCAGAATCGAGTTCGCCTCGCCCTTGCCGACGTCGTCGCGCTTCCACTGGCCGATGCACGGGCCGCAGGCGTTCGCGAGCACCAGCGCGCCGATCGCCTCGAGCTCCGTCATCTGTCCGTCGCGCTTGATCGTTTGGTGGATCTGCTCCGAGCCGGGCGACACCCACAGCGTGCACTTCGCTTTCACGCCCTTCGCGGCGGCCTGGCGCGCCACGTCGGCCGCGCGCGAGAGGTCCTCGTAGGACGAGTTCGTGCAGCTGCCGATCAGCGCCGACGAGAGCTTGGCCGGGTAATTATTCTTCGCGACATCGGCCGCCATCTGCGAGATGGCGCGCGCGAGGTCCGGCGTGTGCGGGCCGACGATGTGCGGCTCGAGCCTCGAGAGATCGATCTCGACCACCTCGTCGTAGAACTTCTCAGGGTTGCGCTCGACTTCGGGGTCCGAGCGCAGCGACTCTGCGTGGCGCGTCGCGAGATCCGCGAGCTCCTCGCGGCCGGTGGACTTCAGGTAGATCGCCATGCGCTCGTCGTACGGGAAGATCGAGGTCGTGGCGCCGAGCTCGGCGCCCATGTTCGTGATCGTGCCCTTGCCGGTGCAGGAGAGCGAGGCGGTGCCGGGGCCGAAGTACTCGACCACGCGGTTGGTGCCGCCCTTCACCGTGAGGATCTCGCACACTTTCAGGATCACGTCCTTCGGCGCCGCCCAGCCGTCGAGCTTTCCGGTGAGGCGCACCCCAACAAGTCGCGGGTAGAGGACCTCCCAGGGGAAGCCGGCCATCACGTCCACTGCGTCCGCGCCGCCGACGCCGCACGCGAACATGCCGAGGCCGCCTGCGTTGGGCGTGTGCGAATCGGTGCCAATCATCATGCCGCCGGGATACGCGTACTTCTCGAGCACGACCTGATGGATGATGCCCGCGCCCGGGCCCCAGAAGCCGATGCCGTAACGCGCCGAGGCCGTGCGCAGGAAGTCGAACACCTCGCGGTTGGTGACGTTCGAGGTCGCCATGTCCTTGGCGGCGCCCTGATGCGCCTGAATCAAGTGATCGCAGTGCACCGTGCTGGGGACCGCCGTCTCTTCGCGGCCCGACGAGATGAACTGCAAGATCGCCATCTGCGCGGTCGCGTCCTGCATCGCGACGCGATCGGGTTTCAGCTCGAGGTACGACTTGCCCGCGTCGAGAGCCTGCTTGTCCGGATGCGCGAGGTGGCCGAGCAGAATCTTTTCGGCGTAAGTGAGCGGCCGGCCGAGGCGCTTTCGGACCGTCAGCAAATTGCGCTCGACCGTCTCGTAAGTGCGGCGAACCAGATCCGGCGTCGTCTCGATGGCGGGCATTGCGTTCTCCACGGCTGAAAGCGCGGCCAAGCTAGCAGGGGCTTCGGGCGGGTTCGCGCGCGAATTGAGCCGGGAATCAACGTGAATTGCCCGGTCCAGCAATTTGAATCGCGCGGGGTAATGTGCCGCCATGTCACCGCGCGATCTCTTCGTCGAAGGCGCTCACGGCAACAAGCTTCACGTGCTCGAGTGGAGCAGCGATGGCGTGCCGCTCGTGCTCGTGCACGGCTTCGGCAACGAAGCGCACATCTGGGACGATTTCGTGCCGCTGGTTGCGCCGCACTACCGCGTGATCGCAATCGATCAGCGCGGGCACGGCGATTCCGCGCACGATCCCGAGCTTCGCTACGACTACGACTTCCTCGTCGCGGACCTCGAGGCCGTAACAGCCGCGCTCGGCATCGAGCGCTTCGTGCTGGTGGGTCACTCGCTCGGCGGGCGCGCATCGATGTTCTTCGCGGGCAAACATCCCGAGCGCATGGCGGGCCTAGTGATCGTGGACAGCGCGCCCGAGTTCGACGTGCGCGGCACGACGCGCATCCGCCAGGAAGCCGAGCAGCGCGGCGATGGCTCGGTCGGCGGGGTCGCGGAGTACGCGCGCGTGCTCGCGCATAACTTCCCGGCTGGGCGGCCGGATGCGCTCGCGCGCATGGCGAAGCACGAGTTGAAGCAGCGCCCGGACGGGCGTTTCGAGCGCAAGCTCGACCCGAAGTTCCACGCGGGCAGGCCGCAGAGCGATGCGGAAGCGCTCGCGCGGGAGCGTGAGATCACGAAACGATTGTGGGAAGCGCTCGCGAAAATTCCCTGCTCGACGCTCGTGGTGCGCGGCGCGGCGAGCGACGTGATGTCGCCGGACGTCGCGGACAAGATGGTCGACGACGTGCTGCCGAGAGGCACGCTCGCCGTGGTGCCGCAGGCTGCGCACTCCGTAATGACTGACAACCCGGACGGCTTCAACAAGGTGGTGTGCGCATTCGTGCTGGGGGAGTGACAGCTCTCACGCCGCAGTGCCCCGAATTTCTCGCGTTGATGTGGCGTCAGAGCTTCGCTCTCGAACTCACCCCGCTAAGGTCCGCCGCCATGAAACGCATTGCGCTCCTGCTGCTGACGCTCCTTGTGCTCGCGACTTCTCAGGCGCTCGCGAACCCTGGCGCAGAGGCAAAGCCCTCGCTCGATTCCGCGAGGACGCCGATCGAGGCGTTCTATGCGGCGCTCGACGCTTCGATGAAGGCCGACAGCGCGCTCGACTTCGAGGCGCGGCGCGCACAGTTGGCGCCCGTGGTCGGCAAGACCTTCGATCTTCCACTGATGGCGGCGAAAGTGCTCGGTCGACACTGGCGCACGCTTCTGCCCGCGGAGCAGAAGCGCTGGATTGCCGCGTTCTCGGGCCTGACCGTGAAGACTTATGCCGAGCAGTTCGACGAGGACACCGGCCTCGTGTTCGAGGTGGGCGCGGTACAGGCCGCCCCGGGCGGGACCGCGCTCGTGCGCACCAAGCTGAAGCGCTCGCACGACGCGCCGGTGGCGATTGACTACCGGCTGCATCCCGAAGGCGCGAGCTGGCGCATCATGGACATCTTCCTGAACGGCACGGTCAGCGAACTCGCACTGCGCCGCTCCGAGTACTCGTCCGTGCTCGAGCGCGACGGCTTCGAGAAACTCGTGACGACGCTGCAGAACCGCAGCCTCGTGCCGGCGAGCCCACAGGAGTAAGTCAGCGGCGAGCGGCGGCACTCTCGCGCTTGCGCCCGAACCCGCAGCGCCCGGCGTTGCGCAGATTTTCGATGCGCGCGTCGCGATCCATTAGGTAGGCGCTGCGCAGAGCGGCGTAGAAATCGACCGAGGTGTCTCGCAGCGCGTTCAAGCGCTCGGCCTGGATGTCGTAGGTAGAGAGCCCGTTGCTGCCGGTGATCGCGACGCTCGGGAAGCCGCCGAGCAGCCAGACTTCGGGGCGCAGCGCGGTATCGACGACTTCGCCGAACGTATCGCGCGCGGTCGAAGGCCCGAGCACCGGCAGCATGAAGAACGAGCCGCTGCGCACGCCGTAGCGGCCGAGCGTCTCGCCGAAATCCGTGTCGTGGCGCTCGATCCCCATCTCGGCCGCGACGTCGAAGAAGCCCAGGAGACCCGCGGTCGAGTTGAGCGCGAAACGGCCGAGCGTGCGGCCCGCACGGCACGGGTCGAGCTGCATCGCGTCGTTGGCGAAGATCACCGGGCTCTCGAGGTTGTCGAAGCCTCGGTTGATCATCTCGCGCAGGAACTCGGGCGTGATCGCCTGATAACTGCGCGAGATCGGCTGCATCACCCAGCGGATGAAGCCCTCGTTGAAGTTGAACACGCGGCGGTTCCAGCGCGGCGTGAGATCGCGGTCGGCCGGATCCGGGCCGAAGTCTTCCTCGTCGAGCCAGCTGTCATCGATCGAGGCAATGTCGTCTTCGCTGGCAGGTGGCTCGGCCTCGGGTGGCGCCGCCGCTTCGGGCTCGTCGGCGCGCATGGTTTCCACCGCCGCCACGCTTTCGCCGCTAGCCGCTTCGTCGCTGCGCTCTGCCGCGCGCGCAGGCGATGCCAAGGTCAGCGCTGTCGCGCACACCGCCGCCGCGAGCGCGGAGCGCGCGCTCATCGCGATTTCTCGAGCGCGAGCCGGCCCGCGAGATCCGCGACGAACTGGCGCGCGGTGCGGCCCGAGCGCGAGCTGCGATCGAGCGCCCAGCGCAGCGCGTCTTCGCGCAGCGCGTCGCCACTCTCGACGCCCGCCTTGCGCGCGAGGTGCGCGACGATTCTCAGGTACGTGTCTTGGTCGAAGCCGAAGAAGCCGAGCACCAGCCCGAAGCGATCCGAGAGCGCGAGCTTCTCGTCGATCGCCTCGCCGAGCCGCAGCTCACCGTCTTCGTCGACGCGCACTTGCTGGTTCTCCGAGCGCTTCTCAGGCAGCAAGTGGCGGCGATTGCTGGTCGCGATGATGCGCACGTTCTCGGGCGGCGCTTCGAGGCTGCCTTCGAGCGCGGCCTTCAGTTCGCGGTAGCCACTCTCGCCTTCGTCGAACGAGAGATCGTCGCAAAACAACAGGAAGCGATACGGCGCGCCGCGCAGCGCTGCGAGCACATCGGGGAGATGCAATAGATCGGACTTATGCACTTCGACGATGCGCAGGCCGCGCGCCGCGAAGCGCCCGAGCAGCCCGCGCACCGCGGAGGATTTGCCGGTGCCGCGCTCGCCGTAGAGCAGCACGTGATTCGAGGGCAGCCCCGCCACGAACTGCTCGGTGTTGCGGACCAGCTTTGCGAGCGCGCGCTCGACCCCGAGCAAGTCGTCGAGATCGTGCAGCGCGGGGTCCCCGATCGCGACGAGCTTGCCCACGCGCCCCTCGCGCGCGCTCTCCCAGCGAAACGCGAGCTGACGCGCGAACGCCTCGGCGTTCGGCGCTTCCGCGACGCGCGGCGCGAGCCAGCGCTCGGCGAGCGCGAGCACCCGCGCGAGGCGCTGCGAAACATCGGGTGCAGAATCGTCGGCGGGCACGGGCGCGCATTCTAGGCGGAGCGCACCACGCCTCCACTACGTTGCGCGAGATGTTTCGCTGTCACCCGGAGTCGCGCGCGTGAGCCCGAGCCAACCGAGCAATGCCGCCGTCGGCCTGTGCGCGGACTGCGCACACGCGCGGGTTCAAGAAAGCGCGCGCGGCAGCACCTTCTGGCGCTGCGGGCGCGCCGACGACGACGCGCGCTTCCCCAAATACCCGCCGCTGCCGGTGCGCGAGTGCGCGGGCTTTGGTTCGGGCGAGCCCGAAGCAGCGCCAGAGCGGTAGCCTGCGCGCCCCTTCTCGCAGTCCTGGGAGGCTCCACCCATGCGCCGCTGGTTCATTCTCTCCGCGATCGGCCGCGACCGCCCCGGCCTCGTCTCGGAACTCGCGAGCCTCGTGCTCGAAGCCGACGCCAACCTCGAGGATTCGCGCATGACGATCCTCGGCAGCGACTTCGCGGTGATCCTGCTCTGCTCTTCGAGCGCAGCCATTACGGCGGACCGGCTCGCCGTCGGCGCGAAGCGGCTCGAGCGCGAGCACGGGCTCACGATTTTGCTCCGCCACCTCGAAGACGGCCCGCGCCCCGCGGTGCCCGCGCCCGGCACGCGCCTCTACCGCATCGAAGCCGCGGGCGAAGACAAAGCCGGCATCGTCGCCGCGATCTGCGGCGTGCTCGCCGAGCGCGGCGTGAACATCGTCGACCTAACGACTCGCTCGCAGCCCGGCCCCGGCGGCGCGCCGCAGTACGAGCTGACGCTCAAGGCCGAGGTGCCCGACAACGCGGATATTCGTGCGCTGCGCGAGGCGCTCGACAAGCAAGCCGACCGTCTGGTGCTCGATGTCGCGGTGATGCCGGCGTAGCAGGCCTGATCGGCCGCTCACTTCACCAAGCTCTCGATCGCGCCCCAGTTGTTGGGGAACGGGCGGCCGACCACGCGGTGGAACACCTCGATGAAGCGGTACGTCAGCCCCCACACGATGTGGCGCTCGGGGTGACCGACGACGATGCCGGGAAAGGCCATGCCGCCGGTGCCGTGGAAGGACTTGTGGACGTGGCGTTCGGGCGCCGAGAGATCGGCGACCGGCACCCAGAGCGCCTCGGCCACTTCCGCTTCCTGATAGACGAGCGGCGTCTCGCCGTGGTGGTGGAACACGAACGCGGAAATGATCAGGCCGGTCGAGGCGCCCGCTCGGCGGCCTGTTAGGTCGTCGAGCCGGCCGAGCGACTCGGCGTCGTGCAGCGAGAGGCCGACTTCTTCGTGCGTCTCGCGGCGCGCGGCTTGCTCGACGGTTTCGCCGTCATCGAGGCGCCCGCCCGGGAATGCCATGTGGCCGCTCCACGGATCGTTTTCTTTTCGCGAGCGCTCGATGAACAGCACCTCCGGGCCGCTCTCGCGCGCGCGCAGCACGACGGCGACCGCGGCGCGCGACGAACCGTCGAGTAGCAGCGGCGAGTGCCCTTGAAGCGCGCGCTGGAATTCTCGAATCGGCGGCATGCGCGGAAGATAGCCGCGTGCGCGCAGCGCCGAAGCCGACTCGTTACGGACCGGCAGCTCGCGCGCAGGCGAGTTCCGCCCACACGATGCGCTCCTCGCCTGCGCGCTCTTGGGCGAGCGCGAACGCGTCGCCGCTGGGCGCGAGCGCGATGCCCGT
>JANNDT010000006.1:0-2119 GCA_031387905.1 Deltaproteobacteria bacterium
CGCCGCGGGCACGCGTGCGCCGAGCGCGCTCGCTGCCCGCGCGAGCGCGTCGTCCGAGAGCGCCGCGATCTCGCGATCGATCTCCGCGTCCAGCGAGGCGATCTGCACACTGCTGCGCACATCGCCGCGCAGCTGGCCGAGCCAGCGCAACTGCGCGCGTTTCTTGCCGAGCTCGCGCGCGAGGTCCGCGAGTAGACGATGCGCTTGCGTGCGCTCTGGCACTGAGAGTGCGCTGAACGCGATCGTGCGGGCAGTCTCGTAAGCACCCGCGTCGTCGCGCCCTTGCTGCTGGAGCTGCGCGAGGCGCAGTCGTGCGCGTTCGGTCTGATCGCCGGGCGGCAGCGCGAGCACGCGCTCGAGCGCCTCGCGCGTAGCGCTGCGGTCGCCCGCTGCCTGCTGGATCTCCGCGACGCGCAGGCCCGCGTCGTCCGCGAGCGGATGCTGCGCATGCTTGCGCATGAACTCCGCGAGCAGCTCCGCGCCAAGCGCCGGCTGCTCGCCCGCGATACGCAGCGCCTCCGCATACGCGCGCTCTGGAGTTTGCTTCTCCTCCGCCGCCGCACTCGGCGCAGCCAGCGCGAGCGCGAGAACGCAGGCGAGCGCGGCGCGCATCAATCGAACAGGTCCCGCAGCTTGTCGAGAAAGCCCTTCGTGACGGGCGCGCCATCTGCGCCGCTCGCCGCTGCGAACTGTTCGATCAGCTCGCGCTGTTTCGACGTGAGGCGCGACGGCACCTCTACGAAAATGCGGACATGCAGATCGCCGCGCGCCAGCGAGCCGACGCTGGGCACGCCCTTGCCGCGCAGCCGGAAGGTTTTGCCCGACTGCGTGCCCTCCGGAATCTTCAGCTTCACGCGGCCTTCGAGCGTGGGCACGTCGATCTCCGCGCCGAGCGTGGCCTGCGTGAACAGGACGGGCACTTCGCACAACAAGTCGGGCCCTTCGCGCGTGAAGAGCGGGTGGGGGGCCACCGACGTCACCACGTACAGGTCGCCGGGCGGGCCCCCTGAGAGCCCCGCCTCGCCTTCACCTGCGACACGCAGCCGCATGCCGTCCTCGACGCCCGCCGGCACGCGCACCTTCAGGCTTTTCTTGCCCTCGATGCGCCCCGATCCGCGGCAACCCGTGCACGGATTGCGAACCACCGAGCCCTCGCCGCGGCACGCTTCGCACGGCCGGCTGATGCGGAACAGCCCTTGCTGGAAAACCGCTTGCCCGCTCCCGCCGCAGCGGCCGCAGCGCTCTGGCTGCGTACCCGGCTTCGCGCCCGTGCCGCTGCACTTCTCGCAGCGCAGCATGCGCGGGATCTCGAGCGAGGCCTCTTCACCGCTGAGTACCGCCTCGAGATCGATCTCGTGCGTGTACCGCAAATCGGCGCCGCGTTGGCCGCGGCCGCCGCGCCGGCCGCCCACCGCCCCGAACAGATCGCCGAACAAGTCGTTGAACATGTCGCCGACGTTCTGGAAATCCGGGCTGAAGCCGCCCTGCCCGCCGCCCATTGCCTGGTGACCGAACTGGTCGAACTGGCGGCGCTTGTCGCCATCCGAGAGCACCGCGTAGGCCTCGGAGGCTTCCTTGAACTTCTCTTCTGCCGCCGCGTCTTCGGGGTTGCGGTCCGGGTGATGCTCGAGCGCGAGCTTGCGATAGGCCTTCTTCAGCTCGTCGGGCGACGCGCTGCGAGGAACGCCGAGCACTTCGTAATAGTCGCGCTTACTCACCGCGGAACTGCTGCGCCTCGCTGCGTGCGGCGAACGCGCCGACTAGTCGCTCTTGCTGCCCAGGGTGGCATAGAGCCGTTCGGTCAACTGGTAAGAGAGGGCGGAAAGCTCGTCAACCGCAATCGCGAGCGCGTCCCAGTCTTTGTCGGCGAGCACCGCCTTGGTCTTTTCGAGCGCCGCGGCGAGGCTCTGGCGGTCCTCGTCCGAGACGTGCTGCGCATATTCCTCGAGCGTGCGCTCCGTCGAGTAGATCAGGCCGTCCGCCTTGTTCGCGATTTCCGCCGAATCGCGCCGCCGCTTGTCGGCCGCGGTGTTGGATTCGGCTTCGCCCACCAGCCCGTTGATCTCGTCCGCCGTGAGGCCGCCCGAGGCGTGCACGCGAATCTGCTGGATCTTGCTCG
>JANNDT010000018.1:0-6127 GCA_031387905.1 Deltaproteobacteria bacterium
GCTTGGTCCTCGACCGCCGGGTTCCACCACGGGTCGAGCAGGAACACATGGTCTGCGGCTGTTAGGTTGAGGCCGGTTCCGCCGGCGCGCAGCGAAATCAGAAAAACCGGCGGCCCACTCTCGGCCTGAAAGCGCGCGACGACTTCTCCGCGATCGCGTGTCGAGCCGTCGAGGCGCACGAAACCAAGGCCGGCCGCGTTGAGGCGCGGCTCGACGAGATCGAGGAGCGACGTCCACTGCGAGAAGACCAGCGCCTTGTGTCCATCCGCGGCGACGGTTTCGAGGCGGTCGACGAGCAGTTCGAGCTTGGCCGATGCGTCGAGTCTCTGGCCCGGCACGAGTCGCGGGTGACAGCACGCTTGGCGCATGCGCAGCAGCGCCTCGAGCGCCTCGAGCACGTTGCCACCGTGCGCGAGCCGCTCGAGCACCGCCGGGGTGGTCGCCGCGCGCACCGCGTCGTAGACGGCTCGCTCCGAGTCCGAGAGCACGCAGTGCAGCACCACGTCGGTGCGCGGCGGCAACTCGGGCGCCACCTCCGCTTTGCGGCGCCGCAGCACGAACGGGCGCAGGCGCTCGCGCAGATGCTGTGCCGCGGCGAGATCGCCCGCGCCGATCGGCTTCGCATAGCGCTCGTCGAAATCTGCGCGGCCGCCGAGCAGCCCCGGATTCAAGAAGTGCAGCTCGCTCCATAATTCTTCGAGGCGATTCTCGACGGGCGTGCCGGTCAGCGCAATGCGCCGCTCCGCATTCAGCGCGAACGCGGCGCGCGCCGTCTGGCTGTCGGGGTTCTTGATGGCCTGAGCCTCGTCGAGCACGACGAGTTCCCAGCGCACCGCGGCGAGCTTCTCTGCGTCGCGGCGCAGCAGCGCGTAGGTGGTGAGCGTGACCGGCGCTTCGTCTTCGAGTTCGCGGTCCGCACCGTGATAAGTGTGCACCGCCAGCTCGGGCCGGAAGCGCGTCAGCTCGTCGCGCCAGTTCGCGAGCAGGCTGGTCGGGGCCACCACCAGCGTGCGGCGGCCGAACACGCTCAGCGCTTGCACTGTCTTGCCGAGGCCCATGTCGTCGGCGAGCAGCGCGCCGAGGCCGGCTCGGCCCGCGAAGTGGAGCCAGCGCACACCGACTCCCTGATAAGTGCGCAGCCGGCTCGCCAGCTCGGGTGCGAGCGGAACCTCGGGCAAGCCGCTGAAATCGCCGAGCAGCGCGGCGAGCCGCTCGAACGCGGGTGGGCGCGGCTGTTCGAGTTCGTCGCAAAGCCGCGCAAGGTCGGGCAGGGCGCTCGCCGGAAGCGTGCCGTCGTCGCGCCGCGCCGCGAGCAAATCCGTCACGAGCGGGCCGAGCTTCGTGAGCCAGTCCTCGGGCAGCGCCGCGAAGCCGCCGCCGCCGAGCGGCACCAGCGCTTCGCCGCTGCGCCACGCGCCGAGCACGCGCTCCGCACTAACTTCGCCGCGGCCCGCTTCGCCGCGGAAGCGCAGGCCGAAGCGGTCATCGCCAATCGCCAACTCCGGCGCGAGCGCGCCCGCGAAGAAGAACTCGCGATGCGCCGCGCCCGCGATGTCCGCGTTGGTGCGCTCGAGGCGTTCGCGGAAGCGAATCGCATCGGGGGCGGTGAGGTCGACGCGGTAACCCGGCGCGAGTTCGAGTTGGCGCGCAAGCCGCCGCTCGAGTTCGCGCTCGGCGGCTTCGTCGCGCACCGGAATCGCGCCGCCGAGCGCGACCAGCTTGCCCGCGTCGACGCGCGCGGTGGGCGGGTCGCCGTAGACGATGGTCGCGAGCACCGAGAGCGCGTCGCCGCGCCGCTGCGTCTCGATGCGCAGGCGCGGCGGTTCGCGCTTGCCGCGCGCGAGCCGCTGCGTCTCGATCTCGACGGGCACGCGCTGCTCGAGATCGGGGATCACGTTCGCGACGAGCTCCGGCACGTCATTCGGCGAGAACCAGCGCCCGGGTGGCCGCAGCTCTTCGCGCTCGCGGCCTGTTAGGCGCGACGGCCCGAGCTCGCGCAGCACGTCGCCGCACAGCGCGAAGCCGTCGGGCAACGCCCTCGTCAAAGCCGAGTCGGGCTCGACGAACAGCCGGAAGCCGGGGCCGTCATCGACGAGGCGTGCGCGCCAGCCGACGGGCTCGCGGCTCGCGCGAATCTTCGCGCCGTCGAGCGTCACGTCGTCGCAGCTTTCGAGCGGCGCGAGCAGTGCGCGCAAGACGCCGCGCGGCAGCGCGCCCGGGTTCGCGGCGCCGAGTGCGATCTCGATCGCGACGTCGCTTTGCATTGGGCTGACGCTTGGCCCCGCCACGCGCCCCGAACGCAGCGCAACCAGCGATGCGCGCAGCGGCTCCTCGCTGCCCGCGCGCACGACGACGCGTTCGAGTGCGAGCCCCGTCGGCAGCGTGCGGAAGCGATAGGCGAGTGCGCCCGCACCGCTCGCGGCTGCGGTCGGGAGTTCGCGCCCCTCCTGCTGCGCGCGGCGCAGCGCGATCACGGCCGCCGCGACGTGCGCGCATGGGTCGTCGTCACCCCCGCAGTCGCATTCCCAGTCTTGGTCGTCGAGGTAGAGCAGCACAGTCGGATGAATCAGCCCGCTCGCGGGCTGCACGCGCAGCACACACTCAGCGCCGCTCGAGCGCTCCTGCGTCACCGCGTTCGCGCGCGCCAGCTCGACGCCGGTCGACCACGCTCCGCGCACCGCGGCGCCGCGCACTTTGTCGAAGAACTGCTGCACACGCGCAGCTTAGGCATCTGCGTTCTGTTCGGTTGGCTTCGCTTGCCCCCGCCGAGCGACTCGCGTAACTCCCGCCTGTGGGCAGCTACATCACACCGGGCGGCTTCCGCCGGCTGCAGGACGAGGCCGACCGGCTCTGGCGCGTCGAGCGGCCGCGCGTGACCCAACAGGTCTCCGAAGCGGCGGCGCTCGGCGATCGCTCCGAGAACGCGGAGTACATCTACGGCAAGAAACGCCTGCGCGAGATCGACGGCCGTCTGCGCTTCCTGCAAAAGAAACTCGACTCGCTGACGATCGTGAGCCAGCCGCCGCCGCGCCAGGACCGGGTCTACTTCGGCGCGTTCGTCACCGTGGAAGAAGAGGGCGGCGAGACAGCTTCGTACCGGCTGGTGGGCCCGGATGAATCGGACCCGTCGCAGAGCCTGCTCTCGATCGAATCGCCACTCGGGCGCGCGCTGATGGGCCGCATCGCGGGCGACGAGGTGACGGTGCGCCGCCCGCGCGGCGACGCCACCGTTCTGATCGCCGCGATTCGTTACGAGAGCTGAGCAGGAGCGGAGGCTGGCGGCCGCCGATGGAGTTCTTCCCTAATTACAATGCGGGCCGCAGCGAGCGGCCGGGCGACTGGGCGCGGGCGCGCGAGGCAGAAGGCTGGCACGGCCTCGCCGCGAGCGATCACCTGATCACGATGGGCCTCGCCTACCCGCACTTATGGGTGGTGCTCACCGAGATGGCGTGCGCGACGCAGCGCATCCCGATCACTTCGTCGTTCGCGAACAATCTGTTTCGCTCGCCGGTCGAGTTCGCGCAGGCGAGCCTCTCGCTCAACCGCGCAGCCGGCGGCCGCTTCGAGGCGGGTCTCGGCGCCGGCTGGGTCGAGGACGAGATAACGCGGATTGGCTGGCGCTATCCGGCCGGCCCCGAGCGCGCGTCGCGCTACATCGAGGCGATGCAGGTCGTGCGCGAGTTGCTGCACACCGGGCGCTGCCGCTTCCAAGGCGAGCACTACCAGATCGACCTCGGCGACCCAGGCCTCGCCGACCTCGCGCCGCGGCCGCCGCTGCTGGTCGGCTCCGCGGGTGGCCCGCGCACGCTGCGCGAGATCACGCGCTGGGTGGACCGCATCGAGGTGAAACCGAACGCGTCTGCCACGCGCGGCGGCGCACTCGACATCGCGAAATACGGCGCGGTCTCGGAGGCCGACGTGCGGGACGCGGTGGCGCGCGTGCGCCGCGTGCGCGAGGACATCCCGATCGGCTCATTCCTGTTGGTCGGCGCCGTGCCCGCGAGCCAAGCCGCCGCCCTCCGCAGCCCCTTCGGCAGCGGCTTCCTGTCGCGCTTTCTGGGCGAACCGCCCGCGGTCGCCCAAGCGCTCTGCGATCTCGAGGGCCTCGGCTTCGATCGCGTCCAGTTGACGGAGATCGCGCCCGGCACGCTTGAACGCCTGCGGCCGCTGCTTCCGCTGCGATCCGTTCAAGTTTGAAATGCCGAGCGGCGAAGAGTCGCGTGCAGGACCGCTCCACTTGCACGCGAGGAATTCATGCCCGGACCGCCCCGAGTACAGCTTTCGCTGAAGGGTCGCTTGCTCAGCGAAGTGGCGTTCGCTCAGCCGCTGCTTCGCATCGGGCGCATGCGCGAGAACGACATCGTCGTCAACAACCTCGCCGTCAGCCGCTTTCACGCGACGCTGCGCCAAGCAGGCGACGGCTTCGTGCTCGAAGATCTCGGCGGCGAGAACGGCACCCAGCTGAACGGCGAACGCATCTGCGGAAGCGTTTCGCTCACGCCCGACGACGTGGTCCAGCTCGGTAAGTACGAGCTGCGCATCGTGCTGCAGCCCGGTCTTCAGATTGCGGGCGCGCCCGTGAAGAAGGCCAGCGACGCCTGGGACGCTTCACAGACGTACTTCGCGCCCGCGGCCACTTCGCCTGCGCAGAGTACAGCTCCCGCGCCCATCGCTGCGTCACTTCCGGCCGCGGAACTTCTGCCCGATGCGCCCGCCGCGACCGAGGCCCCGGATCCCGACGGCGTGTTCGCGTTTGGCGATGAAGACCTCGCCGCGTCGGCTGAGCCCGCTGGCGATTCGAGCGAAATGGAGACCGACCCGTTGACGGCAGCGTCGCCCGAGCACACCGCGCTGTTCGATTTTGGCGCGAGTTCGCCGATCGGCGCTGAGCCTTCCGCCGAAATGTCGCGCGTCGCGGAGCCGACTGCCGAGGCCGAAGCGGCCGCGCAGCTCTACGCCGGGCTGATCGTTCAGCGCGGCGGAAAGCTTCACGCCCTGTGCGCGTGGGAAAGCGCCGAGCTGTGCGCCGGACGCGCGCCAGAATGCGAAGTGGTGCTCGCCGACGCCGGCGTCTCGCGCCGCCATGCGCTGTTCTCGCGCGTACCGAGCGGCTTCGAGGTGCGCGATCTCGGGTCTGTGAACGGCGTGTACGTGAACGGGCAGCGCACCAAACAACGCGTGCTCGCGGTCGGCGATGTCGTGCGCATCGAGTCCTTCGAGTTGACGTTCGTGCTCGATCATCAACCGATCAGCAGCGAAGTGAACGGCCCGACGCCCGCGCTGCCCGAGGCGGGAGACAACCACCGCGCGACGCAGTTCTCACTCGAGGCCCCGTCGTTCGCAAGCGACGACGAGCCGATCGAGCTGATGCCCCTTGCGAGCGAATCGACCGACGCGCGGAGGGCGGACGAGTCCGCCCTGTTCGATGACAACACGGACGGCTTCGAGATTCTCCCGGTCAGCGACGATCCGCTGGCTGCGTCTCTGCCGAACTCCATAATGCCCCCGCTGCCGGAAGCCGACCTGCTGCGCGATGCGGGCGCAGACGAGGCTGATGAAAAGGAAGCGGGCCTAGAAGGCGTGCTCGTGGCGTCGGCTCCTGCAGTCGCGGCCATGGCGCTCGCTGCCGGATCCGCAACAGCGAGCGCGCCGTTGATCTTGAAGTTCGCGCTCGACGCGAGCCGGCTCTCGCCGCGCGCGCGCGATGCGCTCGCGGTGCTGGCGGAAGAGGGGCTCTTGCTGCCGGCGCTGCTCTCGATTCAGCGCGGCGAGTAGCTACTGGCTCTGCGCGCGCCCGCGGGCGACGACGCTGCTGCGGCGCTCGGCGATGTCCTTCGCGGACACCGAGCGGATGTGCTCGTTCGAGAGCCTCACCTCGAGCGCGCGCGAATCTCCATAATTGATCGCGTAACCCTCGTCGATCATGCGCTTGTAGCCCTCGACCGCCCCGGGCACGCACGAAAGCATGTCCTTCGCGAGCTGTCGGCAGGCCGGCATCAACTCTGCGCTCGGCACGACGCGCGCGAGCAGGCCCCAGCGCTCGGCTTCGTCCGCGCTCACGAAGTTGCCGGTGAACGAGACCAGCTTCGCGCGCGACGGCCCCATCACGCGCGCGAGCTTCTGCGAG
>JANNDT010000019.1:0-5896 GCA_031387905.1 Deltaproteobacteria bacterium
AAACCCGCTCGTGCAAGCCGTCGTGGCCGGCAATGCCGTGGTGCACAAGCCGAGCGAGGTGACGCCGTTCTCCGCGCTGCTGCTGAAGCGCTTCACCGAAGACGCGGGCTGGCCGGCGGATCTGTATCAGGTGCTGCAAGGCGACGGCGCGACGGGCGCGGCGCTGATCGAAGCGGGCGTCGACAAGATCTCGTTCACCGGCAGCGTCGCGACCGGGCGCAAAGTTGCGGAAGCCTGCGGGCGGGCCCTGATTCCGTGCACGCTCGAGCTCGGCGGCAAGGACGCCATGATCGTGTGCGCGGACGCGGATCTCGATCGCGCCGCCCAGGGCGCGCTGCTCGGCTCGTGCATGAACACCGGGCATTATTGCTGCGGCACCGAGCGCATCTACGTCGTCAACGACGTCTACGACGAGTTCGTCGGCAGAGTCGTAGCGGGCGCAAAACAGCTGCGGCAGAGCGACAGCGGCGAGTTCGACGTGGGCGCCGTGTTCTGGGACAAGCAGCTGCAGATCATCGAGTCGCACATGGACGACGCGCTAGCGAAGGGCGCCAGAGTGTTAGTGGGTGGCCGGCGCAATCCCGCATTGAAGGGGCTCTACTACGAGCCGACCGTGGTCGTGGATGTGAACCACGGCATGGACCTGATGACGAAGGAAACCTTCGGTCCGATCGTCGCGATTCAGCGCGTCGCGAGCGAAGAAGAAGCGCTCGCGCTCGCGAACGATTCCGAGTACGGCCTGAACGGCAACGTGTGGACCACCGACACCGCGAAAGGCATGCGCCTCGCGGAGCGCATCGAGACCGGCGGCGTCTGCGTGAACGACATGGCGATGACCTACGCCGTGCCGGAAGCGCCGTTCGGCGGCGTGAAGACGAGCGGCGTCGGCGCGGTGAACGGCGCGCAGGGGCTCCGTAACTACTGCCACGCGCAGCCGATCCTCGCGGATCGCAGAGGCAAGGGCCCGATCCAAGGCGGCTACCCGTACACGCGCAAGGCCGAAGATCAGATGCAGAAGTTCATCAAGCTGCTGTTCGGCACGAGGCTCGGGCGCTGGTTCGCGTAGCGAAAGCGGAGGCGTAAGCTGCGGGCATGAGTGAGAGCAAGCCGCCGCGCGCGAGCGCGGCCGATCGCGAGCACATGCGTCGGCTCGGGGAAGCGAACCGGGCGCTGCTTCGCGATGAGCATCCGCCGGCATCGCTCAGGGAAATGCTCGATCGTATGGAACGGATCGAGCGGAACCTCGGGCGGTTCGCGAAGCCGGGGATTCCAGGCGGCGACGGAGACCTCGCTTCTCACCTGAACTACTTGGAGCGCCGCCGTACGCTCGGCCGGCATGGCGCGTAGCGCGCTCGAGTCGCTCGCGCGGATCCTCGATCTCCTCGGCATCGAGTGGATGTTGTTCGGCGCGCTCGCGGCGAATCTCTACCGCGCGGAGACGCGCCTCACCGGAGATACGGATGTCCTGATTTCGAGCACTGGGGTCGAGCTCGGGCGAATCGAGGCGGCGCTTCGATCTGCGGGCTGGGAAGCTTTTCGCGCGACACCAGACGGATCGCTCCTGCGCGTTCGCCATACCGAGTTCGGAATCGCCGACCTCGTGTTTTCAGGCACCGATTTCGAGCGCGAAGCGATCGGTCGCTCGCGCCCCGAGGAACTCGCTGAGGGGCTGACCGTTCGCGTGCCGACTCCGGAAGATGTGGTGGTCTTCAAGTTGATCGCGGGACGCGCGAAGGATCTCGCCGACATCGAGTCTGTGCTGGACGCAAATCGTCCGCTGGATAACGCGTACATCGAACACTGGGCGGCGATCTGGGACGTGACTGAGCGCTGGACGGCACTGCATTCCCGCCGCTCCTGACGCGCGCGTGACGCCCCCCGCGGCGCGGACATCCGAACCGCGACCCCCACGCGAGGTTCGCGCCCATGCTCGCCGCGGTCCGTCTCGCAGGCCGAGGGCGTGTTCGATGATCAGATCAAGAACGGCTGCGTGGCCGCGCTCGCGCTCCCCGCGGCTGACTGACCGCTCAGCCTAATTTTTCGCCCGCATCCACGCGCAGATATTGCCCCGTCACCATGCGCGTGCGATCGCTCGCGAACAGCACGGCGACCTCGGCGACATCGTCGTCGGGCGGGATCTCGCGCATCGGGAAGCGCTTCGCGATGTGCGCGATCACGGCGTCTTCGGGCACGCCTTGTTCCTTGGCCTGCCACTTCACGTAGTTCTGCACCGGCGGCCCCCACATCCAGGTGGGGATTACGGTGTTCACGCGAATCTTCGCGGGCCCGAGCTCGACGGCCATCTGGAACATCGCCGACATCAGCGCGCCCTTGGACGAGGCGTAGGCGAGCTGCGCGGTGTCGGGCGGGTGGTTGTAGGACTGCGAGCCGATCAGCACGATCGAGCCGCCGCCGCGCCGCTTCATCGCGGGCACCACGCTGCGGCACAGCTGCGTCGTGCCGATCACGTTCACTTCCATCACTTTGCGCCAGTCATCAGGCGTCGTCGTCTCGAGCGTGCCGAAGACGGCGTCGAACGCGGCCACCTGGATCAGCGCGTCAACGAAGCCGAAGCGCTGCTCGGCGAACGCGACGAGGCCGTCGCACGCGCTGGCATCTGTTATGTCGAAGCCGTGCGCTGCGACGCGCTCGCCGCTCGCGTCGAGCCGCTTGGCGATGCCCTCGAGCTTCGAGAAGTTGCGCGCGGCGACGACGACGTTCGCGCCGTCGCGCGCCGCACAGCGCGCCACCGCGCCGCCGAGCCCGGGGCCGACGCCAGACACCACGACCGTCTTGCCTTGCAGGATCACGGGAGCCTCCTTGGAAGCGGCGCAGCTTCATCCACCCGCCCAGCGCTGCGCAACGTCGGCGCCGCGCGCAGCGGCAATCGAGGCGGCCAGCATAGGTAGAAAGCCTGCCCGACCAAACGCTTGCGCCCGCTTCTGCGGGTCGGAGAAGCCCGAGAATCGAGGCCCCGCCCGCCCGGCCAAAATTTATTTTCCCGCGCGATTCCGACGGGTTAGCTCGGCTTTCCGTCGGACCCTTTGAACCGAAACCGCAAAGCTCGCTCTGCTAAGGTGGCCGCGCGTTTCGCAAGTCCGGCAAGTGCCGGGCCGAGACGTACCCAGGCAGCAAGGCGGCGCCCCATGAAGGACAACGATCGCTACTGGGATTGCCTGGATCAGGCGATGGAAGCCTCCCACGGCGGCCGCACCGATGAAGCGCTGGCCTGGCTCGACGAGGCGCTGAAGGCGCACCCGAACGGCGCCGAAGCCCACAACGGGCGCGGCGAGATTCTCTGGGACGAAGGCCGCGTCGAGGAAGCCCTCTATCAGTTCGAGCTCGCAGTGATGGCGGACCCGAAGTTCCTGACCGCCCACCTGAATCGCGCGGAGCTGCTGATCGAGGAAGTGGGCGAGCACGAGCAGGCGATGGCGCTCTGCGACCGGCTGCTCTCGGGCGCTGCGGAACTGCCGAAGCCCGATCGCGGCACGGAAGCCGAGATTTATTATTTGAAGTCGAAGGCGCTCTTCTACCTCGACGATCTCGAGGGCGCGCTGTTCTTGGCGCGCCGCGCCATCCAGAAGTCCGGCGAGATCGCGGTCTACCGCGCCTTCGAGGGCCAACTCAGCTTCGAGCTCGGCCGCTTCGAAGAGGCGCGCAAGCACCTCGAGCGCGCCGTCGCGATGGACCCCGAGTCCGCGCACGCGGTCTATCACCTCGGCCTCGTGCTCGAGCGCTTAGGTCGCGAGGACGACGCGCGCCGCGCCTTCCAGCAGTCGAACGCGCTCGATGCCGATCACTACCCGCTGCCCGTCGCCGTCGACAACGAGACGTTCGAGCGCATCACCGCCGAGGCGCTCTCGGACCTGCCGCGCTCGATCCGCGAGTACGTCGAGCACATGCCGGTGCTGGTGCGCGATTTCCCGGAGGGCGAGTTGCTCTCCGAGGAGAACGTCTCGCCGCAGATTCTCGGAATCTTCATCGGCGTGCCGCGCACCGAGGCGGCTGTTACGGCCCAGGCGCGCGACATCGACCGCGTGATCCTGTTCAAGAAGAACCTCGAAAAGGTGTGCCGCACCCACGCCGAGCTCGTCGAGCAGATCCAGATCACGGTGAAGCACGAGATCGGCCACTACTTGGGGCTCGACGAGGACGACCTCGAGCGCCTCGGGCTCGCTTAGGCCGGGCACTCGGTGAGCGCGCTAGTTGCGGAGCTGCGCGCGATTCTCGGCGCGGGCGGCGTGCTCGCTCGGCCCGAAGAGTTGTTCGTGTACGAGGCCGATGGCCTCACGCACCACACGGCGCGCCCGAGTGCGGTCGCGTTGCCGCGCACCACGAGCGAGGTGCAGCGCGTCGTGCGCGCGTGCCGGAAGCACGGAGTCCCGTTCGTGCCGCGCGGCGCGGGCACGGGGCTCTCGGGCGGCGCGGTCGCCTGCCACGGCGGCATCGTGATCGAGTGCGCGCGCATGAACCGCGTGCTGCGCGTAGACCCTGACAACCGCATCGCGGTGGTGCAGCCCGGCGTCGTGAACGCGGATCTCTCGAGAGCGGTTGCAAAGCACGGCCTCTTCTACGCGCCCGATCCTTCGAGCCAGCAGTCCTGCACGCTCGGCGGCAACGTCGCCGAGAACTCCGGCGGCCCGCACACGCTGAAGTACGGCACCACCACGAACCACGTGCTCGCGCTCGAGGTCGTGCTGCCGGACGGCTCGAGCGTGCGGCTCGGCAACGCCAGCGGCTTCGCGAGCGGGCTCGATCTGCTGGGCGCGTTCGTCGGCAGCGAAGGCACGCTCGGGATTGTTACGGAGATCACGCTGAGGCTGATGCCGCAGCCGGAGCGCGTCGAGACGCTGCTCGGGATCTTTCCGGACGTCGTCTCCGCGTGCCGGGCGGTCGGCGCGATCATCAAGAGTGGGCTCGTGCCCAGCGCGCTCGAGATCGTCGACCAGCGCACGATTCGCGCGGTCGAAGCGAGCGTCTACGCCGCGGGCATGCCGACCGATGCGGGCGCGATCCTGATCGTCGAGCTCGATGGCCCGAGCGCCGCGGTGGCCGCGCAGGTCGAGCGCGCGCGGGCACACTGCGCCGACGCGGGCGCCCGCGAAGTCGCGGTGGCGCGCGACGCCGCCGAGCGCCAGCGCTTCTGGCGCGCGCGCAAAGGCGCGTTCGGCGCGATGGGGCGGCTCGCGCCGGATTTGTACGTGCACGACGCCGTGGTGCCGCGCGCGAAGCTGCCCGAAATCCTCGAGCGAGTCTGCGCGATCGGCGACAAGTACGGGCTGCGCCTCTCGAACGTCTTCCACGCCGGCGACGGCAATCTCCACCCCAACATTTCGTTCGACCGGCGCGATGCGGACGAACTCGCACGCGTGATCAAAGCCGGCGAAGAGATCCTGCGCGTGTGTGTCGAGGCGGGCGGCGTAATCAGTGGCGAGCACGGCATTGGGCTCGAGAAGCGCGAGTACATTTCGCTCGTGTTCAGCGAGGCCGACCTCGCGGCGATGGCGCTGCTTCGCGATGCCTTCGACCCAGAGCGCATGTGCAACCCCGGCAAAATCTTCCCAACGACGCGCTTCTGCGCCGAATCGAACCCGAAGGCGCGCGGCTACGACCGCGTCGCATTCGAGTGAGAGCGCCGGGATGAGCGCCGCGCTCGAGCAGCTCGCGCGCGAGCTGGGTGCGCCGCTCGAACGCCACGCGCCGCTCGCGCTCGAAGGCGCGGCGCTCGTGGCGACACTGCGCCCGCGCAGCGCCGAGGAATGCGCGGCGGCGCTGGCGGCGCTATCGCGCGCGGGCGTGAGCGCACTGATTACGGGCGGCGGCACGCGGCTCGCGGGCGCAAACGCGCCGTGCAGCGCGAGCGTGCGGATCGAAATGGCCGGGCTGCGCGAAG
>JANNDT010000034.1:0-2508 GCA_031387905.1 Deltaproteobacteria bacterium
CGGCCAGCGCGCCGTAATCACGAGCGCCTGATCGGGGCCGATCACGTAGGGCGCCATCGAGTAGGCGGCGTCGAAGGCAGCCAGCCCCATCGCGCCGGGCTTCGCGGGCTTCGGGAACTGATTGGGGATGCGCGACACGAAAGCCGGCTGCTCGCGGTTCGCGAGCGGCGGCATCTCGAGCGAGCGGCCGCGCACGAAGCCGATCACGCGGCGGATCCCGTTCGCGATCGAGGCATCCGTCGGCGCCGCGGGCACGGGTGAATCCCCAATCACCTCGATGGCGAGCGGGATCACGCGCGACGCGTCCGCCGCGACGCAGTGTCTCTCCTCGAAGTAGTGGCGCGTGGTGAGCGCGTAGGCATCGACGGGCAGCGGCAACCAGTTACGCGCGAGTTCGGGGCCGCCGAGCGTGAGCTCGAACGAACCGTCCGCGGCGACCTCGAACTGCGAGTCGTTGATGATCCCAGCGGTGCGGCCGCGCAGGCCGCCGTCGGGGGCGCCCGCTTCGATCGTGATCGAGACATAGACAGCGCCAGCAAGCTTCCCGCGAACACGGTAGGCGTAGTCGCCGGAGACTGGCGCGTCGTAATAGATCGCGTCGGCGTTGTCGCCCGTGAACTTGCGCGTGGGCGTGACGATGCGGCGAAACGCCGGGCGCTCGGGCGAGCGCTCGAACTGGAGCGCGAGGCCGCCTTGCAGCAGGTGCATCAGCGCGCGCGTAGCCTCGCCCACGTCGGCGCCGCTCATCAGGTTCCACTCGGCGGAAAGGAAGCGCTGATCGACTTCTTGCAGCGTCGCGATCAGCTCGCGCAACGCGTTCCGGGATTCGCTCGCGATCTCGGCCACGGGTCATCTCCAGTCGCGGCGGCGAAGGGCCGCGTGCTCAGTTCTCTGCGCGAATGCCGTAGTGCTCGACGTACGGCGCGAACTGCTCGCGCACGACGTTCACGTCGAGCCCGAGCTCTTCGTAGCGATACGTGTGCGCGCCGAACTTCGCTCTCGGCTTGTCGCGCAAGTACGTGCGAATGCGCTGGTCGTGCTCGTTCGGCCAGGCGAGCGCGAGCTGCTCGTAGATGCGGCGCAGCTTCGCCACCGGATCGCTCATTAGGTCGAGGTAGTGCGAATCGACGATCTGCGCCGCCGGCAGCGCGCCGCTCGTGCGCAGCTGGATGCCGAGTTCGAGCAAATATTTGAACGTGCCGAACGCGATCTGGCCTTGCTGCGCGACATCCACGGCATCGCTGCGCATGAAGCGCAGCGTGGCCATCAGGTTCGCGACGGAACCGACGAACTTGGTGGGATCGCGGTGGGTGTGAATCACGCGCGCATCGGGGTACTCGCCGAACAGCGCCTGAAGCGTCGAGAGATGTCCTGGCGATTTGAGCAGCCAGCGCTTAGGCGGCCCGCCGTGCTGGAGGGTTTGTAGGAAGCGCCGATGCCCAGCGTAGAAGCGCGCATCGAGGCCAGACGTCGCGAGTCTCCACTGCAAGTGACTCGGCGCGTCGTACTGCATCGACCAGTAGGGGCCCGCGAAATCCACCTGCGTGAAGTGCACGCACTCGCACGGCAGATCGTGCCGCAGCTCGTGCATCGCCATGAACTCGGGCGCGATCTCCGCCCACAGCTCGTGCTCGCTCTCGGCGAGTTCCTTGCGATGCGCAACGTCGTGCGCCGGGTCCGCCAGCAGCGGCAGCGGATGCGCCGCCTCCCACGCGAGCGGCGCGCGCAAACTCGGATCGAGCGCGAGCAGTTCGAGCAGAATCGTGGTGCCCGAGCGCGGTGGGCCGAGCACGAACAGCGGCGCCGCGATGGGCTCGCGCAAAATCTCGGGCCGCTCACTCCACGCGCGCGCGAGCCGCAGCTTCGTCTGCAGCACGCGCAGGACTTCGGCGCGCGTGAGCACGCGCCCCAACAAGTGGAGTCGCGCTTCGCTCTCGAGCGCGCTCAGCAAGACGCGGTAGCCCGGCTCCCAGCCCGGGTCGCCGAAATCATCGAGCCCCGTCGTCTTGCGCGCGAGCGCGACGAGTTCATCGGCATCGATCGAGACGACGTGGCGCGGGTCGCCAACCGACGGCCCGAACAGATTGAGCCGCCGCACCCACTGCGGATGTTCGAGCTGCTTGAGCAATGCGGACTCTCCTCATTCGTTTCGCGGTGGCCCCAGCGGGCTTCGCTAGCACGGCGCGCCGCGCTTCGCCTTGCCCGCGACCCCTACCACGGGCGTATGCTGCGCGCGTCACATCGGAGTTCGCGATGCCAACCACCGCTCTCTTCGATCTCGCCGTACAGAGCGTGGGCTTCGATCGCGACGGCGCCATCTCGCTGCTCGCGAGCACGCGGCCGCCGCCGCGCATCGATGGGCTCTCGATCGGCGTCGCCCTCATGGAGCGCCCCGCGCCGCATGCGGGCGAGCGGCACATGGATGGAGACGAACTGCTCCACGTAATCGCAGGCAGAGCCACTGTGCTGCTCGAGCGGCCCGAGGGCGAAGAGCGCATCGAGCTGACA
>JANNDT010000039.1:0-3630 GCA_031387905.1 Deltaproteobacteria bacterium
ACGAGCCACCCCGAGTGCGCGGCTGCGGTGGAGCGCACGGCGAGACTGCTCGCCGAGCTCGGTCATCGCGTGGATCCAGCGCGGGTGCCGGCGCTGGACGCGCAGCAAATCGGCCCCTGGATCGGAGCCGCCGTTGCGCGCGAGCTCGACCGCTGGTCCGAGTTATTGGGGGAGAAGATCGGCCCCGAGGACGTCGAGCCGCTCAACTGGGCGATGGCTGAACAAGGTCGCGCCACCAGCGCTGTCGAGTATGTGAAGCAGGCCGAGGCCGCCTTCAGCTGGGCGCGGGAAGTCGCCGTGCACTGGGGCCGCGATTTCGACGTGCTCGTCACGCCGACCAGCCCCGCGCCGCCGCCGAGACTCGGCTACCTCGCGCCGCTCGTGCCGTTTCCCGAGTTGCTCGGCCGGCTCGGCGTGCTCACGCAGTTCACCATGCCGTTCGACGTAACAGGCCAGCCCTCGATCTCGCTGCCGCTGCACTGGAGCGCGGACGGCCTGCCGATCGGCGTGCAACTCACCGCCGCTTTCGGGCGCGAGGACGTGCTGATCCGCGTCGCGTCGCAACTCGAAGAGGCCCGGCCGTGGGCGAACCGGCGGCCCCTCGTTCACGCGTAGTTAGGCCCGCTCCAGCACCACCACGGGAATCTCGCGCGTCGTCGCCTTCACGCGATATTCCTCGTACGCGGGCCAGATCTTCGCCATCAGCTGCCAGAGCCGCGCGCGCTCTTCGCCGGCGGCTGTGCGCGCCCGCGCGTCGAACTTCTCGGCCGCGATCTGCAGCGAGACGCGCGGCTGCGCGGCGAGGTTCTTGTACCAAGCCGGGTGGTCCGGCGCGCCGCCCCGCGAGGCCACGATCACGACGCGATCGCCGTCTCGCCCGTAGATCAGCGGCAGCGTGAGCGATGCACCGCTCTTGCGGCCGGTCATGGTCAATAACAAGCACGGCACGCCGTTCCAGATGTGCCCGTCGGCGCCGTCCGTCTCGCGATACTTGCGCAGGTGCTCCGCGATCCAGCCCGGCAATTCGAGTTTTGCATCCGCCATGCGTGTCTCCTGGTTGCGGCGCACTCTACAATGCTTTGCGACAGAGGAGCCCAGCCGAGTGATCGCGATTTTCGTGGACGGCGACGCGTGCCCAGTGAAAGACGAGGTGTACGTGGTCGCCACGCGCTACGGCGCGCCGGTCGCGTTGGTCGCGAACTCGGCGATGTACGTGCCGCCGGGCTTCGGCGTGCAGCTGATCGTCGTCGACGAAGGCCCCGACGCCGCGGACGACTGGATCGCTGAGAACGTGCAGGCGAACGACGTCGTCGTGACCGCCGACATCCCGCTGGCAGCGCGCTGCCTCGCCAAACAGGCGCTGGTGTTAGGGAGCGACGGCCGCCCGTTCAGCGCAGACATGATCGGCGGCGCGCTCGCGACGCGCGCGCTGAAGAGCGACCTGCGCGGCGCCGGCGTGATCACGGGCGGCCCCCGCCCGATCGCGGACCGCGACCGCTCGCGCTTCGCTTCGAAGCTCGATGAGTTGGTGCAAAAGGGCATGCGCGCGGCGGGCTGACGCGCACGCGCGCGCTCACTCCCCGCGCTTCATCTCCGCCACCACGTCCGCCCAGTGCGCGGCATCGGGCGCACGGTTGTGCGTGAGGCTCGCCCCGTCCGCGATGCCCGCGAGGCGCGCGCGTAACTTCGCGGCGATCTCTCGGCGCGGGCCGACCACGGCGACGGTCTCGAGCACGTCGTCCGTAACAAGGCCCGCCATCTCGTCCCAGCGCCCGAGCTTCGAGAGTCGATTCAGCTCGCCGTGCAGCGCGCCCCAGCCGTGTACTTCGAGCGTCTGGCGATACGCCGGCGTCGAGCCGTAGAACGCGAGCTGCTTCTTCGCAGCGGTCGCCACGCGCGCGAACTCGCGCTCGTCGTCCGCGGTGACGATCAACGTCGCGCAGATCACCTCGAGCTGGGCCCGCTTGCGGCCGCTCTTCGCGAGCCCGCGTTCGAGCGCGGGCATCACGAGCCTTACTAGGGACTCTCGCGTGTTGAATGGGTGCGCGATGAAGCCGTCGGCCGTTTCTCCCGCCACCTCGCACATGCGCGGCCCGAAGCCGCCCACAAACACCGGCGGCGGCCCGAACGGGCTCGGGCCCGGATTGAACGCGGGAATCATCAAGCTGTGGCGATAGTGCTCGCCGCGAAAGTCGAGGTTCGCTCCGTTCTGCCACGCCTCGAAGATCGCGCGCAGCGCGAGCACGATCTCGCGCATGCGCGCGGCTGGCTGCGACCACGGCATCGAGAAGCGCCGCTCGATGTGCGGCTTCACCTGCGTGCCGAGCCCTAACAGGAAGCGCCCTCCCGAGAGCAGCTGCATGCCCCACGCGAGGTTGGCGAGGTTCATCGGGTTGCGCGCAAACGCGATCGCTACCGCGGTGCCGAGCCGCAGCCGCGTGGTGTGCTCAGCCGCCACCGCCAGCGGCAAGAACGGATCGTGCTTCGCCTCGAAGCTGAACGCGCCGTCGTAGCCGATCGCCTCGAGCTCGGCGTAGAGCGTGCGCGCGCTGCGCGGATCTTCGAGAGGCGCGGTGGTGTAGAGCTTCACCGCCGGACCCCGCGCGCGCGAATCGCGAACTCCGGCAGCGTCAGGCGGCTCCCGCTACAGCGAGCGCAGCGCGAAGGCCGCGACAGCTTTTCGCGGCGCGAGAACACGAAGCCGCAGTCGCGGCACTCCGTCGCCGTAATCACCAGCTCTTCATCCCGCGACTTCGCCGATTTCGCGAGATGCACGAGATGATCGAGCACGTCCTTCTCCGAGGCGCCCACCGCCTTCGAGAGATCGCGCGCCGTCGCCGGCCCCGCACGCAGCGCGAGCGAGAGGTCTTGCCGCAGCGTGTGCGAGCGCGCTTCGAGTTGCGGTTCGCGGCGAGGCATCGAGCGCCGACCCTACTCCACCCCGCCGCTCGAATCGCGGCCGCGATAACCTGCGTCCCCACCCAAGGAGACTCACATGCCCAACTCCATCCACGACTTCACCCACAAGACCATCGACGGCGCGCAGCAATCTCTCGCCGACTACAAAGGCAAAGTGTTGCTCGTCGTAAACGTCGCCTCGAAGTGCGGGCTCACGCCGCACTACGCCGGTATGCAATCCCTCTACGACGAGTACAAAGCACGCGGCTTCGAAGTGCTCGGCTTTCCGTGCAACCAATTCGCCGGCCAGGAACCCGCCAGCGAGGCCGACATCCAGCAGTTCTGCTCCACGAAATACGGCGTCACATTCCCAATGTTCGCGAAACTCGACGTCAACGGCGCCGCCCGCGCGCCGCTTTACGCTTGGCTGACTTCAGAGGCGACGAAGCCCGACGGCCCCGGCGACATCGGCTGGAACTTCGCGAAGTTCGTCGTCAACAAAGACGGCCAAATCGCCGCCCGCTTCAGCCCCCGCGCCGAAGCAACCGCGCCCGAAGTGCGCGCCGCAATCGACGCCGCGCCTCTCCTCCCAATCCCGATGCTGCACTCCGCGCCCGAGCAGAATGCCGCTAGCGCGCGGAGGGGGCGGGGGCTGCGGCAGCGAGGTAAAAGCGCAGGCGCGGCCCAACACAATGCCGCGCCTTCTCACCCGAAGACGCGCCACCACAAATG